>CAZPCM010000068.1:0-15568 GCA_964585085.1 uncultured Propionibacteriaceae bacterium
CACATCGAGGAGGCCGGCATCCACTCCGGGGACTCGGCCTGTTCCCTACCTCCCATCACCCTCGGCAGCGAGATCATCGACCGGATCCGCACGTCCACCGAGGCGATCGCAGCGGGCATCGGGGTGCGCGGACTGCTGAACATCCAGTTCGCCCTGCTGGGCGACGTCCTCTACGTCCTGGAGGCCAACCCCCGGGCGTCGCGGACCGTCCCGTTCGTGTCCAAGGCCACCGACACCCAGCTGGCCAAGGCCGCGGCCCGGATCTCCCTGGGCGCGACCATCGCCGAACTCCGTGACGCCGGGCTCCTGAGGCGCACCCTCGACGGCACCGCCACGTTGGAGTCTGCCCCGATGGCGGTCAAAGAGGCGGTGATGCCTTTCAACCGGTTCCGCACCGCGGACGGGACCTGGGTGGACACCCTTCTCGGCCCGGAGATGAAGTCCACCGGCGAGGTGATGGGGCTCGACGTCACGTTCGGCACCGCCTTCGCCAAGAGCCAGGCCTCCTCGTTCGGCAACGTCCCGACGACCGGCACGGTGTTCGTGTCGGTGGCGAACCGGGACAAGCGGCACGCCATCTTCCCGGTCAAACGGCTGGCCGACCTGGGCTTCAAGGTCCTGGCCACCGAAGGCACCGCGCAGGTGCTGCGCCGGCAGGACGTCGACGTCACCGTGATCCGTAAGGCCTCCCAAGGGCCGGGGCCCAACGGTGAGAAGACCGTCGTGCAGGCGATCCTGGACGGCGAGGTGGACCTGATCTTCAACACCCCGCACGGCCAGAGCAAGGACGGCAGCCCACGGCGGGACGGCTGGGAGATCCGTAGTGCGGCCATCCTCGCCGACGTGCCGTGCGTGACGACCGTCCAAGGCCTTGCGGCCTGCGTGCACGGCATCGAAGCGCTGCGTCGCGGCGCCGTCGGCGTCCGCTCGCTGCAGGCCTGGAGCGCGGACGTGCGCGCCGAACTCGGCACGCTCGGCGGATGAGCCTGCCCGTTCCGCTGCTGCGCGGCGGCTACCAGCGGGTGCTGCGACCCGTCCTGTTCGCCAGCCATCACGGCGATCCCGAGGCGATCCACGAGCAGCTCATCGGGATCCTCGCCTCGGCGTCCCGGTCACCGGCTGCGCTGGCCCTGCTGCGGCTGCTGGCCTCCGGCCCCGGGCGCGCGATCGAGGTTGCCGGCGTCCGGTTCCCAAGCCGGGTGGGCCTGGCCGCCGGCATGGACAAGGACGGGGCTGCCGTCCGTGCGTGGGGAGCTCTTGGCTTCGGCTTCGCCGAGCTCGGTACCGTCACCGCCCACGCGCAGCCGGGCAACGACCGCCCGCGCATCTTCCGGCTCGCCGACAGTGGCGCTCTCATCAACCGGATGGGCTTCAACAACGCCGGGGCTACGGCACTGGCGGGTTCGCTAGCCGCCCAGGGCATCTGGCGGGGCAACGCGGCGGCCGGCGGCCCGGTGGGGATCTCCATCGGCAAGAGCCGGACGGTCCCGGTCGACGATGCCGTGGAGGACTACCTGGTCTCGTTGCGCCTGGTGGCGCCGCATGCCGACTACGTCGCCATCAACGTCTCCAGCCCCAACACGCCCAACCTGCGCACTCTGCAGGACGGCGGGGCACTGGCCACGCTGACCGCGGCCTTGGTGGGGGAGTCCCGCACGTTGGCCGAGGGCACCGGGGCGGCCCCGGTGCCGATCTTCGTCAAGGTGGCCCCGGACCTGAGCCGGCCGCAACTGGACGAGGTGCTGAGCTCCTGCGAGTCCGCCGGAATCGCCGGCATGATCGCCACCAACACCACGCTGTCCCGCCATGGTGTTCGTCCGGCCGACGCCGCCCTGGCCACCGAGGCCGGCGGGCTCTCCGGCCGTCCACTCACCGAGCGGGCCAGGGAAGTGGTCGGCTACCTCGCCGGCCACACCCGCCTGCCGGTGATCGGGGTCGGCGGGGTTATGACCGCCGAGGATGCGATGGCTCTGTTCGACGCCGGCGCCAGGCTGGTCCAGCTTTACACTGGCTTCATCTACGGCGGCCCTGCCTTGGCCAGGGAGATCAACGCCCGGGACCTGAGGAGGCGTGACCTGTGACAACCTACTGGCGGCGGCTCCGGGCCGTGGTGGCCGACCGGGGCGCCCTGTGTGTCGGCATCGATCCCCATCCGTCACTGTTGAGGTCCTGGGGGCTGGAGGTCACCGCCTCCGGGCTGGAGCGCTGCTCCCGCCACCTGGTGGAGGCGCTGGGCGATCAGGTGGCCGCGTTCAAGCCCCAATCGGCGTTCTTCGAGGCCTACGGCTCGGCTGGCATCGCGGTTCTGGAGCGCGTTCTCGCCGACATCGCCGGCTGCGGCGCCCTGAGCATCCTCGACGTCAAGCGCGGCGATATCGGGTCCACCATGGACGCCTACGCCGACGCCTACCTCGCCGACGGCTCGCCGTTGGCCGCGGACGCCATCACCCTCTCGCCCTACCTGGGATTCGGGTCCCTGGCCCCCGCCTTCGAGCGCGCCCACCGCTACGAGCGCGGTGTTTACGTTCTGGCGCGAACCTCGAACCCGGAGGGCGGCCAGGTGCAACTGGCGCTGTCCCAGGACGGCTCGGTGGTCCAGGGCATCATCGATGCCGCCACCGAAGCCAACCACCAGTCCCGGCAGAAGGCGATCGGCCTGGTGGTGGGCGGCACCCATGACTCGCTCGGCTGCGACGTGTCCGACTTCAACGGTTCCATCCTCGTGCCCGGAATCGGCTTCCAGGGCGGACGGATGGAGGACCTCCCTGAGCTGTTCGGCGACGCGGTGGACCAGGTGCTGGCTGTGGTGGGTCGGGGTGTGATCTCAGCCGGTCCGGATCGGACCGCACTGCGCGCCAAGGTGTCCGAATTGCTGGCCTCCTGAGCGCTGGACGAGCCTTTCAGAAGGCGTTACGCCGACCGCCGACAGCCGCTAAGTTGAAAGCACTCGACCACCACGACGAGCCGGAGAAGACTGTGACCATCCCTCAGCTCACCACCGAGCAACTCGAGGCTGCTCGTGCCGCCGCAACCCAGGCCCGCCGCCGGCGCGCCGAACTCAAGGGCAAGGTCCGCTCCGGCGCCCTCACGCTGAGTCAGGCGTTGGACGCCGCCGCCGACGACGATGTACTGGCCCACGTGAAGGTGGTCGACCTGCTGAAGGCCCTGCCCCGCGTGGGAGAGAAGCGCGCTGCGGCGGTCATGGAACGCTTCGACATCGCACCCAACCGGCGGATCCGCGGCCTTGGACGGCACCAACTGGCGGGGCTGAAGGCCGAGTTCGGTGACAGGTGACGTCACCGTCATCTCCGGACCGACGGCGGTCGGCAAAGGAACGGTGGTCTCCGCCCTGCGCGGCCGTCATCCGCAGGTGTGGGTCTCGGTGTCCGCCACCACCCGACCTCCGCGCGCAGGTGAAATCAACGGGGTGCACTACCTGTTCGTCACCGACGCGGAGTTCGACGAGCTGATCGCCAACGACGGCCTGCTGGAGTGGGCTCAAGTGCACGGCTCGGCCAGGTACGGCACACCGGCCGCCCCGGTCCGGGCCGCCGTGGCCGCGGGCAGGCACGTGATCCTCGAAATCGACATCCAGGGCGCCCGGCAAATCCGCGAGCACCTTCCGCAGGCCCGCTTCGTGTTCATCGCCCCGCCCGACCAGGGGGCGCTCCAGCAGCGGCTGGCAGTACGCGGCACCGAAACGCCGGCCGAGATGGCTCGTCGCTTGGAGTCCGCCCAGCTCGAACTGGCCGCCCAGCAGGAGTTCGAGCACGTCGTGGTCAACGACGATTTGGGTGCTGCCGTCGATGAGTTGGTAGGCTTGCTGGGCCTGTGAAGGGTGCCGCGCGTCTGCGGCCCGCGTCCGACTCACCAGAAGGCTAATTTTGAGCATTCACACTCCCGAGGGGATCACCAACCCGCCGATCGACGAACTGCTGACGAAGGTCGATTCGAAGTACCGGTTGGTGCTGTTCGCCGCGAAGCGAGCGCGCCAGATCAATGCCTACTACTCACAACTCGGCGAGGGCCTGCTGGAGAACGTGGGCCCCCTGGTCGAGGTGGGCGTGCAGGAGAAGCCCCTGTCGATCGCGCTGCGCGAGATCAACTCCGGGGTCCTGGACTGCACCGACATCGACCCCGAGGCTGAGGCGGCCGCCCGTGCCGAGGCCGAAGCCGATCCCGATTTCGGGCTCGACACCTTCGGCACCGACGACCTGGGCTGAGGCCCGCCCCATGAGCCGGATTCTGCTCGGAGTCGCCGGGGGTATCGCGGCCTACAAGTCGTGCCTGCTTCTTCGGCGGTTCGCGGAGTCCGGCCATGAGGTCCGTGTCGTGCCGACGCAGGCCGCGCTGAGATTCGTCGGTGAAACCACCTGGGCAGCGCTGTCGGGCCACCCGGTGCGCACGGAGGTCTGGGACGACGTCCACGAGGTCCCGCACGTCCGGTTCGGTCAGGACAGCGATCTGGTCGTCGTCGCACCGGCGACCGCGGATCTGCTGGCGCGCGCCGCCGCGGGCCGTGCCGACGACCTGCTCACCAACGTCCTGCTCACTGCGCGCTGCCCGGTGCTGATGGTGCCGGCCATGCACACCGAAATGTGGCACCACCCGGCCACGCAGGCGAACGTGGCCACGCTGCGCTCGCGTGGCGTCATCGTGATGCGTCCGGCCGAAGGCCGGCTCACCGGGGCCGACTCCGGCGAAGGACGGATGCCCGAACCCGACGACATCGAGCAGGTCGCGCTGGCCGCCCTGCAGCGGCCGGCAGCGATCGCCGCGATGGCGGCCCGCGATCTGGCTGGGCAGCAGGTCGTGATCAGCGCCGGCGGGACCCGCGAGCACCTCGACCCCGTCCGCTTCATCGGCAACTCCTCCTCTGGGCTGATGGGTCTGGCCCTGGCTCGGGCCGCCGTCCAGCGCGGCGCCGACGTCACCGTTGTCGCGGCCAACCTGAACCTGCCGCTGCCCGCCGGGGTGCGCGGCGTCCCGGTCACCTCGACCTCGGACCTGGCCACGGCGATGGCCGAGCTCGCGCCCACGGCGGACCTGGTGGTGATGGCGGCCGCCCCCGCGGACTTCGCACCCGCCGCCACCAGCGGAACCAAGATCAAGAAGACGGGGGACCGGGGCATCACCGTCGACCTGGTGCAGACCACCGACGTGCTGGCCGGACTCGCGCGCAACCGTCCCCAGGGACAGGTGCTGGTGGGTTTCGCCGCCGAGACCGCCGCCGACCCCGACGAACTGCTCGCCCTTGGCAGAGACAAGCTGGCCCGCAAGGGGTGCCAATTGCTCGTGCTCAACGACGTCAGCGGCGGCAAGGTCTTCGGTGCGTCGACCAACGAGATCACGATCATCGCCGCCGACGGCGTCTTCTCCCGCGCCGGCGGCGAGAAGGGCGTCATCGCCCACGCCATCCTCGACGCTTCGGCACTCATCCGCGCCAGGGAAAGGACGACGCTGTGAGCCGGTTCTTCACCTCCGAATCGGTCACCGAGGGGCATCCCGACAAGATCGCCGACGCGGTGTCCGACACGATCCTCGACGAACTGCTGGCCAAGGATCCCCACAGCCGGGTGGCGGTGGAGACCCTGGTCACCAACGGCCTGGTCCTCGTGGCCGGTGAGGTGACCACGAAGGCCTACGTCAACATCGCCGGTCACGCCCGCAAGCGGATCATCAGGATCGGCTACGACTCCTCGGAGAAGAGCTTCGACGGCGCCTCCTGCGGCGTCCTGGTCGCGCTGGGCTCCCAGTCGCCCGACATCGCCATAGGCGTGGACACCGCCGAGGAGACCAGAAGAGGTCACGCGGTCGACCCGCTCGACGCCCAGGGCGCCGGGGATCAGGGGATGATGTTCGGCTACGCGTGCACCGACACCGCGACGCTGATGCCGCTGCCGATCGACATCGCGCACCGGCTGAGCGAACAGCTGGCGCAGGTCCGCCGGGACGGCGTCCTCGACTTCCTCTACCCCGACGGGAAGACCCAGGTAACCGTCCGCTACGACGGCGACACCCCGGTGGCGGTGGACACCGTGGTGGTGTCCACCCAGCACAAGGAGGGGGTCGACTACGACCGGGTCATCCGGCCGTCGGTGATCCATGAGGTCATCGAACCTGTCCTGGATCGCTACGACATCGCCCACGACGACCTCACCGTGCACGTCAATCCCACCGGAACCTTCGTGATCGGCGGCCCGAAGGGGGACACTGGGCTCACCGGCCGCAAGATCATCGTCGACACCTACGGCGGCATGGCCCGTCACGGCGGCGGCGCCTTCTCGGGCAAGGACCCTTCGAAGGTGGACCGGTCCGCCTCCTACGCGATGCGCTGGGTGGCCAAGAACGTCGTCGCCGCGGGCCTGGCAGACCGGTGCGAGGTCCAGGTCGCCTACGCCATCGGACGCGCCCACCCGGTCGGCTTCTACGCCGAATGCTTCGGCACCGAGAAGGTGCCGCTCGACCAGATCACCGCCGCGGTCCTTCAGGTCTTCGATCTGCGACCCGCGGCCATCATCCGCGACCTCGACCTGCTGCGCCCGATCTACTCCAAGGTGACCAACTACGGCCACTTCGGACGCGAATTGGACGTGATGACCTGGGAACGGACCGACCGGGCCGCCATGCTCGCCCGCGCGGTGCGCGGCTGAACCGAGAGGAACCCGCCGTGCCCAACCGCAGGATCGTCCCGGTTGTGGCCGGGCTGGTCGGGCTGCTGCTCAGCCTCCTCGGCGCCGTCCCGGCCCGCGCCGAGGTGGTCCGCGCCCCGGCGGCCGTCCCGCTGCCCGCGCTGGCGCCGGCAATCGGGCCGGTCGCCCTGGAGCCGGGCGACAGCGGGACGGCTGTCCGTCGCCTGCAGAGCCGGCTCGCGGCCCTGGGCTACTGGGTAGGGTCGGTGGACGGCCACTACGGAACCCTCACCAGGTACGCGGTCCTGGCGCTGCAGAAGGCCGCCGGGCTGCCCCGCAGCGGTGTGGCCGGATCTGGGACGCTGGCCGCGCTCGACCGGGGCGTCCGGCCGAAGGCCCGGAGCAGCCACGGCCTGGTCGTCGAGGTCGACCTCTCCCGCCAGCTGGTGCTGGCCGTCCGAGACGGTCGAGTGCAGACCATCCTGCACACCTCGACCGGATCGGGGGCCTATTACCGAAGCGCGTCGGGGAGCCTGGTCAGGGCGATCACCCCGCGGGGCAGCTTCCGGGTGCTCCGCCAGATCGACGGCTGGCGGCACGCCCGGTTGGGGTGGCTGTGGCGCCCCAAGTACTTCACCAGCTACGGCCTGGCCTTCCACGGGTTCTCCTCGGTGCCGGCCCGACCGGCGTCGCACGGCTGCGTCCGACTGCACAACCGCGCGATGGACCTGATGTGGTCGAGGGGCTACCTGCCGATCGGCGGGCGGGTGCTCATCTACTGACATCGCCAGTCCCGGGCGGGACCCGGACGATCGGTGTCAGTGGCGAACCGTACGATCGTGGCGTGGTTGAGCTCCAGTCGGCACCTCGGGTGGCCCGGGTCGCCGTCAGCGTGCCCCTGGCGAATCTCGACCGGCCCTTCGACTACCTGGTGCAGCCGGACCAGACCGAGACAGCGGTACCCGGTGTGCGGGTGCGCGTCCGGTTCGCCGGTCGGATCCGGGACGGGTACATCCTCGACATCGTCGAGGGCAGCGACCGCGACGACCTGTTGCCGCTCCACAAGGTCGTCTCGGGCGAACCCGTCCTCAACCCCGAGGTGGCCGTCCTGCTGCGAGCGGTCGCCGACCACTACGCCGGCAGCTTCGCCGACGTGGTGAGGCTGGCCGTTCCGCCCCGCCATGGGCTGACCGAGAAGGCGCCCCAGCCCGAGCATCCGTCCCCTCGACTGGACTCACCGGTCGGCGGCGCGCTGGCCTGGTATCCCAACGGGGCCGGCTTCCTGGCAGCCTTGCGCCGGGGCGACCGTCCCCGTGCTGCCTGGACGGTGATTCCCCGTCCCGGCGGTCCTGGCGACTGGGCTGGTGGCCTGGTCGAGGCCGCACGAGCGACTCTGGCCTCCGGACGCGGCGTGCTGCTGCTGGTCCCCGAGCAGAGCGACCTGACCGTTCTTGCCGACCGCTGCGCCGCGGTGTTCGGCCGAGGTAGCTACGTCACCCTCAACTCCGACACGGGCCCGGCCGCAAGGTACCGCAGCTTCCTCTCCGGAGCCCGCGCCAAGGTTCGACTGGTGCTCGGCACCCGGGCAGCGGTCTTCGCCCCAGTGCCCCGACTCGGCCTGGTCGCACTGTGGGATGACGGCAACGACTCCTTCGCCGAGCCCCGCGCACCCTACCCCCACGCCCGGGAAGTCGCCGCGCTCCGCGCTCACCTGGCGGGCTGCGGCCTGCTGCTGGCCGCTCGCTCACGCACCGCCGAGGTGCATCGGCTCGTCACCACTGGCTGGCTGGCACCGATTCAGGCCGCGCCGGCAGATGCCCGCCACGAATGCGCCCGGGTCGCGGTCGCGGCCGATTCCGACTCGGCACTGGCCCGGGATCCGCTGGCGGCCGTGGCCCGGGTCCCTCATCAGGTGTTCGCGGCCGTCCGTGCCGCCCTGGCCTCCGGCCCGGTCCTGGTCCAGGTCCCCCGATCGGGCTACCTGCCAGTCCTGGTGTGCCAGGGCTGCCGGGAGCTTGCGCCCTGCCCGTCCTGCTCGCAGCCGCTGGCCGATTGGGGAGGCGGACGGGTCCGGCCGGGGTGCCGCTGGTGCGGCCCGGTGACGGGCACCTGGCGTTGCCCGCACTGCGGCGACACCCGGCTGCGCGCCCCGGTTGTCGGCGTCGCCCGAACCGCGGAAGAACTCGGGAAGGCGTTCCCCGGCACCGTGGTCCTGCAGTCGGCGGCCGATCATCCCTTGGCGACGGTAGGTGAGGAGCCGGTGATTGTCACCGCCACTCCGGGGTGCGAACCGACAGCCGGCCACGGCTACGCCGCCGCGGTCGTGTTGGACGCGACCGCGCTGTTGCGCAGACCTGACCTACGGGCCGGCGAGGAGGCTCTGCGGAGGTGGCTCGCAGTGACCGCACTGGTCCGCCCGGCCTCCGACGACGGGACGGTGCTCGTGGTCGGCCCGCCGACGGACCGGGCCGTCCAGGCGCTCGTCCGGCTGGACCCCGTGGGCTTCGCCGATCGCGAACTCGCCGACCGCCGTGAGGCCGGCTTCCCCCCGGAGGTGAAGCTGGTGACGCTGGAAGGGACCGAAGGGGTGCTGCTCGACGCCCTGACCATGATCGACACCGCACCTCCGGTGGAGGTGATCGGCCCGTTCCAGGCTGAGGGCGGTGACCAGGACCTCAGCCGGGTCACCCTGCGCTGCCCGCTCGGCCATGCCGATCACCTGATCAGCACGCTTCGCACGATGCTGTCCTTGCGGACAGCCCGCCGTACCGAAGGCAGCATCAGGGTCCGGGTCGACCCCCACGCCGTAGGCTGACAGCCATGCGCCTCGTCTTCGCCGGGACCCCCGCTGTGGCCGCGGCCACCCTGGAACACCTGCTCGACCACACCGATCACGAGGTCGTCGCCGTACTCACCAGGCCCGACGCGGCGCGGGGTCGCAGCAGGCGCCCGGTCCCGAGTCCGGTTGGTCAGCTGGCCCTCGATCGAGGGTTGGAGCTGTGGCGCCCGGAGAGCCTCTCGGCGACCGACGTGGTAGTGCGTCTGGGTGAACTGGCTCCCGACTGCTGCCCGGTGGTCGCCTACGGCGCGCTCGTCCCCGCGCGGCTGCTCGCGGTGCCGCGCCACGGCTGGATCAACGTCCACTATTCCTTGCTGCCCCGGTGGCGGGGGGCCGCGCCGGTCCAGCGCGCCATCCTGGCCGGCGACCCCGTCACGGGAGTCTCGGTGTTCCGCCTGGTGCCGGCCCTGGACGCGGGCCCGGTGTTCGCCACCGACGACTACCGCCTGGGCGAGCAGGAGACCGCCGGGGAGGCGCTGGGGTCCCTTGAGCGGATCGGTGCTCGGCTTCTGGCTGACGTCCTGAACGACCTGGAAGCCGGGCGGGCCGAAGCCCGAGACCAGCCCACAGAAGGGGTCACCCTGGCACCGAAACTGACCGTCGAGGAACTCCGGATCGACTGGTCGCTCCCTGCGGCCCAACTGGCCCGGGCGGTCCGCGCCGGCAACCCGTCCCCGGTGGCGTGGACGCTGTTCGGCGGCGAACGGTTCCGCGTGTTGCGGGCCCGACCGGCGGCCGGCCGCGACCTGGCGCCGGGGGAGGTACGGACGGAGCGCACCACGGTGGTGGTCGGAACCGGTGACGGCGACCTGGAACTGGTCGAAGTCCAGCCCCAGGGCAGGCGGCCGATGCCTGCGGCCGATTGGGGCCGCGGACTGCGCGGCGAACGGCACTTCGACCGGTGAGCCGGCCCCGTCCTCGTCGCACCGACCCGGCACGCACCCTGGCCTACCGGGTGTTGCGGGCAGTCTCCGGCCGGGGCGCCTACGCCAACCTGGAGCTGGCCCGGCAGCGGGAAGCGGCCGGGCTCGATGCTCGCGACGCCGCCTTCACCACCGAGTTGGTCAGCGGCACGTGCCGCCTCAGTGGCACCTACGACCTGATCATCGCCCGCGCGTCGGGGCGTGACCTGACGGCCCTCGACCCTGCCGTGCTGGATGTCCTGCGGCTTGGCGCCCACCAGTTGCTGTCGATGCGCGTGCCCCCGCACGCGGCCGTGGCCACAGCAGTGGACCTCGCCGCCGCAGAGGTGTCGCGATCGGTGGCGGGCCTGGTCAACGCGGTGCTGCGCCGGGTGGCCGAGCGCGACCTCGACCAGTGGCTGGCAGTACTGAGCACCGGGCTCGACCCGATCGGCACGCTTGCGCTGCACCACCATCACCCTCGCTGGATCGTCGAGGCCTTCGCCGACGTGCTGCCCGAGGTGGAGGTGGCGCCGGCGCTCCGCGCTGACAACGTGGCACCCCTCACCCATCTCGCGGTCCGGCCCGGGCTGGCCGAACTCGAGGAGTTGGACGGGGCACGCCCGGCTCGGTTCTCGCCGTACGGGGCCTATCTGGACGGCAACCCCGCCGCCCTGCCGGCCGTCCGGGAGGCCCGAGCAGGGGTGCAGGACGAGGGCTCCCAGCTGGTCGCCCTGGCACTGGCCCGGGTTGAGGCGCCCGCGGGACCTTGGCTCGACCTGTGCGCTGGACCCGGCGGCAAGGCCGCGCTGCTGGCGGGCCTGGCCATCGCCGATAGCCAACGGCTGGTGGCCGCCGAACTCCAGCCGCACCGCGCGGCGCTGGTCGGCCAGGCGCTGCGCGCCTACCGCGGGCCGCACCGTCCGGTCACCATCGTCGCCGACGGAACCCGGCCGGCCTGGCGCGAAGGGTCCTTCGCCAAGGTGATGGCCGACGTCCCGTGCACCGGGCTGGGCGCGCTGCGGCGCCGTCCGGAGAGCCGATGGCGGCGGACCCGGCGGGATCTCGAAACCCTGCGCCCGTTGCAGGCCGGGCTGCTGTCCGGGGCGATCAGTTCGACGCGACCGGGCGGGGTGATCGCCTATGTCACCTGTTCACCGCATTCTGAGGAGACCACCGGACTCCTGGCCGAGGTCCTGCCCGACCAGCCGGTCGACGTGCTGCCGGCCGCCGAGTACCTGCCGGAGGTTCCCGACGCCGCCCGCGGCAGTTACGTGCAGCTCTGGCCGCACCGGCACGGCACGGACGCGATGTTCCTGGCGCTGCTCCGCCGCGCCTGACCGCCCCCTGACCGGTCGCTAGGCTGGGCGACGTGGGTATGAAGATCACACCGAGCATCCTCAACGCCGACTTGGCCAACCTCGCGGCGGAGATCGCCCGGATCCCCAGCGCCGACGCCGTCCACATCGACGTGATGGACAATCACTTCGTGCCGAACCTGACCCTCGGCCTTCCGATGGTCGAGTGCATCCGGCGATCGACCGACCTGATGCTCGACATCCATCTGATGATTGAGGACGCCGATCGGTGGGCGCCGGGGTACGCCGAAGCAGGAGCCGAATCGGTGACCTTCCACGTCGAGGCCTCAGCCGCGCCGGTGCGCCTGGCCCGCGAGCTGCGGTCGCTCGGCGCCCGGGCTTCGATGGCACTGCGCCCCGCAACTCCGATCGAACCGTTCGCCGACCTGCTGCCGGAGTTCGACATGGTGTTGATCATGACGGTCGAGCCCGGCTTCGGCGGGCAGTCTTTCCTCGACGTATGCCTGCCCAAGATCCGGCGGACCCGCGACCTGGTGAGGCATCTGGGCAAGGACATCTGGATCCAGGTGGACGGGGGGGTCTCCGAGGCGACGATCGATCGCTGCGTCGACGCCGGTGCCGACGTGTTCGTCGCAGGGTCAGCGGTCTACAGCGCGGCCGACCCCGACGCCATGGTCAACCACCTGCGGAATCGGGCCATCGCCCGCTGCGGCTAGCGTCGCCGGTTGCGCCGCCGCAGGTAGCGCTCGAACTCGGCCGCGATCGACTCGCCGGTCGGCTGCGGCGTGGCCTCGTCGCGCCGCTCCTCCAAGGCCGACACGTAGGTCGCGATCTCAGCATCGTCGGCAACCAGTTCGTTGACCTGTTCCACCCAGTCCCGCGCCTGCTCGGGCAGATCCGCGGTGTCCAGGGTGGTGTTCAACACATCCTCCAGCCTGGTCAGCAGGGCCAGGGTCGCGTTGGGGTTGGGCGCCTCGCCGACGTAGTGCGGCACCGACGCCCACAGGGACACCACCGCCAGGCCGGCGGTCGCGCACTCCGAGGCCAGCACCCCGACGATCCCGGTCGGCCCCTCGTAGTCGGAGATCTCCAAGCCCAGTTCCTCGGCGAGTTCGGGGCTGCTGACCGTCCCGATGACCGGCACCGGACGGGTGTGCGGCGCGTCGGTCAGCAGGGCCCCCAGGACCACCACCATCTCCGGGCGCACCCTCGCGATCAGCCCCATCAGACGCCGCACGTACCTGCGCCAGCGGAAGTTGGGTTCCGGGCCGCCGATGAGGATCAGGTCGCGATCGGCCAACCGGGCCAGGAGCACCTCCGTGGTAGGCCACTCGATCGTCCGCTCGGTGGGCGTGATCAGACGGGTCGCCGGACGGTTCACCTGGAAGTCGTAGAACTTCTCCGGGTCGAGTTCGACGAGCACCTCGGCCTGGTACCGATCGACCAGATGGTCGATCACGCCGCTGGCGGCCTCACCCGCGTCATTCCATCCGCTGAAGGCCGCCACGACCGCCGGGCTGCGCAAACCCTTCAGCACACCGACGGCACCCATGGGCCCACTGTAGCGACCCGTTCGGGCTGCTCCGGTTCGGCCCGCCTCCGTCCGGTCGCCTATCCTGCTGGTCATGACCCGCGACCTGCGCACGGCCCTGCACACCAGCGTCCTCGTGGCCGACGGTGGCATGGGCACGATGCTGCAGGCCTATGACCTGTCGTTGGCGGACTTCCAGGGTCTCGAGGGCTGCAACGAAGTGCTGAACGTCACTCGCCCCGACGTGGTCGCTGCGATCCACCGGGCCTATCTGGAGGCCGGCGCCGACTGCGTGGAGACCAACACCTTCGGGGCGAACCTGTCGGCCCTGGCCGAGTACGACGCCGCCGATCGCATCGCCGAGCTGGCCGAGGCTGGGGCACGAATCGCCCGGACGGCCGCCGATGAGTTCGCCACGCCGCAGCGGCCCCGGTTCGTGCTTGGCTCGATCGGCCCTGGCACGAAGTTGCCCAGCCTGGGCCACGTCGGCTTCGCGACGCTCCGCGACGCCTACCAGACCCAGGCGGCGGCGATGATCCGCGGCGGGGTGGACGGGTTCCAGATCGAGACCTGCCAGGATCTCCTGCAGACCAAGGCCGCGATCATCGGCGCGCGGCGGGCGGCCCGCGCAGTGGGGGCGGACCTGCCCATCCTGGTCAACGTGACCGTCGAAACCTCCGGCACGATGCTGCTGGGCAGCGAGATCGGGGCTGCCCTCACCGCTCTGGAGCACCTGGGCATCGACGCCATCGGGCTCAACTGCGGGACCGGGCCGACCGAGATGAGC
This sequence comes from uncultured Propionibacteriaceae bacterium, assembly GCA_964585085.1. Lineage (GTDB taxonomy): Bacteria > Actinomycetota > Actinomycetes > Propionibacteriales > Propionibacteriaceae > Propionicimonas. The sequence goes on from CAZPCM010000068.1 coordinate 14,011, forward strand.
GAACACCTGCGCCACCTGTCCCGGCATGCCCGCATCCCGGTGGCCTGCATGCCGAACGCAGGACTGCCGGAACTGACCCCGGACGGGGCGCGTTATCCGATGGGGCCGGACGAGTTCGTCCACTTTCTCGACACCTTCGCCGACGACTACGGGCTGGGACTGGTCGGCGGCTGCTGCGGCACCACGCCGGCGCACATCGCCCGGCTGTCCGACGCGGTGCGCGGACGGGTTCCGTCTCCGCGCCACCCGGTGCCCACCCCCGCGGTGTCGTCGCTGTACGCCGATGTCGCGTTGAGCCAGGACACCAGCTACCTCAGCATCGGTGAACGCACCAACGCCAACGGCTCGAAAGCCTTCCGCGAGGCCATGCTCGAGGGCCGCTGGGACGATTGCGTCGACATCGCCAAGGAGCAGAGCCGCGACGGCGCGCACATCCTCGACGTGTGCGTCGACTACGTCGGACGCGACGGTGTTTCCGACATGCGAGAACTGGCGTCCCGGCTGGCGACCGCGGTGGCGCTGCCGGTCATGCTCGACTCGACCGAGCCCGCGGTCCTGCGTGCAGGCCTGGAGGCCCTGGCCGGCAGGTGCGTCATCAACTCGGTCAACTACGAGGACGGGCACGGCCCGGGCTCACGCTTCACCCAGGTGATGCCGCTGGCCGTCGAACATGGGGCCGCCGTGGTGGCGCTGACCATCGACGAGGAAGGCCAGGCTCGGTCGGCGGAGTGGAAGGTGCGGGTGGCTGACCGGCTGATCGCCGACCTGACCACGAACTGGGGAATGACTGTCGAGGACATCATCGTCGACTGCCTGACCTTCCCGATCGGGACGGGGCAGGAGGAGACCCGGCGCGATGCGCTGGAGACCATCGAGGCGATCCGCGAAGTCAACCGGCGGCATCCCGGTGTGCACACCACACTCGGAGTGTCCAACGTGTCGTTCGGACTGAACCCCGCGGCGCGGGTGGTGCTGAACTCGGTGTTCCTGGCCGAATGCCTGTCTGCCGGGCTGGACTCCGCGATCGTCCACCCCTCCCGGATCGTGCCGGTCGCGCGCATCCCCGAAGAGCAGCGACAGGTGGCGCTCGACCTGATCTACGACCGGCGCAGGGACGACTACGACCCGCTGGCCGCCTTCCTGGACCTCTTCGCCGGGGTCACCACCGCCGATGCCCGCCAGGCCCGCGCCGCCGAGTTGGCCGGGCTGCCCGTCGCCGAACGACTCCGCCGGCGCATCATCGACGGGGAAGCCAAAGGGCTGGCCGAGGATCTCACCGAGGCCCTGACCGGCAAGCCCGCCCTCCAGATCATCAACGACGACCTGCTGGCCGGGATGAAGACCGTCGGCGAGTTGTTCGGTTCCGGCCAGATGCAGCTGCCGTTCGTGCTGGCCTCCGCCGAGGTGATGAAGACCGCCGTCCGGTACCTGGAACCGTACCTGGACAAGGCGGACGCCCAGGGCAAGGGCACCATCGTCCTGGCCACGGTCAAGGGCGACGTACACGACATCGGCAAGAACCTGGTCGACATCATCCTGTCCAACAACGGCTACTCGG
>CAZPCM010000069.1:0-15546 GCA_964585085.1 uncultured Propionibacteriaceae bacterium
GATGATGTAGATCTTGTACCGGCTGTGGACGGGGGCGAAGAACGCCCGCTCACGCAGGTCACGGGCCTCGTTGACGCCGCCGTGGGAGGCTGCGTCGATCTCGATCACGTCGATGCTGCCGGTTCCGCCGCGGGCCAGGTCCCGGCAGGACTGGCACTCCCCGCACGGCACCGGAGCCGGCCCGTTGGCGCAGTTCAGCGCACGCGCGAGGATACGGGCCGAGGTGGTCTTGCCGCAGCCGCGAGGTCCGGAGAACAGGTAGGCGTGGTTGACCCGGTTGTTGATCAGGGCGCGCTGGAGGGGTTCGGTGACATGCTCCTGGCCGATCACGTCGGCGAAAGTGTCCGGTCGGTAGCGGCGGTAGAGGGCCAGCGGGGCTTCCGGCCGATTGACCGGCGGGAGGTGCCCTGGGCCGGTGTCGAGCGCGCTGCTGGTGGCGGCGCCTTCCGGCGCCGGCCCGGGATGCGAGGCCTGATGCCTGGGACCAGATGCGGCGGAGTCGAAGTCGGGGGGTTCGAGCACGGTGAGGTCATCGGTGGGAAGGCCGAGTTCGAGGTCGTCCGTCGGATCGGTCAAGGAGTCGCTGGAGTCTTCCTCGACGCTGGACGGCTCCCGGTCGGGCTCGAGCGCGTCGAACAGCCCGGGACCGTCCTGATCGAAGAGTCCGAAGGCCTCCTCGTCGTAGAGGTCGTCGTCGCGTTCGTCCACGGTTGAACCATACGTGGTGCCGCTGACACTTTCGACCGTGATGGCGACCAGGGAGATCTGGACGCAGAGCGGCCCCCGCGCACCCGGTAGAGCTCACTTACCCTTGCTGTCTTCCGACCCTGGGGGGGTTGGGCGAGGTGCCGCCGCGCGAGGACCAACACCCACTCTAGCCGACCTCCTCGGGGACGGTGGCGCCCCCGCGCTGAGCCGAACCCGAAGGCCGGCCAACGGGACTGGACCGCCGGCGGTGCTCCCGGTGCGGATCAGGTCGAGGATGCCGCCTCGGCGGGCCGCCGCCCGTCCACGTTCTGGCAATACCTGATCCGAATCACGAGGTGACCAGGCGCTGCAGGATCCGGTCGCGGAGCCTGACCTTCTGTCTGGGGAGTGCGGCCGCGGATCCGCCGGGCTCGCGCCCCATTTCTCGCACTCGATTGCTCTCAGGGCGCTCAAAGCGGGTTTTCTGGAATCGAGTGACGGTTTTGGTGCGCCCCGGTGCGTCAGCGAGCCGGGCTTCGTCGGGCTCAGCCCCGGAACCCGCGCTCGGCTTCGAGGAGGTTCGTGCAACCCAGGGCGACGTCCTCGGCGGTGAGGTGGGTCGGAGGTGGTGAGGAGGTACTTGCCGCCGAGGCGTTCCTCGTCGGTGACCTTCGCCCGGTCGATCGTGAGGCCTTGTCGAGGTCGGCTTCGCTGGGTTATGGCAGATGATCCACTGGCGGTCCCGCGCTTGGTCGAGCTTCACGTCCTAGACGCGGAGGTTGTCACGGACCTGCTGATACCGGCCCTGCCGCGATAACGCTGCTTCGACGAGTGGGCTGCCGCCGCGCATGCGTTCCCCGGCGATGTAGTGCCCGCCGCGCGCTTGGGGTAGGCCAGGTTCGCCTCGGAGGAGAACCCCCGATCCAGCTATCCGGCAACACGGTCCTTCTGGAAGGCTGGAAGCGCCTGGAGGACCAGATGCGGGTGGTCCTCCTCTCGTCCGGCCGGACCGAACCACTCGAGATCATGAGCCACGCCCACCACGGCGCCATCGTCGATGCCATCGACGAAGGCGACCTCGACAAGGCGAGCCGACTCATCTACGCCCACATGGACCTCGCGGCCGCGCATTGGTCATCGGATCGGCGGGCCGAGGCCTCCTGACCCGGCTTCGCATTGCTGCCCCGCACTCCGAAGATCACCAGTGATGGGCGACGTCGATCACCAGCCGTGAGCCCCTGCCCGGTCCGTCCAGGATGAACGTCCGGAACGGCAGGCGAGCCCGCACGCCGAGTCCGAAGCTGCTCTGCCCCTCCGAACTGCCCAGGAACGCGACCTGCTTGAAGGTGCGGAAACCCGAGACGCTGACCGCGTGCCGGCGGCTGTCCGGGTTGTACGCGTCGTGGCCGTGGGAAGAGGCAGAGGCCTCAACGATGATCCTTAGGTCGGCGTCACCGGACAGCGACACCCGATGTCCCCCGCCCTCGGTGTAGACCGCGTGGACGTAGCGGACGCTGTAGTCCTTGATCCGGCCCTTGAATTCGATGACCAGACGGTCGTAGCAGCTGTGCTTGCCCGCCCGGGCGTCCACGAGGGTCGCCCGAGAGTGACCTGACCGGGATTCGGGCTGGGATCCCCAGTCCAAACCGCAGTAGGAGGTCGGCGCGACGACCGGAGCGGCGACGGCGGTGGTGGCGACCGAGGCGACGGGTGCCAGACCAAGCCCGGCGATGAGCAATGCCGTGGCGAGCCCGGTGCGAAGGGTTTTCATCTCCAACTCCTTATGTTGAAGAACGGTGCTAATGCTCATGGTGGCTCTCGGGCCGGGCGAATACCAGGGGGTATTTGCTGAGAAATTCCACAGGCGCTGAGGGACGGCCGCGCATTCGTGCGGCCGTCCCTCAGCCGAGTTCAGGGCGTGCATTTGTCCACCGAACACAGTGGACAAATGCACACCAGGCGTGCGGTCGGACCGCCGATCCCCTGCTGGGCCGCCGGTGGGGCATAGTCGGCGGATGGACGACAAGGCAAGGATGCTGGGCTACCTGCGGGGGCTTCGGCGCGATCTGGTGAGCAAGCTCGACGGCCTGGACGAGTACCAGGTGCGTCGGCCGATGACCGCGACCGGGACGAACCTGCTGGGGTTGGTCAAACATGTGGCCAGTGTCGAGTTGGGCTACTTCACCGAGGTGTTCGGACGGGAGCCCGGGTGGGCGTTGCCGTGGTTCGACGCCGGGGCCGAGCCGGACGCCGACCTGTGGGTGCTGGCGTCGGAGTCGCGTCAGAGTGTGCTGGATCTCCATCACCATTCGGCCCGGATGAGTGATGCCACGATCGCCGAACTCGAACTCGACGCCGAGGGGGAAGTGTCGTGGTGGCCAGTAGAGCGCCGCCGGGTGAGCCTGCACCAGATCCTGGTGCACATGCTCGTGGAGACCGCCCGCCACGCGGGGCAGGCCGACATCGTCCGGGAGATGATCGACAGGCGCGCCGGGATGGGCCCCGAGGACCGCAACCTGACTGACCGGACGGATGCGGAATGGGCGGCGCATGTCGCCGCGGTGGAGGCCGCCGCACGGGAAGCCGGAGGTGATCCCTCGACTTGATATAAGACTGACCAGTCAGTATAAATATCTGTATGAGTCTCTCCGCCGACGAGTCGCGGCTGCCCTTGGACGTCAAAGCTCGCGACTTGGTCCTCCAGGGGCCGCGCGGTCCCGTGTACGGGCCCCTCGGTCTCGACGTTCCCGCCGGCTGGCTGATCGCCGTGGTCGGGCGTGAGGGGAGCGGACGCACGAGCCTGCTGCTGACCCTGTCCGGACGGATGCGCCCGACCTCGGGTTCGCTGGAGATTCTCGGAAAGGACGGCCTCCGGCGCGCCCGGAGGGTCCAGCGGCGCAGCGCTGTGGCGTGCTTCTCCGCCATCGATGTGCTGGACGAGGGCCTGCGCGTGCGCGAACTCATCCATGAACGAGCCGACTTCTCGGTCCCGCTGTGGCGCCGCGCGCCGCGCCTGGGCGATCCGGCGATGACGTCGCTGATCGAGTGCGTCTTCGGCGACGCGCCGTTCGACCCGGACGCGTTCGTGTGGCAGCTCTCCACCCTCGACCGCTTCCGGCTGCGGATCCTTCTCGCGCTGATCGCGAGCCCCGAGTTGCTGGTGGTCGACGACGTCGACACCGTCCGCCGTCCGGCCGACCAAGGGCGGGTGTGGTGGACCCTGCAGCGTGTCTGCGAGCGCGGCATCACCGTCATCGCGGCCTCGACCAGCGCCGCCGCCATCCCTGGGGACGTTCGCGTCGTCCGGATCGGGGAGAGCGCCGCGCGGGCCCTGGCCGGCGACGTGCCGGTCGCCGGAGAGGAGGCCTGAGGTGCGCCTCCTGCGTCCCAGTACCGAACTGACCCGGTTCGCGCGCAGCCGGATGAGCCGGGCCGCGCTGGTCGTGGCGGCGCTGATCCCGCTGCTGTACGGCGCGCTGTATCTGTGGGCCTTCTGGAACCCGACCGGCCATATCGACCGGCTCGACGTCGCCCTGGTCAACCTCGACTCCGGCGCGCGGGACTCCGACGGGAAGAAGGTGGACGCCGGGAAGACCATCGCCGAGGAGCTCGTGTCCGACGGCAAGGTCGGCTGGGTCCCCACGACGGCGACCGCAGCCGGCGCGGGGCTGGCGTCCGGCCGTTACTACGCCGTGCTGACCATTCCGGAGGACTTCTCTGCCGCCGTGGTCACCGCCGGCACCGACCGTCCGGTGAAGGCGCCGCTGCAGGTGCGCTACGACGACGCGAACGGCGTCACGGCGCGGACGATCGTCGCGTCGGTGATGCGCGAGGTCGACCGGGCCGTGTCGGAGTCCATCGGTCAGGACATGGTGTCCCACCTGCTGATCGGGGTCGGCGACCTCCGCGACGGCCTGGCGAAGGCGTCCGACGGTGCGTCCGAGCTCGCTGACGGGGCGGAGACCGCCCACGACGGTTCGGACAAGCTGGCCGACGGGTCGTCCACCCTCGCCTCGGGCCTGATGACCGCGACCGGCGGGGCCGAGAAGTTGGCGTCCGGAGGCCGGCAGCTTGCCTCCGGGGCGGCGTCCCTGGCCGAAGGGCTGCCCGCCGCCCAGGAGGGCGCGGCCGCGTTGGCCACCGGCGCCAAGGACCTGGCCAGCGGGTCCGACATGCTGGCCACTCAGCTCGGCCAGGCTGCCGAGAAGACCGCGACCCTGCCGGCGGACGCCCAGAAGCTCGCCGCCGGCGCGGCGAAGGTGGCCGCCGGGTCCAAGGAGCTGTCGGAGTCCCTGTCGAGTTCCACTGGCGCCACGGCCTCCGCGACGAGGAAGGTGCGGGCGGCGCTCGCCGCCGAACTGCCCGCCGACTCCCCGGCCCTGGCCGCGTTCGACACCTACACCGAGCAGTTGGCGGGCTCGCTGGGCGCCGTCTCCGGTTCGGTCGACACCCTCGCCGCCGGCGCCGCGAAGGTGTCCGAAGGCGCGGCGTCCCTCAACTCCTCGGCCCCTGCGTTGGCCTCGGGCCTGGCCAGTGCGGCCGACGGCGCGGTCAAGGTGTCCGATGGGGCCTCGGACCTGTCCGACGGAGCCTCGACGCTGGCCGCCAAGCTCGGCGCGGCGGTCACCGGGGCGAAGTCGCTGGCGTCGGGAAGTTCCACCCTGGCCGGCAGGACCGGGGAACTCGCCGGCGGGCTCACCCGCCTGTCCACCGGTGCGGGGGAGCTGCGTGACGGCGTGGTCAGCCTCGACGACGGGCTCTCCGAACTGGCCTCGGGCTCGGGCACCCTCGCCGGCAAGCTCTCGGAAGCGGTCGCCGACGTCCCCGACTTCAGCCAGGGGGAGCGGGAGGCCAATGCCGAGGTGATGTCGTCCCCGGTGAGCCTGGACGCGTCCTACGTCCACGAGGCCGCCGGGGTCGGCGAGGGCATGGCCCCCTACTTCCTCGGCCTGTCGCTCTACGTGGGCGGACTGATCATGTGGATGATGCTGCGTCCGGTGTCGCAGCGGCTCCTGGCGTCCCCGGTGCCGGCGTCCCGAGTGGTCGCGCAGAACCTGACCCCGGCGATCCTGCTCGGCTCGGTCCAGGCGATGCTCCTGGCCGGGACGCTGCTGTTCGGACTGGGGCTGCACGTGAACCACGTGGCCGCGTTCGTGGGTTTCCTCCTGCTGGTCTCGGCCGTGTTCGTCTCGCTGCAGCAGGCGCTCAACGTCTGGTTCGGTACCACGGTCGGACGCCTGCTGACGCTGGTGCTGCTGATGCTCCAGCTCACCTCCGCAGGGGGGACGTACCCGACGGTCACCTCCGACCCGTTCTTCCAGGCGCTGCACCAGGTGCTGCCGATGACCCAGGTGGTGACCGGCCTGCGGCAGGCGATCACGGGCGACCTTGGGCCCTCGTTCTGGGCTGCGGTGGCCTCGCTCGCAGCCGTTCTCGTCGGCAGCGTGCTGGCCTCGGCGTGGGGGGCGGCCCGCGCCCGGACCTGGACGGTCGCCCGGTTGCATCCGGCGGTGTCGCTGTGACCGCCGCTAGGCTGCCCCTCGTGGAACGGGCGGACGGGCGGACGGCGCGCCGGGCGGCCTCCCAGGAGCGGATCCTCTCCGCGGCCGCCGACCTGTTCGCCGAGCGGGGCTACGGCTCGACGACCATGGACGACGTGGCGCTGGCCGCCGGCGTCAGCAAAGGGACCATCTTCTACAACTACGACAGCAAGGCCGACCTCTGCGCCAAGGTCATCGTCGCCTCCGCCGAGGACCTCGAACAGGTGATCGAGCGGGCCCGGGTCGGGCTGCGCGGCTGGAACGCCCTCGAGACCCTCACCCTGACCGTGATGCGGCACATCGACGCGGCGCCGGCCCGCGCGCAATTCCTCACCACGGAGCTGTTCCGTCCCAACCGTCCGTGGGCCGCGCAGCTGCCTGGCGTCCGGGACCGGCTGATCAGACCGCTGGTGGCGGTCCTGCTGGAGGTGGCCGAGGAGCGCAAGGCGGCCGGCCTCACCGCCGACGCCGCGAATCCGAACGCCTCCGCGGTGGCCGTGTCGCTGTTGGGCGCCCTGGTCACCGCCGCGCTGGATCGGCGGGCGTTCCCCGGCCGCACCCTCGAAGAAGTCCACGCCGGACTGCTGACCGCCATCTCGGGCCTGCGCCCACCCGCGGCCTGAAGTCGGAGGCAACGGGTCGTGAGTAATTCGCTGCGCGGGCGGTCTTGATCCTGCCGATTCGCCGCGTAGTCGGTGCTGAAGGTGGCGTAATACTCAGGACTCTGCTGGTCAGCGGGTGGGCTCACCCGGCCACCGCCGAGTTGAGGGGGCTGGCGAAGGCGCGGAAGGCGCCTTCGCCTTCGGATCCCCCGGGGCGTCGTGACTCCAGAGACGCTCGAGCTTCCAGCGGTCTTCTCGCCAGGCTTCTCTGCCAGCCACCAAACGCATCGCCTCGACACGAGTCCCTGGACCGACCAGCACAACCACCTCCACAGAAGACGTGTTGCACTGACCACCTGAACTCGCCACGCTCAACCGTCGCGACGACAGGGAAGCGAGTGTCTCTGCGGTCACAACGGTCCACGGGAACTGGCCGTCACCGGGGTGGTTGGGCCAGCTTGAGTCGCGGCCTGTTCCGGAGGTCCGCAGCCGCTGGCGGTGGGCTTTGTTGTCGGCCCTGAGTAATTCGCTGCGCTCGCGGGGAGGATCGGGCTCATTCGGGCGGGGAATCGCTTCCTGGTGTTGAGGATTACTCAAGCGCCGGTGACGCGGGTTCGTGCCTGTTCCGGAGGTCCGCAGCCGCTGGCGGTGGGCTTTGTTGTCGGCCCTGAGTAATTCGCTGCGCTCGCGGGGAGGATCGGGCTCATTCGGGCGGGGAATCGCTTCCTGGTGTTGAGGATTACTCAAACCCCCGGCCGTGACCTTCACCGCCGGTTTCCGGCCTGACTACGCCAGTTGGTCGGCTTCCCCGTCTTCGACGAGCCGGTTTCCCGATGGCGCGGTCGACGGACTCTTCTTCTGCGGCGGGCAACTGCGCACCCGCAGGTCAGGGCTCCTGCCGGGGGTCGTCGCCGACGGCGCCCTCGTCGCGGACTCGGTCGCACGGCACCTGCGCCCAGCCTGACCTCGGCGACGCTCGATGCCTGGGCCGCCCGGCGAGTCGAGGTTGCGGAGCAGCCCGGTCGGGTCGCGCACGGTTTTGTCAGTGGCTGGTTCTACTGTCCGTTCATGCGCATCTTGCACACCTCCGACTGGCACATCGGCCGCACCCTGCACGGGGTGGACCTCAGCTCGGCCCATGCGGCCTACTTCGACCATCTCGTCGAGACCGTCCGCGCTGAGCGGGTCGCCGCTGTTCTCGTAGCGGGCGACGTGTACGACCGGGCGCTGCCGTCGGTTGACGCGGTGGAACTGCTGGAGGACGTGCTGATGCGGCTCGCCGAGGTGACCCGGGTGGTGATCACGCCAGGAAACCACGACTCCGCGACCCGGCTCGGTTTCGGCTCGGCACTGTTCCGGGACCGGCTGAGCATCCGCGCCAGACCCACCGAGGCCGCGTCCCCGGTGGTGATCGAGGACGCCGACGGTGGCGGGTCGCTGTGGGTCTACGCGGTGCCGTACCTAGACCCGGACGTGACCCGGTTCGCCCTCGGTGAGACCGACGGCAACGGCGAGCAGCGCCCACTGGCCCGCTCGCACGAGGCGGTGATGACGGCGGTCATGCGGGGGGTGCGCGGTGACCTCTCCCGGCGCCGCGCCGGCGCCTCCCGAAGGGTCCCGGCGGTGTTGATGGCGCACGGGTTCGTCGTTGGCGGTCAGGGCTGCGATTCGGAGCGGGACATCCGGGTCGGGGGCGTCGACAGTGTCCCGCACGCGGTGTTCGGCGGAGAGGGCGAATCCCTGGACTACGTGGCGCTGGGGCACCTGCACGGTCCGCAGCGGGTCGGCCCGCAGGATGGCTCGGGGCCGCGGCTGCGCTACTCGGGTTCGCCGGTCGCGTTCTCGTTCTCGGAGATGCACCACCGGAAGTCGTCCGCGCTGGTCGAATTCGGCGCCGACGGGACGGTGGCGTGCGTCGGCCTGGTCGAGGCGCCGGTGGAACGGCGGTTGTCCGAGGTGCGCGGCGACCTGGACGAGGTCCTCGGTCGGCGCTTCGAGGCGCAGCGAGGAGACTGGGTGCGGGTCGTCGTGGCCGGCGACAGTCGGCCGACCGATCTTGTCACGACAGTGAAGCGCGCGTTCCCGCACGCGCTGGAGGTACATTTCGAGCCCGACGGCGGCGTGCGCGCGGTGTCCGGCCCCAGAGCCGAAGCCAGCGACCCGCTGATGGTTGTCAGGGATTTCATCACCCAGGTCAGCAAGCAGCCTCCCGACGAACGCGAGCAATTGGTGCTGCAACGCACGTACGAGGCCGTTCTGGCGGGGGAGCGGAGCCGGTAATGGAGATCATCAAGCTTGAGTTCCAGGGCATCGGCCCGTTCACCGATCACCACGTCATCGATTTCCGGGAGATCGGTCAAGGGGGCCTGTTCCTGCTGGAGGGGCCCACCGGGTCGGGAAAGACCACGATTCTGGACGCGATCGTCTTTGCGTTGTACGGCGACGTCGCCGGCTCTGATTCGAGCAAGGGACGCATCGTGTCCTCGATGCTGAACCCGGAACGGGAGCCGTTCGTGGACCTTGTCATCGACTCAAGCCGTGGTCTGCTGCGCGTGCGCCGCACGCCCGAGTTCGAACGTCCCAAACTGCGCGGGCCGGGCACGACGACCAGCAAGGCGACGATGAAGCTGTGGAAGCTCGCCACGCCCGACGACTTGGTGGGTGCCCCGGTCAGCACCAGCATCGCGGAGGCGAGTGAGGAGCTGCAGCGGGCGATCGGGCTGACCAAGAGCCAATTCACCCAGACGGTCATGCTGCCCCAGGGGCACTTCGCCACGTTCCTGCGGGCCAAGCCCGAAGAGCGTCGCGACGTGTTGCAGGACATCTTCGGCACAGAGTTGTTCGAGCGGTTCGCCAAGAAGCTGGCCGAGGCGGCCCAGCAGTACCGCAAGCGGGAGGACTTGGACCGCCAACGCGCCGTCGACCTCGCCAGCGCCTTCTGCCAGGTGGCGTGGTACGACGACGCGTCGGTGGCGACCGAGCCCATCGCGGAGCAGGTCGCCTTCGACCAGGCCCGTGACGCCGAGGACCTCGACGGCCTGCTGGTCGGGGCGCGGGAGCGCTGCGCCGTCCTTGCGTGCCAGTGGGAGGCCGTCCGACAGGCCGCCGACGCGGCGAGCGCGCGCCACGACGTGGCCGCCACCACCCTGCGCGCGCTTGAGCAGCGCAACCAGCTCATCGATGAGGTCACCAGCCTCCACCGCCGCCGTACGGAGTTGCAGGGGCGGGAGCCCGAGATTGGACGGGACCAGGCTCGGTTGGCGGCGGCCGAACGGGCCGAGCACGTGCGCCGTCCGATCACCAACGCCGAGGAGGCGGACGCCGCCGTGGCGTCGGCCCTTGCCGGGCTGACCGAAGCGGCGGACGGGGTGCGCAGCGGCGCCGATGCCGACCTTGTCGAAGGTGAGCCCTCCGCCGACGGGCTGCGGGTGCAGGAGGATCGCGCGCGCCTGACCGCGGGTTCGCTGGACCGCCTGGTAGCCCTCGAACGTGGCCTGGCCGGACGCGTGGCCGCTGCGGCCCGCGACAGGACCGCTTTGGACCAGGAGGGCGTCCGCATCGGCTCGGGCCTGGAGAAGGTCGCGGAGTCGCGGGCCGAGGCCGCGGGTCTGGGCGTGGTGCTGGTGACGCGGGAGGAGGTTGCGGCCACGGTGGCCCCCGCGATCGAGGCCCTGGCCGCGGCGACCGGCCGCCGGGACGCCGCTCGGCAGGTCGAACGCCTGACCGTCCAGCTCACCGGAGCCAGGGACGGAGAAATCGTGGCCGAGCAGCAGCATCGGGAGGCCGAGCAGCGGCACGACGAAGCGCGCTCCGCCTGGCTGGACGGGCTGGCGGGCGAGCTGGCGGCTGGGCTGGTCGAAGGGGACCCGTGCGCGGTGTGTGGGTCGCGGTCGCACCCGGCCCCCGCGGTCAAGCCGCACGGGTCCGTGGACCGCGACGAGGTGAATGCCCTTGCCGGAGCGAAGGACGTGGCGGCCAGGAAGGCCGGAGAGGCTCGCGCGCTGAGCGACCGGATCGCCGGGCAGCTGGCCGATCAGGTCGCGCTGACCGAGGGGATGTCACTGGTCGAGGCCGAGGCGGGCCATGCCGTAGCCCGGGAGGTGCGGCAGGAGGCCCAGCGGGCGGCCGCGGACGTGGTCGCCCTGCGCCAGCGGATCGCCTCGATCGCCCAGGCGGCCGACAGCGACGAACGGAACCTCCGCGACGCCGAGACCGCCTTGGCCGGCCGCCGCGGCGCGCTGGAGGAGGCCGAACGGCAACTGGCCGCCGATCAGGCGGACGTGACCGCCCACACCGAGGGCTTCGCCTCGGTTCGCGCCCGGCAGCGGGCGCTCACCGTCCGGGCCGAGACCGCCAAGCTCCTCGCGGCGCTCCTGCAGGAGTCCGCAACCGCCCAAGCGGACCGGGACCGCTGCGCCGGCGAACTCGCGGCGGTGCTGGACGAGCGCGGCTTCGCCACCGTGGAGCAGGCCCGGGTCGCGATGGTGCCCGAGCCGGAGCGAATCCGGCTCCAAGCCGCGGTGGCGGCCCATCACCAGGAGGTCGCGACGGTGGAGGCCCAACTGGGTAGCGGGCGCTTCGCCGGACTGGACGGGGCCACCCCCGAGGATCCCGGTCCCCTCCGCCAAGCCGAGCAGGACGCCGATGCCGCCCAGCGGAACGCTCATCGCCTCAGCGGGGTCGTCGAACAGACGGTGAACTCCTCGGCCCAGGCCTCACAGGACCTGACCGCGGCGATCGCGTCCCTTTCGAAGCTGCGCGAGGAGGCCGGGCCGGTCCTGCGCCTGGCCGACCTGGCCAACGCCGGCCCGAGCAACCTGCAGCAGGTCAGCCTGCCCACCTATGTCCTGCTGCGGCGCTTCGAGGAGGTCGTCGACCTCGCCAACCACCGGCTGGACTCGATGACGGCGGGTCGCTACGAGTTGCGGCGCACCGATCAGCGTGAGGGCCGGGCCAGGAGGGCGGGTCTCGGCCTGGCGGTGATCGACCACCAGGCCCGCGACACGTCCCGGGATCCCGGGACCCTCTCCGGCGGCGAGACGTTCATGGCCTCGCTGGCCCTGGCGCTCGGGCTCGCCGACGCCGTCACCGCCGAGGCGGGCGGGATCGAGCTGCACACCCTGTTCGTCGACGAGGGTTTCGGTTCTCTCGACCCCGAGACGCTCGACGCGGTCATGGACCAGCTCTCAGCCCTGAGGGACGGTGGGCGCTCCGTCGGCGTGGTCAGTCACGTCGCGGAGCTCAAGCAACGCATCGCCGAACGGATCACCGTTGTGCCCCGCCGCGACGGCACCTCGACCTTGCTGTGCAGCACCGACACCCATGTCCTGGCCGGCTAGCACCCATGTCCTGGCTCTGGCTGGCACCCATGTCCTGGCCGGCTGGGCGTGTCTCGTCATCGGGCGTGCGGGAGAGGATGTGCCCGGTGCGTGTGCCCGCAGGCGGACGACGAGCCGCTAGTGGACCTTGCGGCGAGAAGGACAACGCGGCGAGGGACTGGACCGGGGTGCCGCAGCGTGCCGTGGAGAGGAGACACGTCCTACGTCAGTACCCACGCGCGGGGCTCGTCCGGGTCCGGTTCGTAGCGGCAGAACAGTCCGGTCCGGATGTAGGTGCGCAGATGGCGGGCGGTGGCCGGCTCCACGGCGGCCAGGCGATCAAGCGCGTTGACGATGGCTTTGCGGACGGTGACCCGGGCGCGCTCGGCGGTCGAGCCCGGGTTGCGGGGGACGCCGCCGAGGCCGAACGCCGCCGTCAACTCGCCGATCAGGGCCTCCCGTTCCAGCCGGAGGCGGGTCGCCCGTCCGGCGTCGGCCCAGGCGTCGGCCTCGGCGAGTTCCTCGTCCAGTTCCCGCAGCCGGTTGCGGTAGGCGCGACGAGCCTGGTCGTCCAGCGGTGGCCCCAGCCCGGCCTGGACCGCGACCGGATGGGCGGAGGCGCCGACGAGGTCGATGGCGGCGATGTCCCGGCCCGGGCGCGAGACCAGCCGGTGCACGGCGTCCAGGCCGCGCAGGGCCGGGAGCCGCCGCGCGCGCTCGGGTGGGCCGATCTCCCAGCCGTCGGGGAGCCGGCGGAAGATGACCGACGTCGGGGCGGCAGGCGGTGCTGGGGTCCCCGCGCTGGTCCCCGGCAGGGCGATGGTCCCCGGCAGTGCGCCGCCGGCGGGTTCCGGGAGAGTCGTCGTCGCGGGGTTCGGCGGCGTCCCCGCTGGTGGCCCCGGGAGTATCGCCGTCGCGGCCGGGTTGGGGAGCGTCCTGGCGGCTGGGTCCGGGAGCGTCCCCGCGGCTAGGTTCGGGAGCGTCGAGGCTAGGTTCGGGAGCGTCCTGGCGGCTGGGTCCGGCAGCGTCCCCGCGAGGGGTTCGGTCAGCGTGTGCGCATCCCCAGCCGCCCTTGCGACTGGGGACGCCGACAGGCGCTGGTGCCACCAGTGCGCCCCGGCGCGCTCGTAGGTGGCCAGGGCTGTCGCCCGCAGCCGTCCGGCGGTCTCGTGGTCGCCCAGGAGGGCGTACCCGCGCGAGAGCGGATCGTCGGTGACCCCGTGGAACATCACTGCTCCGGCGTTGACCACCGCGCGGCCCGAGTAGGGGGTGAGCAGCGGCACGATCTGGGCGACCACCTCGCGCCGTCCGGTGGCGAGGGCGGCGTCCAGGACGCACTGCATCACCAGCAGCCAGTCCACGTCCCTGGGAAGCTCGGCCAGCGCCCGTCCGAAGAAGCGCGAGACCAGCGCCCCGGCCCGATCGAGGCGTCCGGAGGCCACCCAGAAGTTCGTAGCCTCGGCCGCCACGGTGACCAGCCCCTCGGCATCGGCGAGGTCCTCGGCAATGGCCGCCGCCCTGGCGCAGGCGTCTCCATCGCCGGCGTGGAGCGCGCTGTAGCCGCGCATCGCCTCCAACACCACCGCACCGTCGGGCACGTGCGCCTGGGCCACGGCCTCCTCGGCGACCCTGATCAGGGTCCCGGCGGTCTCAAGACGGCCCCGCATCAGGTCCAGCACCAACCGCCGCGACGCTGCGAAGAAGCGGGCCTTCGCGGACTCCTCGCCGAGCAGTTCCAGGGCCCTGACCTGCCGGTTCATCGCCAGGACATCCAGGTGCTCGAAGGCGACGGTCAGCCCCCACAGGTGGGCTTGGAGCCGGGCGTCCGGGTCGAGCAGGTGCGCGTGACATCGTCCAATTCGCGCGCCAGGTGGCCGCGTTCGTCGAGTTCGTCGGGCCCCCACCGCGCGGTGAGCGCCGCGTCGATCGCGTCAGCCACCAGGGCGGCCTCGCCGACTCCGCGAGCCCACTCCAGAGCTTGAGCGGCGAACGGAGCGGCGCGGCGAGGTTGGCCGGCGTAGGCCCAGGTGCGCGCCAGGGCGGCAGCCAACTGCGCTCGTGATCGGTCGGCGGTCTGGGCGGCCAGTGCTTCGGCCAGGAGTGCGGGCAGCCGTCCCGGCTCCGGCCCGAACCGCTGCATCCTGGCGGCGCCCAGCAGCGCACGAGTCCATCGGTCCAGATCTGAGGCCGTGCGCGCGTGGGTGATCGCTTGGTCGAAGAGGGCAAAGGCATCGTCAACCCGGCCGACGGCCAACGCCGCCTCAGCCTGCTCCAGGAAGCCCGCCGCCGGGCCCGGCCCCGCCACCACGTTTCCAGGCTAGGCGGGGGCCGGGCCGGACCGAGAGGTCACCGGCGGGCAAGTGTTACCACTTCTGCATGCCGGCGCTGAACCTGCGGATCCCAGTCGCCGGTGCACCACACCTCCAGAGCGACGATCCGGCCGTCGAGGACGTCGACCCGGAAGAACTCCCGGCAGTACCACTGGCGCCCGCCGGCTTCCCAGCGCTCCACCAGGGCGACAACGAAGCCGGTCTCGGTCCGGTCCGAGCGCTCCAGGCGCACCTGCCCCGGCCAGGGATGGAGTTCGGCCCGGATCGCCAGCAGGTCGGACGCGGAGGTGGCCTGCAGGCGCCACAGGGGGAAGTTCAGGTCGCCGAACACGTCGTCGGCGAACAGGCCCTGAGGTGCCCGGCCGGTCTCCAGGTACTCCACCAGGCCGGCGAGCCCGCGCGCCGTCGGCGCTTGAGTCACGGTCATACCTGTTCACCGCCCAGCGCGGCCATGTTCTGGTCGATCACCGCCATGGTCTGCTGGAGCCCCTCGGTGGGGCTGAACTCGGTGACGGTGGTGCCCGCGGTCAACAGGGGGACGTGGCCGGGCGGGGCGTAGTACGCGTCGCCGGCCCCGTACGTCTCGGCGTGGTCGGCCCAACGGAACGTGATCTGCCCGGTGTGCACGACGCCCCAATGGGGGCTGGCACCGGTCGTCGGGCAGTCCTGCGAAGAACGGCGCGGGGTCGACGTCCTCGCGGTAGGACTCGAACCCCACGGTGTAGGGGCCGAGTTCGGCGTACCGGCCCTCGATCTGCGGTTCGTCGATCGCCACGGGGGTGGAGATCTTGCTGGCGCTTGGCATGGTCCCTCCTGACTGGGTTGTGCTGATACCCCTCAGGCGTGACATCGAGCGTCACATTGTGAACGGACTGGTGCCCTGAGGACGACCGGAGGCAGACGGCGCCAGGGGTGATGTGCTGGACCCCTTGGCGGCGAGGGGGGAATCGATGAAGCATCGCGTGTTCGGCGAACTCGCCCCACACCCCGGCCGCGGCAGAGCAGATCCAGATCGTCGGCGCCGGTACTCCGAGCACCATGACCGGATGCCCGATCTGTAGCGTGGAGC
>CAZPCM010000070.1:0-15423 GCA_964585085.1 uncultured Propionibacteriaceae bacterium
CCAGGCCCGCGATCTCGCCGGCCTCCTTGGTGGCCTGCCGCTCGGCGTCGCCGAAATAGGCCGGGACGGTGATGACGGCGTTGGTCACGGTCTCGCCGAGGTAGGCCTCGGCGTCCCGCTTGAGCTTCATCAGCACCCGGGCGCTGATCTCCTGCGGGGTGTACCGCTTGTCGTCGATGCTCACCGTCCAACCGGTGCCCATATGACGCTTGACTGAGCGGATGGTGCGGTCGACGTTGGTGACCGCCTGCCGCTTGGCTACCTCGCCGACCAGCACCTCGCCGCCCTTGGCGAAAGCCACCACGGACGGGGTCGTCCGCGAGCCTTCGGCGTTGGGGATGACAGTGGGCTCGCCGCCTTCAAGGACGGCGACGACGGAGTTGGTGGTACCGAGGTCGATTCCGACTGCGCGTGCCATGGTGTTACCTCCAGATGATGTCTGTGTGCGAGTTGAGTCTAACACGCTCAACTTAACGCCTTGAGTACACCAGGCTCAACTGTGCGGCGGCTGTGGGTATTCCCCTCACCGACCTGGCACCGAGTCCCGCTCCTCCTTGAGGCCACCCACAGACGGGTCGCTGCCGGCCAGCATGGCCTCGACGAGCGGCACGACGGCCGGGAACGAGTGCCAGACCGGGTGGCCCAGACCGGTCACCGTGAAGGTGGGTCCCGGGACGCCCTGTTCGGCCAGCAAGGCGTCCAGCGCCTCGAAGTCACGGCGTTTGCACAACGAACTGTTCGCCCCCCGCACCAGCTCGCACCGGTTGAGGCCGGCGTCAGCGATCTCATCCATCAGCCCCGGGGCGGCCAGGACGGTGGCGATCGCCACCAGATCGACCGGGCTGTAGCGGACCGAAGGCTCGCGGATCTGCCGGCGCCGAGCCCGCATCACCCAGTCGTGGGGACGGTTGGTGGCGAAGCTCGCCGGCTGCCGTCCGATGTCGGCCATGTTGTCCACGTGCAGGGTGACCAGGTTGCGCCGCGCAATGGCGACCGGTTCGACCAGGCTCAACCCCACGATGTGGGCCCACTCGTGAAGCATCGGCAGGGCGGCCACAGCCAGGGAACACCCCGTGGAGTAGCCCAGGACGCGCAGATGCGAAGGGGCTTCCACGCCCGCCGTTCCCAGCGCCCCCACCATGTAATGGAGAGTCAGTTCAGCCCAGGATTGGGGCCGTTCGTGGAGCATGTCCCGCCGGATCGCCTTGGGGATCGGGTCCCCGAACCGGCTCAGCCCGGGGATTTCGGTGACCACCACGTTCATCCCCGAGACCTGGGCGATCAACTGGCTCTTGGCCGCCTCCCACGGCCCCAGCGGGGTGTTGAACCCCGGGAAGTAGACCAGTACGCCGGTCGCGTTCTCCGGCGTGGCGACCAGGGCGTCCAGCGGCGCGGTCAATCCGGGTGGCCGCACAGTCAACTGGCGAACCGGCACCTGCGGTTGGACCAGCGGCTCGTGACCATTCACGGTCAGGGTGACAGCAGTGCGCACGGTTCCTCCTGCCCCCGATCGTACGTTGACCGCGCACCGGTGTCGCGGCGAGGACGGATGCGACCAGAATGGCCGCATGACTGATGCCACCGCCGTCGTCTTCGACATGGACGGAACGCTGACCGACACCGAAGAGACCTGGGACGTGGTGCGCCGCGACCTGGCGGCCGAGGACGGCATCGCGTGGCCCGACGAGGCCACGAGGGCGATGATGGGGATGGCCACCCAGCAGTGGTCGGCCTACCTCAGCGACGAAGTGGGGCTGTCCGGCACCCCCGAGGACGCGGCCGCGCGAACGATCGACGGGATGGTTCGGGCGTACCGGGCGGGGCTGGAGGTGATCCCGGGCGCCGTGGCGGCGATCACGCGGATGGCGGACCGCTGGCCGATCGGGCTGGCCTCGTCCTCACCCCGGGTGCTCATCGATGAGGCGCTGCGCATCATGGGCGTGACCGACCTCTTCTCCGCCACGCTGTCCACCGAGGAATTGGGCGGCGGGGCGGGCAAGCCGGCCCCCGATGTCTACCTCGAGGTCTGCCGACGGCTCGGCGTCCGTCCGCAGCGGGCGGTCGCCGTGGAGGACTCCTCGGCCGGCATCCGGGCCGCCGTCGCGGCCGGCATGGGGGTGATCGCGATCCCGCCGCACTTCCACCCGCCCTCGGCCGAGACCCTCGCCCTGGCCGACGTGGTCCTGGATTCCATCGACAACCTGACCGTCGACCTCGTCGCGGACCTCCTCGCCGTCCGGGCCGATCAGGGACGATGATCCCGGCAGCCGCCCTGGCGGTCAGCCGCTGATGCGGCCCCGGGCTGCGAGCGCCCTGTCCAGCCCGGCGCGCAGGTCGGCGACCAGGTCCACGGCGTCCTCGACGCCCAGACTCAGCCGCAGCATCCCGTCGGTGATCCCGGCCTCCGCCCGCACGTGGGGCGGCATCGCGGCGTGCGTCATCGTCGCCGGGTGCGAGACGAGTGACTCGACGCCGCCGAGGGATTCGGCCAGGCAGAAGCACTGCAGCCCGTCCACGAACGCGCTGACGGCGTCAGCGTCGGCCAACTCGAAGGTGACGATCGCCCCGCAGCCGTCCTGCTGGTCGGCGGCCAGCGCGTGGCCGGGGTGGTCGGTGAGCCCGGGATAGTGCACCCGCGACACCGCCGGATGCCCCAGGAGCAAATCGACGACGGCCGCGGCGTTCGCCTGGGCCGCGGCCATCCGCAGGTGCAGGGTGCGCAGGCCGCGCAGGGTGAGATAGGCGTCCATCGCCCCGCCGGTGACGCCGAGCGCGTTGGCCCACCACGCGAGGTCGGCGTGCAGGGTTTCGGTGGACGCGACGATCGCCCCGGCCACGACGTCGCTGTGGCCGTTGATGTACTTCGTGGTGGAATGCACCACGACGTCAGCGCCCAGTTCCAGCGGTCGCTGGACGATCGGGGTGGCGAAGGTGTTGTCCGCGACGACCACAGCGCCCCGGGCGTGGGCGGCAGCGGCAATTGTGCGCACGTCGCTGACCCGCAGCAACGGGTTCGACGGGGTCTCGACCCAGACCACGGCCGGCCCGTCCGCGATCGCACGGGCCGCGGACTCGGGATCGGCGAGATTGGCCAGGCGCAGGTCGAACAGGCCCTTGCGGGCCAGCGCGTCGAACAGCCGCCAGGATCCGCCGTAGCAGTCGTGCGGCGCCAGCAGCGTTCCCCCGGCGGGCATGAGCGCGTGGAGGCAGACCGTGATCGCCGCCATGCCGGACGCGGTGACGACCGCGTCGAAGCCGCCCTCCAGATCGGCCAGCGCCCGCGCCAGCACCGAACGGGTCGGATTCCCCGCACGGCTGTAGTCGTAGGCTCCGGGGGCGTCGAAGGCGGTGAAGGCATAGGTGGTGGAGAGGTACACCGGGGCCACCACGGCCCCGTACGCGGGGTCGATCGCGATCCCCGCTCGCACCCCGCGGGTCACCGGGCTCTGCTCGTCCATGTCCGCAGACCCTACCCGGCCTGCTCGGACGCTCGGCGGCCCCGGTGCGCGCCACGATGCGGAAGCACTTCCCCCGACACCGATTGGCAGGTACCTTCACCGCTATGAGAATCGAGGATGTGCTCCGGAAGAAGGGCAGCGCGGTGGTGACCATCGAGCCGTCGGCCACCGTGCAGCAGCTGGTCGAACTGCTCGGCCAGAACAACATCGGCGCCGTGGTGGTCAGCGCGGACGGCCGACACATCGACGGAATCGTCAGTGAGCGCGACATCGTGCGCCATCTCGCTTCCGACGGCCCGGACGTGCTCTTCCGTCCGGTCTCGCAGATCATGACCGCCGACGTCCGCACCTGCGTCGCCAGCGACACCATCGAGGAGACCGCGCACACCATGACCTACGCGCGGATCCGGCACCTCCCGGTGACCCAGGACGACGAGCTCACGGCGATCGTCTCCATCGGCGACGTGGTCAAGTACCGGATCGACCAGCTGCTCGACGAGCGCAACCACCTGCTGGGCTACCTCCACGCCTGAGTCAGAGGACACGCCGGGGGCCGTCGCCGCACTGCGCGCCCTCGGCGTTTCGCACGTCGTGGTCCGCCACGGGCGGGTGCACTCGTTGGAGGAGGCGGCCGCGCTGCGCGGCGTCCGGCCCGCCGACATAGTCAAGACCCTCGTCGTCCGGCGAGCCGAGGACGACTACCTGTTCGTCCTGGTCCCCGGCGACCGGGAAATCTCCTGGCCGAAGCTCCGTGCGCACCTGGGGGTCAGCAGGTTGTCCATGCCCAGCGCGGAGGTGGCCCGGGCCGTGACCGGCTACGAGCGCGGCACGATCACTCCCTTCGGCTCCACCCATGCCTGGCCGGTGATAGCGGACGCGTCCCTGCCCGGACGCAGCATCTCGATCGGCGCTGGTGCGCACGGGGTGTCGGCCACCGTCTCCGCCGATGACGCGCTGGCCGTTCTGCACGCCGAGATCGCCGATGTGACCGAACCGCTGGACCGTTCGGGCTAGCGTGGAGTTGTCAGGGAATCGCGCCGGCGGGCTTGGCGCCCGCTGATCCCCCGCGCACCACGTCTCCGGTCGCCCCCTGCTCGTGAGAGGAGACACTGATGCCCACCCTCCATCTCGAAGAGATCGAGTGCTACAACCCCCGTGGTTCCCACGACGACGTGACCCTGCACTGGCAGTGCGACGACGCGCCGGCCGGCGCCTGGGGGCCGGAGGAGATGCGAGCCGGCCGGGTGATCGATCTGACCACCCGCACCACCGGACTGGAGTTCTTCGACACCGCCCGGATCCGGCTCACCGGGGACTACGGCCATGATTTCGGGTCCACCGTCTTTGACAGGCACTCCGAGACCGGGCCCGGGGAGTTCTTCTTCCCCGGGGAACTCAACGCGCGCTACCGGGTCGCCTTCCGAGTGGACGCACTGCCGGCGGCCCGTACCCACGGCCAGATCCGTCTGGTGCGCCTTACCTGCTGCGATGCGCAGGGCACCCATGACGAGGTGACCCTGAGCGTCAACGAAACGATGGTGTTGGGTCCTCGGCACGTGATGAAGACGAACTGGCATGTCGACTTCGAGGAGGTCCCCATCTCGTTCAACGCCGTGTGCACGGTGAACCTCAGCGAGACCTACCTCCAGGACTGGAGTGAGAGCTTCACGATCGACGTCGACCAGCCGGCGGGGCTCGCCCAGCACGACTTCTACCCCAACCGGCGGGGCCTGGTCGGCAGTGCCCACTACCGGCTCGAGTACGAGAAGCTCGACTGAGCCCGCAGCGGCATGGAGGTTCTGCTCCTGGGCACCGGCGCGGCCGACGGCTGGCCCAATGCGTTCTGCCGGTGCGGTTCGTGTGCTGCCCGCCGCCAGGGGGGCGACCTCCGCTCCCCCACCTCTGCGCTGGTGGACCGATGGATCCTGCTCGACGCGGGCCCGGGCGTCGAACTCAACGCCCAGCGATTCGGCGTTGACCTGGCCGCGGTGAGTGCCGTCCTGGTCACCCATGCGCACAGCGACCACCTGGCGCCGGCCTTCCTGCTCCACCGCAGCTGGACCGACACCGGCGGGCTGCGTGTTTTCGGACCGCGTCCCGTGATCGAGGCGTGCCGGCCGTGGCTGGCCCCGGACCAGACAACCGTCACCCTCACCCCGGTCACCGGCGGCGACCGGTTCCGGCTCGACGGCTACACCGTCACGGTCCTGCCCGCCGACCATGAGGCCTTCGGCGAGGCCGTGCTGTACCTGGTCGAGGACGGCCACGCCAGGCTGCTCTATGCCACGGACACCGGACCCTGGCCGCAGGCCGCGCTGGCCGCCCTGGGCGGGACCCACCTCGACCTGGTCCTGCTGGAGGAGACCTTCGGCGACCGGCCCACCATCGACGGGCACCACGACCTGGCCAGTTTCGCCGAGGCCGTCGAGGCGCTCGGCCGGATCGGCGCGGCCGACGCGTCCACCACTGTGGTGGCCGTGCACCTGAGCCACTTCAACCCGCCGATGGCGGAGCTTCGTGCGCGCTTGGCCGCGTGCGGCGCCCGTCCCGGGACGGACGGAGAACTGATCCGCCTGGGCTGAGTGGGTCGAGGTGGGTGTCAGTCGCGCTGCGGGCCGACCAGCGGCGGCTCGGACGACCACGGGAACGAGATCCACTCGTTGGTCCGGCGCCACACGTAGTCGCACTTGACCACGGATTTCGGCTTCTCGTAGAGGACGGCCACCCGGGTCTCGGCCACGTGGGCCGCGCAGAAGTCGCGCACCATGCGCAGCGTCTCCCCGGTGTCGGCGACGTCATCGACGATGAGCACCTTCTTGGCCGACAGGTCCACCGCCGCAGGAACCGGCGGCAGCAGGACGGGCAGAGGCAGGCGCTCATCGACCCCGGTGTAGAACTCCACGTTGATGATGTGGAGGTTCTTGATCCCCATTGCGTAGCTCATCGTGCCCGCCGGCAAGAGGCCTCCGCGAGTGACCGACAGCATCAGGTCGGGCTGGTAGCCCGAGTCCACCACCATCTGAGCCAACTCCCGGGCGGCTGTGCCGAACGCTTCCCAGGTCAGGATTTCGCGCGCTTCGCTGCTCACCAGCCCATCCTGCCAGCAGTGCCGGGCCACTACGCTGTCGGGCGTGCACAGAGCGGTGATCCGAGTGACCGGCCAGGTCCAGGGGGTCGGCTTCCGCTGGTGGGCGATGTCGCAGGCCCGCGACCTGAGGCTGGTCGGCTATGCCGAGAACCTCGACGACGGCCGCGTCGAGATCTGCGCCCAGGGCGAACTGGCCGCCGTCGCGACGATGCTGCGCCGGGCGGTGGAGAACCCGACGACGACCCGCCGGCCCGGACGGGTCACCGGCTACGAAATGGAGTGGTCCGAGCCCGACCCTCACGCCAGGAACTTCGGCTACTTCTGAGCCCGGACGCGAACAGGCCCCCGACCCGTGGAGCGGATCGGGGGCCCGGCGAGCGGGTCAGGCGAGGATCTTCGCCTTGAGGGTGCTGAACTCCTCCGCCGAGATCGCCCCGGCGTCCAGCAGGGCCTTGGCCTTGGTGAGTTCTTCGGCCGGGGTGGCACCGGCCACCTCGCGGATGTAGCCCTCCGCGGCCTTGCGCGACTCGGCGAGCTGGGTCGCCTGCCGCTCGGCCATCCCACGTCCGCGGGCGATCAGGTAGATCAGTGCGGTCAGCGGACCGGACCAGATCAGGAAGAAGATCCAGACGGCCTTGACCCAGCCGTTGAGGCTCTTGTCGCGGATCAGGTCGCCGACGATGGAGAACAGGACCATCAGGTAGGCGATGAAGATGTAGGCCATGAACACCCACCAGAAGATGGTGCCCAGCGTTTCCCAGAAGTTACCCATTGCGCTCTCTTTCAGGTGAGGTGGGTCGCCGTGCGGCGTCCGCGCAGTCTAGCTGAGGCCCGGCCCCACCCCTCCCGTGTGTTCACGCCGGGTCACCCGCGCCTGCTGCCCCGCTCAAGCCTCACAGCCGACTCACAGGATTCTCGAAGCTCCGCGGTAGCCTCGAAGGACACAGTGGAGGTATGGCGAGCATGGCACGTAGTGGCACCGAAACCCTGACCCGTCCCGATGGGACTCCGATCCGAGTCCTGACCGTGGACGACGAGACCAGCCTGACCGAGTTGTTGAGCATGGCCATGCGGTACGAGGGCTGGGAGGTGACCACCGCCGCGTCCGGCCTGGCTGCGGTCAAGGCCGCGCGCGAGACGCGTCCGGACGCCATGGTGCTGGACATGATGCTGCCCGACTTCGACGGCCTGGAGGTGATGCGCCGGGTCCGGGCCGAGCAGCCCGACGTGCCGGTGATCTTCCTCACCGCCAAGGACGCCCTCGACGACCGGATCGGCGGGCTGACCGCCGGCGGCGACGATTACGTCACCAAGCCGTTCAGCCTGGAGGAGCTGGTCGCCCGGCTGCGGGCGCTGCTGCGCCGCTCGGGGGCGACCTCGGCCCGTCCGGACTCCCAGTTGGTGGTCGGCGACCTCACCCTGGACGAGGACTCCCACGAAGTCACCCGCGGCGGGGACGAGATCTCGCTGACGGCCACCGAGTTCGAACTGCTGCGCTACCTCATGCGCAACCCGCGCCGGGTGCTCTCCAAGGCCCAGATCCTGGACCGGGTGTGGAACTACGACTTCGGCGGCCAGGCCAACGTGGTCGAGCTCTACATCTCCTACCTGCGCAAGAAGATCGACGCCAACCGTCCGCCGATGATCCACACCATGCGCGGGGCTGGCTACGTGCTCAAGGCTGCGACCGAATGACCCTGCAGCCCTCCGCGGCCCCCGTCCCGGCCGCCGCCGCGCCGCGGGCCGCAGCGCCCCGGCCCATGGGCAAGGGCACGTTGAGCCGCCAGCTGGTCGTGCGCACCACGGCCCTGGTCGCCATCGTGACCATCGTGCTGAGCGCGTTCACGGCGCTGGCCTCGTTCCAGATCTTGCAGAAGGAGCTGGACGACAGGCTGGCCGTCGCCGTCGGACGGCCGCCGCGGGATTCCGACGGACGGGGTCCCGATGACATCTCGGCGTCCGGGGTCATCAGGATCGACCAGATCGGCACCGCCGTCCGCCTCACCAGTGACAAGGTGCTGACCACGCAGGCGGTGACCGAGCTGCTGGAGATCCCCGCCTACGGGCAGCCCACGACGGTGCGGATCAGTGACCTCGGGCTGTACCGGGCGATCGCCCGGACGAAGGAGGGGCTGACCACGGTGGTCGCCATGCCCTACTCCGAGATCAGCAAGCCGATGACGAGCCAGTTGCTGATGGCCGGGCTTCTCACCGCGGGTGCCATCGGGCTTTCCTACGCCGGCGCCCGCCGTGTCGTCGAACGCAGCCTGCGTCCGCTCAACCGGCTCGCGGCCACGGCCACCCACGTGTCGAACCTGGACCTGGGCCACGGCGAGGTCCAGGTGCCGGTCCGCGTGGCGCCCGCGGACGCCGATCCCGCCACCGAGGTCGGGCGGGTCGGCCAGGCGTTCAACCACATGCTCGACAATGTCGAGGGCGCCCTGGCCGCACGGCATCGCAGCGAGACGAAGGTACGGCAGTTCGTCGCCGACGCCTCACACGAACTGCGCAACCCGCTGGCGTCGATCCGCGGCTACGCGGAGCTGACCCGACGCGGACGCGACGTCCTGCCGTCCGACACCGCCCACGCCCTGGGCCGGATCGAGTCGGAGTCGGACCGGATGTCGGCGCTCGTCGAGGATCTGCTCCTGCTGGCCCGGCTGGACGCCGGCCCCACCCTCGACCTGCAGCCGACCGACGTGACCGAGATCGTGCTGAACGCCGTCAGCGACGCGCGGGCAGCGGGCAACGGGCACCAGTGGGCGCTGAACCTGCCCGATGAGGTCGTCGTCGCCCGCGCCGACGCGCACCGGCTGCACCAGGTGATCGCCAACCTGCTGGCCAACGCCCGGACCCACACCCCAGCGGGGACCAGGGTCGAGACCTCGCTGCGCCGGGAAGGCGCGTGGGCCGTGATCAGCGTCACCGACAACGGACCGGGCGTGCCGACCGAGGTCCGGGAGAACGTGTTCGAACGGTTCACTCGCGCCGATGTCAGCCGGGTCCGCCGGGAAGGCGCCTCGAGCACGGGCCTGGGCCTGGCCATCGTCGCCGCGGTGGTCGGTGCCCACGGCGGACTGGTGGAGTTGGACAGCGTGCCCGGACGCACGACGTTCACCGTGCGCGTTCCCCTCTCCTGACCCCTGCGCTCGGTTCGGACCCCTGCGCCCGGTTTCGGCGCTGCGTCGGTTCTGTCCGCGGCGCCAGTTCTGGCCGCTGCCCCGGCGGCCCGGGACGGCTCCCCGGAAGTCCCCCCTGGGGGCCCGACGCCCAGCCCCTCAGACCGCGAAGAGACCCTCACCGACGAACCCGCCCGGGGCGGCGCCGGGCGGCACCGCCCACAGGCCGGAGCCGACGTGCTGGAGGTACTCGCTGAGCAGGTCCCGCTCGGCCATCGCGGTCTGCATCGGGATGTAGTGCGTCCGCGGGTCGGTGACGAAGGCGATGAAGAACAGGCCCGCGCTGAGGCGTCCGAGCCGGTCATTGCCGTCGACGTAGTTGTAGCCGCGGCGCAGCATCCTGACGCCGCCGTTGGCGCTGGGGTGGGCGAGGGCGACGTGCGAGGCGGGGTCCACCAAGGGCGTCCCTCCCCGGCCGGCCAGGCTGAAGTCGGGCTGGGTGAACTCGCCGCCGCCCGAAAGCGGCGCGCCCTCGGCCTTGCTGCGTCCGATGATGGTCTCCTGCTCGCGCAGCGACGAGCGGTCCCAGGTCTCGATCCGCATCGCGATCTTGCGGGCCACCAGGTAGCTCCCGCCCGTCATCCAGGCTTCGGCGAGCGAACCGGGCCGGGCCCACACGTGCTCGGCCACCGCGTCGCCCTCCTCGGCACGGATGGACGCCGTCCCGTCCTTGAAGCCGAACAGGTTGCGCGGTGTGACCTGGGCCTGGGTCGTGGAGGAGGTGCGACCGAAGCCCAGCTGGGACCAGCGCAGCGCCGCGCGTCCCATCGCGATCCTGGTCAGGTTGCGCACGGCATGCACCGCCACCTGCGGGTCGTCGGCGCAGGCCTGCACGCACAGGTCCCCCTCGCTGGCCTCGGTGACCAGCGCATCACCGCGGAAATGCGGCAGGCGCACCAAGGCCTCGGGACGCCGGGACGCCAGGCCGAACCGGTCGACGCCGGCTCGATCGCTGAACAGGCCCGAGCCGAAGCCGAATGTGATGGTCAGGCCGGACGGAGCCAACCCGACCGCTTCGCCGGTGTCGTCCGGCGGGGCGTCATAGGGCCCCGACAGCGGCCCGATCGGCCCGGCCCCCAGCCCCTCGGTCATCCGGGCGGCCGCCCGCGTCCAATCGCGCAGCAGCCCGGTCAGGCCGTCGCGGGTCAGTGAGGCGTCCACGTCGAACGCGGCGAAATGCAGCCGATCCTGGGCAGGTGTGGTGATGCCTGCCTGGTGGGTCGCGTGGAACGGAAAGGTGCCCAGCCCCTGCGGTCCGGACGGGGAGGCGTGCTGGGCGTGCAGGGCCGCAGCCGGCGCCAGGGCCAGGGCGGCGCCACCCCCCGCCGAGCCCAGCAGCCCACGCCGGGAGAGCCCGCCCGGAGGTGGTCGAGTCACCGACGCACGCTCCTGACGTCCGCACTCACGCCAGCACCGCGGCAGCCAGCTTCGACAGCGGCTCGCTCAGGGCGTTGACCGCGTCGGAGAGCTCCTTGACCTCGGCGGAGCCGAGCTGGTCGTAGGTCACGAACCCGTCGGAGCGCCGGTGCCGGTCCAGCATCTCCTGCAGGTCGCCGAACTCGGCTGCGATCCGGGCGTCAAGGGCCCGGTCCTTGCGCTGCAGGATCGGACGCAGGCCCTCCCAGGCGACCCGGGCTCCGTCGATGTTGGCCTGGAAATCCCACAGGTCGGTGCGGGACCAGAATTCCTCCTCGCCGGTCACCTTCCCGGAGGCCACCTCGTCGAGGAGTCCCTTGGCGCCGTTGGCGATGCCGTCGACGGTGTAGGTCAGCTCGCGGGTGCGTCCGTACAGCTCACGGGTGTCAGCGACCAGGGCGTCGGCGAGCCCGGTCCGCTCGGACGTTGTCAGCGCCTTGTAGCGCTGCGCGCGCTGCGGCCACAGGTCCTTCTCGATCCGGTGCCAGCCGGTCCAGGTCTCCCCCTCTGCGAGGTCGGCTTCGCGGGCGTCCATCTTCGGGTCGAGGTCGCCGAACGACTCCGCGACCGTCTCGATCCGCTCCCAGTGCACCCGGGCGGGTGCGTAGAGGGCGCGAGCCGCGTCGTCGTCGCCGGCCTTGTAGAGCGCGGCGAACTCCTCGGTACGGGCCAGCAGTTGCTCGGTCTGGTCCTTGACATAGGAGCCGTAGGCGGCGTTGGCCCGCTCGACCAGAGCGGCGCCATCGCCTGTCGGCTCGACCGGCGAGCCGGAGTCGGTGACCTCGAACGGCACCCGGATCCCCTCGCCGACCATCCCCGGCTTGCACACCGCAAGGTACGCGCCGGGCGGCGCGCTGAGGACCAGTTCCCGGGTCAGGCCGGGACCGATGTTCTCCACCTCGGCGACGATCCGCAGGCCGTCGGAGGCGAGCAGGTAGAACTCGTTGACCTTCGCGCCGGAGTTGGTCACCGCGAAGGTCAGTGTGCCCGACGGCGCCGTCGCGGCGCTGAGCCGACAGGCGTCATCGGTGGCGGTCACGGTGAGCCGTCGGGCGTCGGTGCCCGCCGAGGGCGCGTTCTCGGTGCAGCCGGCGGTCAGCATCGCGGCGACGGCCAGCGAGCCGGCCAGGAGTGCGAGCCTCATGCGCGCGTCCCCACCGGCTCGGAAGCCACCGCCGGCTTCCGAGCCGGGGTACGCAGGCGCCGGGCGAACAGCGTCCCCACGATGGCCACGTACGCGACCCACGCGGCGGTTTCGAGGACCGACGGCGCGGGCGAGAAATTGAAGACGCCCTTGAGGAGCGTGCCGAGCAGGCCGCCGGGCGGGACGGCCTCCGAGATGTCGAAGGCATGGTTGTCCAGGCCGGGCAGGACGCCGGCCTCCTGCAGATCGTGGATGCCGTAGGCCAGGACGCCGGCCGCGACGACGACGAGCAGGCCGCCGGTGACGGCGAAGAAGCGGCGAAGGTTGATCCGGACCGCGCCTGAGTAGATCAGCCAGCCCAGGGCGACAGCGATCGCGAGGCCGACCAGGGCCCCCAGCAGCGGCCCGGCCGTCGATCCGGCGCTGCCGACGGCAGCCTTGGAGGCGGCCCAGACGAACAGGGCCATCTCCAGGCCCTCGCGGCCCACCGCCAGCGCCGCGATCACGGCCAACGACCACGGCTTCTCCACCTCATCCACCTGGGCGCGCAGGTCGGCGGCCAGGGTGCCCGCCGCGGAGGCCATCCAGAAGATCATCCAGGTGACCAGGCCGACCGCCGCGATGGACAGCGTCCCGCCGATGATCTCCTGGGCCTGGAAGCTCAGCCCGCGCGGCCCGAAGGTGAGCAGGGCGCCGAAGCCGAGGGAGACCGCCGCGGCACCCCCGACCCCCAGCCACACCGCGGGCAGTTGGCTCCGCCGTCCGGTCTTGACCAGGTACGCCACGAGGATGCTGACAACCAGGGACGCTTCCAGTCCCTCGCGCAGCCCGATCAACAGGTTCGCCAGCATGTCGCCTCCATTAGGTAAGCCTTACCTAACCAAGCCTGCCCGACGTGGCCGAATAACGCAATGTCAATCTTGCGTATTTGAGACGAGCCCAGCCCTCCTCGCTCGCCCCGCACAGGGTGTAGCGTCGAAACGCACCCGAGGCGAGCCTGGAGGAACGATGACACTGTCCCGCTCTCAACTGGCCGGCATGGTCGACCACACGCTGCTCGCCACGAATGCGACTCCCGCGGAGGTGCAGGCACTCCTCGAGGAGGCCAAGGCCCTGGGCACCTACTCCATCTGCGTGAGCCCGTCGATGCTGCCGATCACCGGCGATCTCGGTTCGGTCAAGGTCGCGACCGTCTGCGGGTTCCCTTCCGGCAAGCACACCCCGACGATCAAGGCCGCCGAAGCGGCCGAATCGGTCGCTCGCGGCGCCGACGAGGTCGACATGGTCATCGACATCGGGCTGCTGAAGGCCGGGAACATCGCCGCGGTCGCCGACGAGATCGCCGCCGTGCGGGCGTCCGTGCCCCGTCCGTTGGTGCTCAAGGTGATCATCGAGTCCGCGGCGCTCTCCGACGACGAGATCATCGCCGCTTGTCGGGCCGCGGAGACCGCCGGTGCCGACTTCGTGAAGACCTCGACGGGCTTCCACGCCGCCGGCGGTGCCAGCGTCCACGCGGTGGAGTTGATGGCCGCGACCGTGGGCGGTCGGTTGGGCGTCAAAGCGTCGGGCGGCATCCGCACCCACGAGGCGGCCGTGGCGATGATCGAAGCCGGGGCCACCCGGCTCGGGCTCTCGGGGACCGCGGCCGTGCTGGCGGGGACCGCCGAGCCCGGAGCCGGCTACTGAAGGTCGCACCCTCCAGCGACGGCCACTCAATCCCTCGCTCCGGCGGCGCGCCCAAAAACCGTCACTCGATCGTCGAAAACCGACTGTGCGGCCCTCCAGGGCGATCGAGTGTGAGAAAAGGGGCGCTCCGCTCGCGACGCACCCGCCGGTGGACACCGGAACCCTTATCCCCAGGCGGCCCGGAGGCTGACCGAATCCGCTGCCACCCGCCTATGAATCATGGGCATGAACAACTCTCTCAACCAGGCGCTGGTGCATCACCGGGGCCTGATCAGCCTGCGCCAACACCCGTCACTCCGCTACGTCCTGCGAAGGGCCCACCACAAGGGCCATCTTCAACGCATCCTGCCCGGGATCTACTGTGTCGCCGGCCAAACCCTCACGGTCGAACTGCGAGCCCACGCCGCTGCGCTTGCGGACCCCGACTCGGTGATCGGCGGCGAGGCGGCGGCCGCACTCACCTGGTGGCCTCAGGTCCGGGTCGACGCCGTGCAGGTGACCCGCCATCACCAGTGCGCTCCGGCACCGGGCTACTGCTGGCGCAGGGGCGTCCTCGCTCCTGAGCTCACCCTCACCACGGGGGGCATGAGGCTCGCCAGTCCCCCACTCGCCGTGCTGGACATGATCCCCCGTCTCGGCGGGCGGGCGATCGACGAAGCACTTCGGCGCCGGGCGGTCACCCTGCCCGAACTGGAAGGGGCGCTGGCCCTGACGCCAGGACGGCGGGGGAACCTGGAGCGGGCGTGGCTGCTCCAGGACTCCCGGGACGAGCCGTGGTCGCCTCCCGAACGGCTCTTCCATCGCCATCTCCGAGCGGCCCGAATCACCGGTTGGGTCACCAACTTCAGGGTCGACCTCGGCGTGCGTGCGGCGTTCCTGGACGTCGCGCTGCCAAGCCTGATGCTCGCTTTCGAGATCGACGGGCACACCTACCACTCATCCCGCACCGACTTCGAGCGGGACCGTGAGCGTGACGCGGCGCTCGCGGCGCTCGGCTGGCAGGTGGTGCGGCTCTCCGCCGCCTCGGTCGATGACCGCGACGCCACCATGGCCCGGGTCGCGCGAATCATCGCCCACCGGAGCCGCAGCTTCCCCGGGCGCTGAAGATCGGGGGCCGGCACCCAAAGAAGAAGGGGGCCGGCCCCGAAGGACCGGCCCCCTACAGCCCGTTGACCGGGCGTCAACTCACTTGTGCTGCAGGGCCGACTGAGCCGCCGCCAGCCGGGCGATCGGAACCCGGAACGGCGAGCAGGAGACGTAGTCGAGGCCGACGCTCTGGCAGAACTCGATGGACGAGGGATCGCCGCCGTGCTCACCGCAGATACCCAGCTTGATGTCGGGCCGGGTGGACTTGCCGAGGTCCACGGCCGTCTTCACGAGCTTGCCGACACCTTCCCGGTCGAGCCGGGCGAACGGGTCGTTCTCGTAGATCTTCTTCTCGTAGTAGGCGTC
>CAZPCM010000071.1:0-15359 GCA_964585085.1 uncultured Propionibacteriaceae bacterium
GGAGGCACTCGCCGAGCAGGCCACCCGGGTCGGCATGCCCTACGTCAATCAGCGCTGGCTGGGCGGGATGCTGACCAACTTCGGCACCATTTCCAAGCGCATCGGGAAGATGAAGGAGCTCGAAGGCATCAACTTCGACGACGTCGCGGCGTCCGGGTTGACCAAGAAGGAGCTCCTCCAGCAGCGTCGCAAGAAGGAGAAGCTGGCGAAGACCCTCGGTGGGATCCGGGACATGGCCCGTCTGCCGCAGGCGATCTGGGTGGTGGACACCAAGAAGGAACACCTCGCCATCGACGAGGCCCGCAAGCTCAGGATTCCGATCATCGGCATCCTCGACACCAACTGCGATCCCGACGAGGTCGACTACGCCATCCCGGGCAACGACGACGCAATTCGTTCGGTCGCGCTGCTGACCAGGGTCGTCGCCGACGCGGTCGCGGACGGTCTGCTGGCCAGGTCGAGCGGCGCGGTCAGCGGTGAAGAGGCCGAGCCCCTGCCTGACTGGGAGCGTGACCTGTTGGCCGGTGCGACGCCCGAGCCGGCCGCCGAGGCCGCCCCCGTCGCCGAGGCCGAGAACCCGCAAGCCCAGTAGTCCCAACGAGAACGAGGAAGCAACCGAGAATGGCAACGATTACCGCTGCTGATGTGAAGAAGCTCCGCGACGCCACCGGCGCGGGGATGATGGACGCCAAGAAGGCGCTCACCGAGGCCGAAGGTGACTTCGACGCTGCCGTGGAGATCCTGAGGATCACCGGTCAGGCCAAGATGGCCAAGCGTTCCGACCGTGCGGCCAACAACGGGCTGGTCGCCTCGGCCGGCGCCACCGTCATCCAGCTGGGCGCCGAGACCGACTTCGTGGCCAAGAACGCCGAGTTCATGGATCTCGCGCAGAGCATCGCCGATGCCGTCGACCTGGCCAAGGCGGACGGTGTCGCTGCCGCTCTGGGCGTCACGCTTCCCTCGGGCAAGAGCGTGGCCGACGCCGTGGCGGAGTTGAGCGCCAAGATCGGCGAGAAGCTCGAGCTTGCCAACGCGGCCACCTACGCCGAACCGGTCAGCATCTACCTGCACCGGCGCTCCCAGGACCTGCCGCCGCAGGTCGGCGTGATGGTCGAGTACGACGGCGGCGACGAGGGCTTCGTGCGCGGAATCGCCATGCAGATCGCGGCCATGTCGCCGGCCTACGTGGCCCGCGAGGACGTCCCTGCCGACGTGCTGGCGAATGAGCGACGGGTCGCCGAGCTGACCGCGAAGGAGGAGGGAAAGCCTGAGGCGATCATCCCCCGGATCGTCGACGGCCGTCTCAACGGCTTCTACAAGGAGGTCTGCCTGGTGGAGCAGCAGTCGGTCTCCGACGACAAGGCGACGGTCGGCCAGCTGCTGAAGGCCAACGGCGTCACCGTGAAGCGTTTCGTACGCTTCGCCGCTGGGGCCTGATCTTCCCTTTTCATCTAGAGTGACATGCGCCACGTGCCGCCGGGTACGTGGCGCATGTCACATTCAGGCCGTCCTGTGGGCGGCGTCACCGGCCCGACGTGAGGAGATGCCGTGCCCAGTCCCTACAAGCGGGTCCTGCTGAAGTTGTCGGGTGAGGCATTCGGCGGTGGCGCGATCGGCGTTGACCCGGACGTGATCGCCAACATCGCCAAGCAGGTGGCCGAGGTGGTCGCCAGCGGTGTCGAAGTGGCCATCGTCACAGGTGGAGGCAACTTCTTCCGCGGTGCGGAACTGCAGACCCGGGGGATGGATCGGGCTCGCGCCGACTACATGGGAATGTTGGGCACGGTGATGAATTGCCTTGCCCTGCAGGACTTCTGCGAGAAGGCGGGTGTCCCCACACGCGTCCAGACAGCGATCGCGATGGGGCAGGTCGCCGAACCCTACATCCCCCGGCGCGCCCAGCGGCATCTGGAGAAGGGTCGCGTGGTGATCTTCGGTGCCGGTTCCGGGATGCCCTACTTCTCCACCGACACCGTCGCGGCCCAGCGGGCCCTCGAGATCGGCGCCGAAGTGCTGTTGATGGCCAAGCAGGGCACCGACGGTGTCTACGATTCCGATCCGCGGACCAACCCCGACGCGGTCAAGTTCGACGAGCTGACCTACGACGACTTCCTGGCTCGGGATCTGAAAGTGGCCGACGCGACCGCGGTCAGCCTGGCGCGCGAGCACAAGCTGCCGATGATCTTCTTCGACCTGGGCGTCGAGGGCAACATCGTCCGTGTCGTTGCAGGTGAGAAGATCGGTACAACCCTCCACGCCTGACGCGTGCGAGGCTGGTCAGAAGGGAAAGGGTCGTCGTGATCGCCGACATCATCACCGACGCCGAGCACAAGATGCACGGCGCGATCGAGCACGCGCGCGAGGAGTTCGCCGCCATTCGAACGGGCCGGGCTCATCCGGCCATGTTCAACAAGCTGATGGTCGACTACTACGGTTCGCCCACCCCGCTGCAGCAGCTGGCCACGTTCCAGGTGCCGGAGGCGCGGACCGTCCTGATCAGCCCCTTCGACCGGGGGGTGATGGCCAAGATCGAGAAGGCCATCCGTGACTCCGACCTCGGGGTCAACCCCGCCAACGACGGCAACGTGATCCGTCTGGTGATGCCCCAGCTCACCGAGGAGCGTCGCCGCGAGTACATCAAACTCACCAGGCACAAGGCCGAGGAGGCGCGGGTCGCCGTCCGTAACACTCGCCGCCACGCCAACGAGGCGGTGCACAAGCTGCTGAAGGACAAGCTGGTCAGCGAGGACGATGCCCGTTCGGCGGAGAGGCAGTTGGACGCGGCGACCAAGAAGCACGTCGACCAGATCGACGAACTGCTGAAGTCCAAGGAAGCGGAACTCCTCGAGGTCTAGATGACCACGCAGGCTGAGCCGTCGACGAAGAAGTCGCGGGCAGGACGGGACCTGCCTGCGGCCCTCGTTGTCGGCCTGAGCCTGTTTGCCGCCGTCGTCCTGACCCTGCTCTATTGGCATGCGGGCTTCATCCTGCTGCTGGTGGTGCTGCTGGTCCTGGGAGCGATCGAGGTTCATCACGCGCTGGCCAGGATCGGTATGCACTCGGCGATCGTCCCGATCGTGGTCGGAACCATCGCGATCATCGGTGGGTCGTACGCCGCCGCGATCTACCAACCCATCTCGAAGGTGCCCTGGCACGCGGTGCTGCTGGGATTCCTGGGCGCGACGATCCTGTTGGCCCTGATCTGGCGCATGCCCAAGGGCGCGGCGGGGTATGTCAAGGACGCGGCGGCGAGCCTGTTCATCATCAGCTACATCCCCCTGCTGGGCTCCTTCATCGGGCTGATCCTGGCCTCGCCCAACGGGGCGGCCAAGCTCACGATGGTCTTCCTCTGCGTCTCAGGCAGCGACACCGGCGGCTACGCGGTCGGGGCTACGCTGGGCCGACACCCGATGTCGCCCAACATCAGTCCCAAGAAGACCTGGGAAGGACTGGCCGGCTCGATCGGCCTTGCAACCGTGGTGGGAGTGCTGATGGCCGTGTACGGTCTGGGTCGGCCGTGGTGGATCGGGGCGCTCATCGCGCTCGCGTCCGTGCTGTTCGGCACAGCCGGAGATCTCATCGAGTCGCTGATCAAACGCGACGTGGGGATCAAGGACATGTCGTCCTTCCTGCCCGGGCACGGCGGGGTGATGGATCGACTCGACTCGATCGTGGTGGCCGCCCCGGCCGCCTGGCTGATGCTCTACCTCCTCGTCCCATGACCGACGCGCCGGGCCTGAGCCGGGCAGAGACCGAGGCCCAGGCGGCGGCCGAGGCGGCCGCTCAGGCGGGACGTGTAGTCCCGCTGGTGATGCGGCCCCCGCGCCGAGGGAAACCGCCCCTGCACTGGGCGGATCTCGACCCCGCCGAACGGCTGGCGGCGGTCGCCGAACTCGGCCTGCCGCGCTTCCGTGCCACGCAGTTGAGCCGGCACTTGTTCGAACGGCTGGCCGAGCGTCCTGAGCAGTGGACCGATGTCCCGCTGCCGGAACGGGGGACGCTGGCCGAGTGCTTCGTGCCGACCCTGCTGACGCCGGTTCGGAGCCAGAGCGCCGACGCCGGGACGACGGTGAAGACGCTGTGGCGGCTCTTCGACGGCTCGCTGGTGGAAAGCGTGCTGATGCGGTACGGAGTGAAGGGCATCCCGGGAACCGGACGAGGCCGCGCGCGGGCAACACTGTGCATCTCGTCCCAGGCCGGGTGTGGCATGGCCTGCCCCTTCTGCGCGACCGGACAGGGCGGGCTGCAGCGCAATCTCAGCGCGGCAGAGATCGTCGCGCAGGTCAGCGACGCCGCCCGACGCCTTCGCGACGGCGAGGTGGCTGGTGGTCCCGGCCGGCTCAACAACATCGTCTTCATGGGCATGGGTGAACCGCTCGCCAACTACATCGAGGTGCTCAAGGCGGTCCGGACGATCGTCACGCCGCACCCGGACGGGCTGGGCATCTCCGCTCGCGGGGTCACGGTCTCCACCGTCGGTTTGGTCCCGCAGATCCGCCGACTCGCCGATGAGGGGCTCCCGATCACGCTCGCGGTCAGCCTGCACGCTCCCGACGACCGCTTGCGCGACGAACTCTGCCCGATCAACACCCGCTGGAACGTGGCGGAGGTGGTGGAGGCGGCCTGGGCCTATTTCCGGGCCACCGGGCGGCGGGTGTCCATCGAGTACGCCCTGATCAGGGATGTCAACGACCAGGGCTGGCGGGCCGACGCCCTGACCGACCTGCTGCGCCGCGAGGGTGGCTGGGGTTGGGTGCACGTGAATCTGATCCCGCTCAATCCGACCCCGGGCTCGAAGTGGACGGCGTCCCGTCCAGCCGACGAAGCGGAGTTCGTCCGCCGGCTGGAGGCGCGCGGGCTTGCGGTGACCGTCCGCGACACTCGGGGCCGCGAGATCGACGGTGCGTGTGGTCAGCTGGCCGCCACGGATCGAGACGCCGCCTCGCGTCGAGACTGACGCGCGTCCGGTTGGACGAGGCCCCTGCTGCCGACGTCTTGGCGGTGGTGCAAGACTGGTCGACGTGCGCGATGTGGTGATTCTGGGCAGTACCGGTTCTGTGGGACGACAGGCGATGGATGTGATCGATCGCCGTCCGGAGCAGTTCCGGGTCGTCGGGCTGGCCGCCGGAGGGGCTTCCCAGGGCGTTCTGGTGGAACAGGTCCGCCAGTTCCGCCCCGGGGTGGTCGCGGTGAGTGACGAGGGCGCCGCCGAAGGTCTTCGGCACATCCTGGTCGCCGAGCACCTGGCCGCTGAGGTCTGGTCCGGTCCGGACGCAGCCACCCGACTGGCCGCACACCCGTGCGAGGTGGTGCTCAACGGGATCACCGGCTCGGCCGGACTCCGTCCCACCCTGGCGACGCTGGCCGCCGGGACCACCCTGGCCTTGGCGAACAAGGAATCGCTGGTCATCGGTGGACGCCTGGTGACCGAGGCGGCCGCACCCGGTCAGATCGTTGCGGTCGACTCCGAGCACTCTGCCTTCGCCCAGGCGCTGCGGGCCGGTCGCGCTGATGAGGTTCGCCGACTCATCCTCACCGCCTCCGGAGGGCCGTTCCGCGGCCGCAGCCGGGCCGAACTCGTCGGGGTGAGTGTGGAGCAGGCCATGGCGCATCCGACGTGGGCCATGGGCCGGGTGATCACGATCAATTCGGCCACCCTGGTCAACAAGGGGCTCGAACTTCTCGAAGCCGCGCTGCTGTACGGGGTGGATCTGGCCGACATCGAGGTGGTGGTGCACCCGCAGTCGGTGGTCCACTCGATGGTGGAGTTCGTGGACGGATCGACCATCGCCCAGTGCTCCCCACCTGACATGCGCCTGCCGATCGCACTCGGCCTGACCTGGCCCGATCGCCTCCCGGAGGCCGCCAGGCCCTGTGACTGGACCCGGCCGGCCGCCTGGACCTTCGAGCCACTCGACTCCTCGGTGTTCCCCGCCGTGGAACTCGCCCGCCGGGCCGGTCAGGCCGGCGGCACAGCGCCGGCGGTGTACAACGCCGCCAACGAGGAATGCGTGGACGCCTTCTGCGCGGGCAGGATCGGGTTCCTCGACATTGTGGACACCATCGACGCCGTCGTGGACGAGCACCTGGCCACCAGCGCCGACCTGCCCGGGCTGGATCCGGGTGAGGCCTTCCGGCCGGACAGTGAGCTGAGTTTGGACGCGGTGCTGGCCGCGGACGCCTGGGCCCGCTCCACCGCGGCGAAACTGATCCGGCAGCAGGTCTCCGCCCGGGGAGGCGCTCGGTGACTGAACTGCTGTTCGGTCTGGGCTTCTTCGTCCTGATCCTGGTCTCGATCGCCCTGCACGAGATCGGGCACCTGGTCCCCGCGAAGCTGTTCGGGGTCCGCGTTCCGGAGTATTTCGTGGGTTTCGGGCGCCGTATCTGGTCGATCCGTCGAGGCGGGACCGAGTACGGCCTGAAGTGGATCCCGTTGGGGGGCTACGTGCGGCTCCTCGGCATGTATCCGCCAGCCGTCCCGAGGAACGGACGCCCGTCCCGCTGGTCGGAGATGGCAGACGCGGCGCGCGAGGTGGAGTGGCAGCACATCACCGAGGCCGACGTCGCGGCCGATCGGCTGCTCTACCAGAAGAAGACCTGGCAGAAGGTCCTGGTCATGTTCGGCGGCCCGGCGATGAACCTGCTGATCGCCTTCTTCGTCTTCTGGGCGATCACCGGACTGTACGGCGCGTACCGGCCCCAGCCCGTGGTCGCGGGCGTCCAGGAGTGCATCCTCGCCGCCGACGCCACCGATCCCGCCTGTGCCCCGTCCGACCCCCGGACCCCGGCCACCCTCGCCGGCCTGAAGCCAGGGGATCGTGTGGTCGCCTTCAACGGTGTCGAGATCGCCGAATGGTCCCAGCTCACCCGGTTGATCCGGGCGAATCTGGACGGTGAGGCCAGGCTGGTCGTCGAGCGTGACGGTACGCGCGTTGAGCTGCCCGCGGTGCACACCGTGGTCCAGATGGTCCCCGACGAACTGGACCCCTCGACCAGGGTGGCCGCCGGTTGGCTCGGTGTCAGTCCCGTCCAGGCGTTGGTCAAGGGCGGGCCGGGAGACGTGCTGGCAGACATGTGGACGATGACCGTCCAGAGCGTGACCGCGCTGGTCCAGTTCCCGGTCAAGGTCGTCAACGTGGTGGTCGACCTCGTGACCGGCCAGCCCCGGGATGTGTACAGCCCGCTCAGCATTCTGGGTGCCAGCCGCATCGCCGGCGAGGTCGCCGCCGACGACCAGCTGGCACCGGTCCAGCGCGTGGTGGTGGTCGGTTCCCTGCTCGGCTCGCTGAACTTGTTCCTGGC
Organism: uncultured Propionibacteriaceae bacterium; assembly: GCA_964585085.1. GTDB lineage: Bacteria > Actinomycetota > Actinomycetes > Propionibacteriales > Propionibacteriaceae > Propionicimonas. Next base: position 7,303 of record CAZPCM010000071.1, read on the forward strand.
GATCTTCAACCTGGTCCCCCTGCCGCCGCTGGACGGTGGCCACATCGCCGGCGCTCTCTACGAGGGGGCTCGCCGGCGGATCGCCCGGCTGCTGGGCCGGGAGGACCCGGGGCATTTCGACACCGCTCGCATGCTGCCTGTTGCGTACGGAGTCGCCGCATTCCTGATCCTCTGTGGCGTAGCTTTGATCCTTGCCGACATCCTCAGTCCGATCCAGTTGTCCTGATCCTCCGAAGGAGACCGATGGCCATCAATCTGGGCATGCCCAAGCCGCCACCGCCGGTGCTGTCGCCGCGCCGTCCGACCCGCAAGATCAGGGTGGGTAAGGTCTTCGTCGGAGGGGACGCCCCCGTGTCGGTGCAGTCGATGACGACCACCAAGACCACCGACATCAACGGCACGCTGCAACAGATCGCCGAGCTGACCGCGACCGGGTGCGACATCGTCCGGGTCGCAGTCCCGAGTCAGGACGACGCGGACGTCCTGCACATCATCGCCAAGAAGAGCCAGATCCCCGTCATCGCCGACATCCACTTCCAGCCCAAGTACGTGTTCGCCGCGATCGACGCAGGGTGCGCGGCTGTCCGCGTCAACCCCGGCAACATTCGGGCCTTCGATGACCAGGTCAAGCAGATCTCCCAGGCAGCGACCGACGCCGGCGTATCCATCCGGATCGGCGTCAACGCGGGATCCCTGGATCGCCGGCTGCTCGACAAGTACGGCTCACCCACCGCCGAAGCCCTTGTGGAATCGGCGTTGTGGGAAGCCAGCCTGTTCGAGGAGCACGGGTTCCGCGACTTCAAGATCTCGGTCAAGCATCACGACCCGGTGGTGATGGTGCGCGCCTACGAGCAACTCAGCCAGGCCTGCGACTACCCCCTGCACCTCGGTGTGACCGAGGCGGGGCCGGCGTTCCAGGGCACCATCAAGTCCGCTGTCGCCTTCGGGGCGCTCCTGGCCCAGGGCATCGGCGACACGATCCGGGTCTCGCTGTCGGCGCCGCCGGCCGAAGAGGTCAAGGTGGGCATCAAGATCCTGGAGGCGCTCAACCTGCGCCCCCGGCACTTGGAGATCGTGTCCTGCCCCTCCTGCGGCCGGGCTCAGGTCGACGTGTACAAGCTGGCCGAGGAGGTGACCGAAGGCCTGACCGGCATGGAGGTTCCGCTGCGGGTGGCGGTGATGGGCTGCGTGGTGAACGGCCCGGGCGAGGCGCGCGAGGCCGACCTTGGAGTGGCCTCCGGCAACGGCAAGGGACAGATCTTCGTCAGGGGGGAAGTGATCAAGACCGTCCCCGAGTCCGAGATCGTTGCCACGCTGATCGCCGAGGCCAACCGGCTGGCGGCCGAGTCGCCGGCGGGGGAGTCCGGGCCGGTGCAGGTGTCGGTGGGCTGACCTCCCGATGAGGGCCCGCATCCTGACCGCCCGGGACGAGGGCATCGTGCGTCGCCTGCTCCAGGCGGACCCGGTGACGAACGTCTTCGTCTCTTCGCGGGTGGACGCAGGCATCCTCGAGCCCGGCGCCCCCGGCACGCTGTGGGGCTGGCCCGAGGACCAGCCGCGGGCCCTGCTCCACAGCGGCGCGAACCTTGTGCCCGTGGCCTCCAGCCTGGAACCGATCCCAGCCTTCGTCGACCTGGTCGGACGCCGGCGCCCCTGCCAGTCGATCGTTGGACCGTCCTGGCTGGCGATCCCGTTGTGGCAGGCGTTGAGCGAGCGGTGGGGCCGCGCCTACGCGGCCGTCCGCGAGGTCCGTGCCCACCAGCCGCTCATGGCGATCTCGTCGCCGCCGGAATGCCCCAGCGACGCACGGGTCCGTCCGATCGAGGCGAAGGATTTCGACTCCTACTTCGCCGCGTCGGTGGCCATGTACACCGAGGAGGTCGGAACCGACCCGGTGGCCGGTGGGATCGAGGCCAGCTACCGCGGCTACTGCCGGTGGCTGGTCGACCAGGGCCGGGCCTTCGGCATCGTGGACCACGGCCGGGTGATCTTCAAGAGCGACATCGGCGCCGCCAGCGGCCGGGTCGCCCAAGTGCAGGGGGTATGGCTGGATCCGGCGCTGCGGGGGCGCGGGCTGTCCGCTCCGGCCGTGGCTGCGGTCACCGAGTACGTGCTGGCCGAGTACGACACAGCCTCGCTCTATGTCAACGACTTCAACACCCGGGCCATCGGCGCCTATCACCGGGTGGGCTACCGCACGGTGGGGGAGTTCGCCACCGTCCTGTATTGACGCAACGAGTCCGAGGAGACCGCAGGATGGACCTGAGCACTTTCTACGCCCTGATGTCGGCCACCTGCTTCACCCTCGTCGGGCTGTGGTGGACCGTCGTGGAGAGACGCCCCGGCTGGCGGGACGACGCTGCACGCCGCCGACTGGCGGGCGGGGTGTACCTGTCCTTCCTCCTCCCGGGCCTGATGAGCCTCCTCGCCCAGGTGAGCCCCGACAACCCACTGGTGTGGCGCACGAGTTTCGTCGCCGCGGCCGTGGTCGGCCTGTGGTCGACGTGGGGCCTGCTGCGGGTGGAGCAGTCGCTGGCTGTCCTGGGGCCCTTCCGGCGCAACCGCTGGGCGGTGGGCGCGATCTACCTGCTGGTCATCGTGCTGGGCGGCTTCCCCGAACTGGCACGGACGCTCGGCGCCGCCCCTCTGCAGGTGGGGGGCTTCCTGCTGGTGCTTCTGGTCGTGCTGGCGCACGGCCTGACCTGGGAATTCCTGATGGAGCCCGACCCAACTCCGGAGTCCGACCCCACCGCCTGAGCACCGATCCCGCGCCGGACCGTTTGGCCACCCCTCCGTGCGCCTCGCTAGGCTGGCCCGGGTTCGGCCGTGGCGGCCGGAGGAAGGGAGCGCAGGTGTTCACCCGCATGTCGCAGTTGTTCGTCCGGACCCTTCGCGAGGATCCCGCCGACGCCGAGGTACCCAGCCACCGTTGGCTGGTCCGGGCGGGCTACATCCGCCGTGCGGCCCCGGGCATCTACACCTGGCTGCCGTTGGGATTGCGGGTCCTGCAAAGGGTCAGCGACATCGTCCGGGAGGAGATGGACGCGATCGGCGCCCAGGAGGTGCTGTTCCCCGCGTTGCTGCCGCGCGAGCCGTACGAGGCGACCAACCGCTGGGTCGAGTACGGACCCAACTTGTTCCGGGTCAAGGACCGCAAGGGTGGCGACTACCTTCTCGGTCCCACCCACGAGGAGATGTTCACCCTCCTGGTGAAGGATCTGTACTCCTCCTACAAAGACCTGCCCCTGTCGATCTACCAGATCCAGACCAAGTATCGCGACGAGGCCCGTCCCCGGGCCGGCCTGCTGCGTGGCCGGGAATTCCTGATGAAGGACTCCTACTCCTTCGACATCGACCAGGCGGGCCTCCAGGCGTCCTACGATGCTCACCGCGCCGCGTACATCAGGATCTTCGATCGACTCGGGCTGGACTACGTCATCGTCGAGGCCACCTCGGGCGCAATGGGTGGCTCTGCCTCGGAGGAGTTCCTGGCGATCGCCGAGACCGGGGAGGACACCTTTGTGCGCTCGCCGGGCGGCTACGCCGCGAACGTCGAAGCGGTCGCCACCCCCAGCCCTGATCCGATTCCCGTCGCCGACGCCCCGATGCCGAAACCGGTGCTGACCCCAGGTGCGGGGACGATCGCCACCCTGGTCGAGGCGGTGACCGCCGTCCTGCCGCGGGCCGACCGTGAGTGGACGGGCGCCGACACGCTCAAGAACGTGGTGTTCCGGCTGATCAACCCCGACGGTTCCAGCGAACCGCTGATCATCGGGCTGCCCGGCGACCGGGAGGTCGACGCCAAGCGGCTCGACGCAGCCGTCGCGCCGGCCGAGGCGGTCGCGTTCACCGACGCTGACTTCGCCGCGCACCCGCTGCTGGTGAAGGGCTACATCGGCCCGGCCGTGGTCGCCGCCGACGGGGTCAGCCAGTTGCTGGGCGAGAACGCCCCGGCGGGCATCCGCTACCTGGTGGATCCGCGGGTGGTCACCGGGAGTCGCTGGGTGACCGGGGCCAACGTCGCCGACACGCACGTGGTGGATCTCGTGGCCGGCCGCGACTTCACTCCCGACGGTGTGATCGACGTCGCCGAGGTGCGCGACGGCGATCCGTCTCCGGACGGTTCCGGCCCGCTCATTCTGGCCCGCGGGATCGAGATGGGACACATCTTCCAGTTGGGCCGCAAGTACGCCGACGCCCTGGGCCTGAAAGTGCTGGACGCCAACGGGAAGTTGACCACGGTGACCATGGGCTCGTACGGGGTCGGTGTCTCCCGCGCCGTGGCGGCGGTGGCCGAAGCGACCTGCGACGCCAAGGGGCTGGCCTGGCCGCGTGCCGTGGCCCCGTTCGACATCCAGATCCTGGCCACCGGTAAGGATGAGGCGGTGTTTGCCGCGGCGGAGGCGCTCGCGGGCGAACTGGACGCGGCCGGTATCGCGGTGCTGGTGGACGACCGCAAGGCGAGCCCGGGGGTCAAGTTCGCCGACGCCGAACTGCTCGGCATGCCGACCTCGGTGGTGGTGGGGCGCGGCTTGGCCCGAGGCGTGGTGGAGGTTCGCGACCGAGCCAGTGGCGAGGCCGTGGAGGTTCCGGTGGCCGAGGCGGCGGCCCACTTGGCCGCGGTCGTGCGCGGCTAGCTGTCCTGCGCTGCGACGTACCCGGCCCGGGGTTGATTGCCCGGCCTGGGTATGCTTCACCCAAGCGCCGATTCTGTGCGCCACAACCAAACCGCACAATCGGATCGAAGGAACCACTGATGAAAGCCACCGACCTGGAATCCCTGGTTTCGCCGATCGTTGCCAGGTGCGGTCTGGAGCTCGACCGGTTGGACGTGTCGCCGGCCGGTCGGCGCAAGCTGGTTCGGATCTTCCTGGATGGCGACGGTCCTGACGGCCGTGGGCCGTCCCTGGACGAGATCGCCGAGGCGACCAAGGCGATCTCGGGCGCGCTGGATGCCTCGGAGGTGGTCGGCCACCAGCCGTACACGCTCGAAGTCTCCTCGCGCGGGGTCGGCCGGCCCCTCGTCGAGCCGAAGCACTACCGGCGCAACACCGGACGTCTGGTGACGATCAGCCTGCCCTCGCAATCCCTGACCGGACGGATCGTGGGCGTCGACGACACCACGGTGTCCCTCGACGTCGAGGGGACGTCACGCATCCTCGCCCTCGCCGACATCAGCCGTGCAGTGGTGCAGGTGGAACTCAACCGGATCGTCGACACCGAGGACGAGGAGGTCTGAGATGGACATCGACCTGAACGTGCTGCGAGCTCTTGAGCGGGACCGGGGGATCGGGATGGACGTCCTCATCCCGGCGCTCGAGGACGCGCTGCTCAACGCCTACCAGAAGACGTCCGGAGCGATCGCCAACGCCCGGGTGGTTCTCGACCGGAAGACCGGGCGGGTCAGGGTACTGGCGCCGGAAACCGACCCCGAGGGTCTGGTGGTCGGCGAGTTCGACGACACCCCCGAAGGCTTCGGACGCGTGGCGGCCGCCACCGCCCGCAGCGTCATCGTCCAGCGCATCAGGGCGGCCGAGGACGAACAGAAGTTCGGCCACTTCCAGGCCGCCGAGGGTGACATCCTGCTCGGCGTCATCCAGCAGGACCGAGACTCCCGGACGATCCGGGTGGACCTGGGCTCGGTCGAGGCGATCATGCCGTTGGCAGAGCAGGTCCCCGGCGAGGACTACAGCCACGGCAGGCGTCTTCGGGTCTACGTGGTCGCCGTGCGTCGAGACGTCCGCGGCCCCCAGGTCGTGGTGTCCCGGACACACCCCGGGCTGGTTCTGAAGCTGTTCCGCCTGGAGGTCCCCGAGATCGAGCACGGGGTCGTGGAGATCAAGGCCATCGCGCGCGAGGCGGGACACCGGTCCAAGATCGCGGTTCTCAGCCACAATCCCGACGTCTCGGCCAAGGGGGCCTGCATCGGGCCCATGGGGCAGCGGGTCCGTGCGGTCATGCACGAGTTGAGCGAGGAGAAGATCGACATCGTCGATTACTCCGAAGACCCCACCGTTTTCGTCGCCCAGGCGCTGTCGCCGGCGAAAGTGAGTTCGGTCACGGTCACCGACGCCTCAGCCAGAGCGGCCCGCGTGATCGTCCCTGACTATCAGCTGTCCCTCGCCATCGGGCGCGAGGGTCAGAACGCGCGGCTGGCCGCCCGCCTCACCGGTTGGCGCATCGACATCCGTCCCGACACCGCCGGCTGAGACCGGCGCTGACCATCAGACGGGACAGCGTGACTGAGCCGGAGCGCACCTGCGTGGCCTGCCGAGCACGGGCCCCGAAGTCCACCTTGGTGCGCTTTGCCTGGGACGCCTCCGGCGCAACCCTGCTCGTGGATCTGCGACAGCGGGCGCCCGGGCGAGGTGGCTACCTCCATCGCCGCTGTGTCGATCGCACTGCCGGGATCACCCGGGCGCTGGGCCGCGCGCTGCGGCGCTCCTTGGACCGCGCCATGGTCGAGCGCGTGCTGTCTGAGCTGGCGGCCCAAGCGCCGGTTGGCTGATCCGGGGGCGTCGGCGATACACTGGGCGACGCGCGTTCGCCGCCGTGGCGAGCACAACCAGAAAGTGGGCTAGCGCTCATGACCACTCGATGAGTACCCGGCAATGAGCATGAACAACAACTAACTGGTCCGCGCCCGCGGACCTGAAGGAGAGTAGTGGCCAAGGTCCGCGTCTACGAGCTCGCCAAGGAGCTCGGACTCGAAAGCAAAGAACTTCTCAAAACCCTGAACGACATGGGTGAGTTCGTCCGGTCGGCGTCGTCGACCATCGAGCCGCCCGTCGTCCGTCGCCTGAACGAGAAGATGGCTGCCGAGAAGGTGGCCAAGACTCAGGCGTCGGCCCCCGCGCCCGCCGCGTCCGTTTCGGCCCCCCCGGCGGCCGCCCCGGTGGCGCCCCCCACCTCGTCGTCTGCCGCCCCCGCGCCCACTCAGGCTCCCGCGCCGCCGTTCTCGCGCCCCGGGCCGACCCCGGCGCCCCCCGTGCGGCGCACGCCGGAGCCCCGTCCGACTGCGAGTGCACCCGCTCCGGCGAGTCGGCAGGCGCCGTCCCCGGCTGCGATGCCGCCGGCAGCTCGGACCCCGCAGGCCCCGACCGGCCCAACCCGCCCGCAGGGCCCCAACCCGCCCGCCCCCCGTCCCGGTGCCGGAGCGCCCCGGCCGGCTCCGCCGCGCCCGACGCCGTCGGCGCCGCGGGCCGAGACCGCTCCCGGGGATGCCCCCCGACCGCGGCCGATGCCGCGGCCAGGTGGGACCGGTGGACTGCCCGCCGCGGGAGGCACGCGTCGTCCCGGGGCCCCGCGACCGGGCAACAACCCCTTCGCCCCAAGCCAGGGAATGGGCGTGCGCCGTCCGCGTCCGGAGGGCACGACTGCGCCCGGGCGGACCGGTGAACGCCCCGGGGCCCCGCGTCCGGGGACCGAGCGTCCCCCGCGTCCCGCCGGTGGTTTGCCGGGCATGCCCCGGCCGAATCCGGCCATGATGCCCAAGACCGCTCCGGCGGGCCTCGGCGGTCCCGGACGCACCGGTGCACCAGGTCGCCCGGGCGCTCCGGGTGGTCTCGGCCGCGGGCGTCCCGGTGGCGCCCCCGGTCGGGGTGGTGTCGGTGGTCCGCCCACCGCCGGCGGCGCGCCGGCCGGTGGCGGTCGTGGCGGTCGCGGCGGACGCGGCGGTTCGGGCACGCAGGGGGCTTTCGGCCGGCCAGGGGCCCCGGCCAAGCGCGGGCGGAAGTCCAAGAAGCAGCGCAGGCAGGAATTCGACCAGATGGAGGCGCCGTCGATTGGTGGCGTGCGCGTCCGCCAGGGCGACGGGCAGACCGTCCGCCTGCGTCGCGGTGCGTCGCTGACCGATCTGGCCGAGAAGATCGGCGTCGAGCCGGCATCCCTGGTCCAGGTGCTGTTCCACCTTGGGGAGATGGTCAACGCCACCCAGTCGGTGGCTGACGACACCCTTCAGGTTCTCGGTGCCGAGTTGAACTACAACATCGAGGTCGTCTCCCCTGAGGACGAGGACCGCGAGTTGCTGGAGAGCTTCGACATCGAGTTCGGCGAGA
>CAZPCM010000072.1:0-15081 GCA_964585085.1 uncultured Propionibacteriaceae bacterium
CGCCGGAGCCCATCGGGCCCTTGAAGCGCCAGCTCATCGGGCCCTTCGGGTTGCACCCGTAGTCGCACCAGTAGCGGCCGGAGAAGTGGAGCACCTTGCCCAGCGTCCCGTCGTTGATCCACTTCCGGATCGCGGCGATGCCGGGCTGGCGGCGGAAGGTGAGCCCGATCCGCGCGATCGAGGAGGCCTCTTTGGCCAGTCGGGCCATCTCGCGGGCGGACTCCAGGGTGTCACTCAGCGGCTTCTCGCACAGGACGTGCTTGCCGGCCTCGAGCAGGCCCTTCACCACCTCGAGGTGCAGGCTGTTGGCGATGACCACGCTGACCACATGGATATTGGGGTCATCGGCGATCGCCCGCCAGTCGGTGTCGCTGCGTTCGAAGCCGTAGCGCTTCGCGGTGGCCGCGCCGATTTCGGCGTTCACATCGCCGATGGACACGTAACGCAGGGGGGGAAGTACGGACTCGTACAACGTGGGGGCCACACGGTAGGCGGCGACGTGCGCCTTGCCGGCCATCCCGGCCCCGATAACGGCAATCCCGAGACTTTCGGGCATCTGTCCTCCTTTGGTCAGACCTACTTGGAGCGCTCCAAGTACCTCTAAGATAGGGCCGTACATTTGTCCTGTCAATAGGTGTTGATGCGGACTTACGGGACCGATCCCCGGCAGAGGAGACTGACATGGCCAAGCCCGACGGAGTCGACGAACGGCCCACGATCTACGACGTCGCGCGCGTCGCGGGCGTGTCCAAGTCGCTGGTGTCGCTGGTTCTCCAGGGCTCCGACCTGGTCAGCGCGAAGCGGCGCAAGGCGGTGCTGGAGGCCATCCAGCAGCTGGACTACCGCCCCAGCCGTGCGGCCGCCACGCTCGCCGGGTCCCGCTCCCACACCATCGGGGTTGTCATCGACGACTACAGCAACCTCTGGTTCATCCAACTGCTGCGCGGGCTTCGGGAGGTGCTGGCCCCCCTGGGGTACTACGTCACCGTCAGCGATCAGCACCCTGTCGGCCCGATGCAGATGGACGCGATCGACGGCTTCCTGGCCGCCCAGGCGGACGGGATCGTCGTCGCCGCCGAACTCGCCCAGGACCGGGATGCGCTCGGCGTGGCCACCGTGGTGGCCGGCACCCGAGAGTTCAGCATCAAGGGCGCGGTCCGCATCGCCGGTGACGAAGATGTCGGCGTGGGACTCGCCGTGGAGCACCTGCGCTCCCTCGGCCATCGCAGGATCGGCCACATCACTGGAGTGGGCGGGGCGGCCAAGCGCCGGCTCCGCGCCTACCGCGCGCTGATGGCCGAGGCCGGCGAACCCGCCCGGGACGCCGGCCACGAGCAGGAGACCAACGAACCCGGCGGCTACGCCGGCATGGTCGATCTCCTCCAGCGACATCCGGAGATGACCGCGCTCTTCGCCGCCAACGACACGATGGCGCTGGGTGCGCTCGCCGCACTGCGCGAGACCGGACGGCGCGTGCCCGAAGACTTCTCCATCGTCGGCTACGACAACTCCCCCCTGGCCAGCGCCCACTACCTCGACCTGACCACCATCGACGATAAGAGCTTCGACGTGGGCGTCGCCGTGGCGAAGGCGCTCCTGCAACGCATGGAGAACCCCGAAGCGGAGCTCGACAAGGTCTCGATCATCCCGAGCCTGGTGCTCCGCTCCTCCACCGCTGGGTTGCGCAGCTGACTCCGAGCTCGGGGGGGACCCTTCGAAGCGCCGGTCGTGGCGACTTCTGACGCAGACGGCAGTCGTCGAGTGAGCGTCCGGCACGGCCGCAGCGGTCCGTGGCGATGGGCCATCCGAAGGAACCGAGTAATTCGCAGCACTCGAGCTGCGTGGGAATCCCGATCACGCCTGAACTGCCGGAGCTCCGACTCGCCAGCGCAGGACATTACTCGGCAGCTCCGTTTCCACTGTCGCCGTCAGCCACCTTCCTGGGGATGTCTTCGTGCTCGCGCTGCGAGGCGACCCGGGCGCCCACGTCGCGCTCAACCCTCCCCACTGTCCAACGGATCACGGGTCCCCCCGGTGGGAGTGGCCGGGCTCGCGGCACTGCAGGGTCCAACGATGGTGGTGCGCGACCTGGTGCTCCGACCCGGGCGCGTGAGCGAGCCTCGATGTGGGCGTGAGTGAAGCCTCACGCTCAGCGCTGCGCTGCGCCTGAGATAGAGCGTCGCCCGCGTCACAGCGCACCGGCAGACGGCCGGCGCGCCTACTCCTCGTGCTCGCCGGGCATCGGCCCGGCCGCGCGGGCCAGGTCTCGGGCCTGGCATGTGCGCATTCTGTGTATGTTCAATTGTTGCCTAGACTTGCGGGGTGGACAGTCGCTACGCGCTCGACGCCTCGCACGCCGCGAAACGGTTGGGCGCCCTGCCGGCGGATCCGCTGGAGGCGGTCGAGGAACTGGTCCGGGTCCGGGAGCTGGTCGACCGGGCGCTGAACGAGGCGATGGCCGAGGCGACCATCGCCGGGGCATCCATGCGGGAGGTCGCAGCGCGAGCCGGTCTGGCGCCGAACAGCGTGCCGCCGCGACTCGCGCGGAGCCTGTTGTTGGCGCCCTACGCGGCTGACGGCTGGGTGACCAGTTCGTCGATCGAACGGGCTCGCTACGACTCCGAAACCGGACGCCCGGCCTCCCAGGCCGTTCCGGCGCGTAAGCCCTTGTCGTTCCAGCGTCGCCGATCGACGACATCGCCACAGCAGGACAGGGCCTAGGAGCCCGCTGAACAATCGCGTCCCGGCTGCGGCCGCCGGCAAGGTGTCGACCATCGGGCGATCTGCTGCGGCCGCATCGTGGACCTGTAGGCCCACCAAGACCCAAGATGTGGCCTTGCAGCCCATCCGCCCGGCACGTCCTCGCTCGGAACGGCACTGTGCAGCACACTCTTGGAGCGTGGGGTACACCGACATCGCCATGCTGCTGGACCGATCGGGTTCGATGCAGGAGATCGCCGACGATGTGGCAGCCGGTTTCGCTGCGTTCATCGACGAGCAGCGCTCAGAGCCGGGCCGCTGCCTGGTGTCGCTGTACCAGTTCGACGACACCTGGGAGCCGGTGTACGAAGGGTTGCCGCTGGACCGAGTGCCGCCCCTGGCGTTGTACCCGCGCGGACGGACCGCTCTGGGCGATGCGCTGGGCGAAACCATCGAGCGCACGCGGCAGCGATTGGCCGAACTCGGCCCGGAAGCGCGGCCCGACCTGGTGCTGGTGTGCGTCATGACCGACGGTGTCGACAACGCCTCGCACCACCTGACCCGGCCCCGCGTGAAGGCTCTGATCGAGCACCAGGAAGCCGCGCACGGCTGGGTCTTCTACTACCTGGGAGCCGACCAGGATGCGATCGAGGTCGGCACCACGCTGGGCGTCACGGCCGGCCGGTCGCTCAGCTTCCACCGCAGCAGGGTCGCTCCGGCGCTCAAGGCCTTGAGCGCCTCAGCAAGGCGTCACCGACGCCGGCCGCCGGCAGCCTCCGACGGGCAACCCTCGGACGCGGCAGGCTTCACCGAGGACGAGCGTCGCTCCGTGCAGGATTGACCGGGCTGCGCCACCGAACCCTCATGCCTCGTCACGGCGGGCGAAGGCGGCCGGTCGGCGCCAGTGGCCGGTCTCGCCACCGAACCCTCACGACTTGTCAGTGGCGGATGATTGACTCCAGTTGCGCACGAGAGCCGTGCCCTGGAGCTGACTGTCGGCACCTCTTGCGTATGTGCAAACACTGCATATCATAGTTGTGTTGCACGCCCGTGCACGTGAGACCGGGAGGGAACCACCATGACCGACACCAGCCACACCCAGATCGTGGCCATCCTCGACCGCTCAGGGTCGATGGCCGGCATCGCCGACGACATGGTCGGCGGCTTCAACGCGTTCATCGCGCAGCAGCGCGCCCTGTCCGGGTCGTGCACGGTGTCGCTGCACCAGTTCGACGACTCCTACGAGACCGTCTACACCGGACGGCCGATCGACCAGGTGCCGTCGCTGGTCCTGCAACCGCGAGGGACCACCGCGCTGCTGGACGCGATCGGGCGCACGATCAACATCACCCGCGAGGAGCTGGCCGGCCTGCCCGAGTCGGAACGCCCCGGCACGGTCATCGTGGTCATCATGACCGACGGCCACGAGAACGCCTCCCAGGAGTTCACCCTGCCCGCCGTCCGTCAGCTCATCCAGGCCCAGGAGAAGGCTGACGAGTGGACGTTCATCTACCTCGGCGCCAACCAGGACGCGATCGACGTCGCCTCCGGACTCGGAGTCGGCGCAGGCCAGGCCCTGACCTACAGCGGCCCCAAGACCGCCGCCGCCTGGGACTCCCTGGCCCTCTCGGTCGGCGCCATCCGCAGCAGCCGCCGCACCGGCCGCAGTGCGGCTGAGGCGAAGAGCGCCGCCGCCTTCACCGACGAGCAGCGCAAGAAGGCCGCCGAATGACCCACGGGCCGGCCACCCCCTGACCAGCCCAGCGCCCTCACACGCCAAAGCGATCAGCAGTTCGGCGCCGTGGCGGGCTGGCGTGTCGGCTTGGCCCGGGGGTTAGGTAGGTGTATGGGTCTCCCTCTTCCACCCCGGGGTGCCGACAATCTATTCCACACCTCAGTTCCGCTCGCACATCCTGCGCCGATGCTCACTGCCTCAACCGACGTGGCGGAGGACAGTGGTGGCAGCGCTGGTTGAGAGCGGCACCAGCGCCTCAGCCGCCCTCCTGCGTCGAGCACTTCAGGAGCGCCACCTCGCAGGACCCGACGGAGCCGCCGTCTTGGCGGCTCCTGATGTGGACGCCTGCTGGCGGGCGCTGCCGTCCACCCTCGGACCCAAGCGCCGCCGAACCCTGGTCGTGGTTGACTCGGCGGAGATCCCGGCCGCCACGGCGTGGGCCTTGCTCCAGGCGGGCGCGGAGGACGTCTTCTGCTGGCAGGATCACAGCACCGCCAAAGCGGTGGTCGAGCGTCTCGAACGCTGGGCCGCCATCGACGCGGTCCTGGAGTGCCCGGTCGTGCGCTGTCGCATGCTGGGAGGGAGCCCGGCCCTGCGAGAGGCTCTGCGCCACCTCATCGAGCTCTCGCTGTACGGCACCGGCCCCATCCTGCTCACCGGCGAGACCGGGACCGGCAAGGAGTTGGCTTCTCAGATCGTCCACGTCCTCACCGGCGGGCGCCCGTTCGCGGAAGATCGGTCGGGGCAACTGGTGGTCGTGGACTGCACCACGATCGTTCCCTCACTGTCGGGGAGCGAGCTGTTCGGGCACGAGCGTGGCGCCTTCACCGGCGCCGACCGGGCCCGGGTGGGAGCCGTCGCCCAAGCGGACGGCGGCACGCTCTTCCTCGATGAGGTGGGCGATCTCCCGCTGAGCCTGCAGGCAGAGCTGCTTCGCGTCGTCCAGGAAGGCCATTACAAGAGGGTCGGCGGCAGCGTCTGGGGGAAGACGTCCTTCCGGTTGGTCAGCGCCACCCACCGCGACCTGCTCAGAGAGCAGCGGCGGGGCAGGTTTCGCAGCGACCTCTACCATCGGATCGCCTCCGGGACGGTGCAGCTGCCCCCGCTGCGCGACCGGCTCGAGGACGTGGAGGAGCTGTTCGGTCACTTCCTGGCACTGTCGATGAAGGTCGCTACCCCGCCGGAGATCTCGCCGGTCGTCCTCGCCATGCTCCACGAGTGCTCGTTCCCCGGCAACCTGCGCCAACTGCGCCAACTGGCCACCAGGGTCGCCGCCAGGCACGTCGGTCGGGGACCGATCACCGCCGGCGACATCCCGCCGGCCGACCGTCCCAACCCCTGCAAGGGGCGACCGAAGGCTCAGTCCGGCGACCTTGCGACCCTCGCCGAGGTCGTGCGCCACGGGCTCCGACGGGGGACCGGCATGCAGGGCCTGAAGTCGCTGGTCTCAGAGGTGGCTATCGAGGTCGCCCTGGCCGACGCCGGAGGAAACATGCGGGCCGCCGCGGAGCAGTTGGGGGTCACCGTCCGGGCACTGCAGCTGCGAAGGCACGGCGCCAAAGCCGGGGACGCGCTGCCGGCGCCCGGGTGAGGTGCCTTGCCGGTCAACTCCGCTGGAACCGAGCGCGCGCGGTCGCGGTCAGACGCAGGAAGTTGCCCCCCAACACGAGCCGCAGGGCGGCCCGGCCGAGGCCGAGCGCTTTCACCTTCTCCAGTTCCACGGCAGGGTGGAGGAACGGCCCGTCGCTCCCGAACAGGAGCTTCCCCGGCCCGACCCGGCGGGCGGCGTCGGCGAGCAGGTCGAAGTAGCGCACACCCGAGGTGTCGGCGAAGACGTTCGCGTGGCGGACCAGTTGGTCGATGAAGGCCAGCTGGGTCTGCCACTGGTCGGCGAACGAGGACAGGTGCGGGATGATCCAGGCCACGTCCGGGTAGGAACGCGCCACCATCTCCACCGACGCGAGGTCGCCCATCGGGTCGTAGAGCACCGGGACCCCGAGCCGGCGCGCGACCTCGGCGATCTCCCGGGTGATGCGGGCGTGGTGGGCGTGCACCTTGATGCCGCAGCACCCGCCGTCCACGATCGCCCGGCCCACATGGTCGGCGACGGCGCCCGACTCGGCGGCCGGATTCACCGCGCACAGGCCATACAGCCGGTCGGGGTAGCGGCGCAGGAGCCGGACGATGTCGTGGTTGGCCCGCGGGTAGTCGGAGGTGAGCGGCGGCATGATGGCTGCCCTGTCCACCCCAGCGGCGCGGGCCCTCCGCCAGTACACCTCCAGCGAGGCGGAGGTGTCCCACGGGCCGGTCAGCCCGTCCCCGACGCCGATGTGGACGTGCGAGTCGATGATCGGATAAGTGGACATCAGCGTCTCCTCCGGTGGGCGAGGGTGAGGGCCGTCAGCAGCGCGGCGACCTGGGCGTCGGTGTGGTCGGCCCGCAGGCAGAGCGCGAGCATCGGACTCCCGCTGCACTCGGACCGGACGACCAGGCTCCGGATCCCAAAGCCCTCCAGGCTCTGGTGCAACTCGGCGGCGGTGTACCGCGAGGAACGCAGTCCGACGACGGGGAACGGACGGCCGACGGCGACGTACCCGGCCCGTTCGCACCCGTCACGCACGGCTGCGACGAGACCGGCCAGCCTGCGCCGCTGGTCGTCGGCGGCGGGATCGGCGAGCTGCGCCTCCAGCAACGCGATGTCGGCCACCGACGGCGGGCCGGCGTGCATCCGCGAGGGGCCGTCCCGTTGGAGGGCCGTCAGGTGCGGACGACTGCCCGTCACCACGCAGAGGCTCACCCCGTAGGTCTTGGACGCCGAGGCGACCCACAGGATGCCCGGTTCGTTGAGGCCGAGCCAAGCGAGCGTGCCGCTGCCGCCGCTGCCGAAGCAGTCCCGGTCGTCCCTGCGGGCTCCCAGGACGCCGAAGGCGAGGGAGTCGTCCACGACCAGGGGGACGCCGGCCCTCCGGGCCGACCGGCTCAACTCGGCCAACGGTGCCGGTTCAAGGCAGTTGGCGCACCAGGCGTCGGCCACCAGCACGCCCGGGCCCGTCCCGCGGTGGAGGCGTAGGAGTCGGGCGGCGTCGCGTGCGTCGTGGTGTCGATACGGGATCACCGGGCCCGCTCCACCTTGCGCCGCCGCCGCGGCCCATCCGGTGATGGGGTAGGCATGCTCATCGACGAGGACCGGGCCGTCCCCGGCTCGAAGGACGCTGAAGACGTCGATCAGGGCGTGCAGGGTACTGCGAGAGAGCAGGCCGCACTCGGCGCGCTGGCGTCTGGCGAGAAGGCCGGCGACCGACAACGCGCCCTGGGGTTCCTCCAGGGCCGCCGGCTTCCCGGAACCGGGGACGGCGATCGTCTCGTACGTCCCCGATCCCAGGAAGCGGGCGGAGGTGAAGTCGATCGTCACCCCCGGCCGAGTTGCTCGTCGAGGCGGCGCTGGAGCAGGGACGCCGGCATGGTGGCGTCCGGCGTGCGGGACAGGTCGACCCCGGTGACCGCGCGGTAGGCCGCGACGTACTTCTGGATCGGTTCGCGGAAGGCCCGTGCCCAGGCCATGGCCTGCGGCGCGCTGATGTCGGAGCCGTTCCAGTTGCCCAGCCGGATGGTCAGCACCAGCCGCTCGCCCAGGGTGGCCAGGTCGAAGTAGTGCATGATGCTGGTTTCCGGCCATTCGGGTTGCAGGGCCTTCATGCTGTCGACGCGGTCCTGCCAAGGCTCCTGGTAGGGCGTCATCGGCCGGCCGCCGAGGAACTCCCGCATTTCCGGACGGGCCAGCAGGTACTGCATGACCAGGAACTCCGCCCGGGCGCTCCGGGCCATCTGCCCGTACTGGTTGTGCGAACCCTGGGACAGCGCGAGGTGCGTCTCACGCAACGCGCGGTACAGCGGGAAGGCGTCGGCGTTGACCGTCATGTCGTCTTCTTCCTTGAAGAAGATGTGCGCCAGGTAGAGCACCTGGTGGAATCCCTCCAGGAACCCGGCACGCCGCTCGACGAAGGCCCGTGACGGCGGGATCGCCTTGCCGATGAGCCGCAGGCCGTACTCGTACTCGTACTCGGCGGCCCGCCGCCGAACCGTCAGCCGGTGCTGCTCGTCGTCGACGAAGTCGTAGAGGAGACCCTGGAGGCTGACCAGCGGGCTGATGTCGAACCGGGCCAGGCGCTGGAAGCCCGGCACGACCCGGTTCTGGAAGCGCGCGAGGATGAGGTTGAGGGTCTGCACGAGCATCCCCTCCTCCAGCCAGTAGTTCCAGATCAGCTCGACACACGGAACTGCGGAGGGGACGACATCGCCGGCGAGGGCCGGAGCCAGCCCCGGCAGCTTGTTGGGTTCGTCCTCCAGCCGCTTGTCGAGGTAGGGCGCCGCAAGTTCCATCAGCCCGCTGCAGGTGACTTCTTCCCGCACGTACTTGGCAGCCCGCCGCTTCAACTTGTAGTAGAAGTTGTCGTCCAGGGCACGGGGTCGGCCGTAGTCGGCCTCGTCCAAGCTGACCAGCGGCTTGGGGCCGTTCTTCTTCCCGAGGTAGCGGATGAAGTCGTCGTAGGTCGCCAGGGGGTCGGCGGTGATGCCGCTCACCGGCTGCTTCACCAGGGCGATCGTCGCGGTCGGGGCGGCGTCGACGAAGAAGATGTGGTCGTCGTAGCGCTTGTCCCACTCCTTGTCAGATCCGTACGGTCCGTCCTCGCCGCCCCAGTCGACGTTGAACCGGAAGCTCCCGGCGTCCAGCCCGTCCACCGAGATGCCGTATCTGTCGTAGTAGGGCCGGTGTTCTGGTGCGTCGGGCGGCGCTTGGATGGCCAGTGAGCCGGAACGGATCAGCGATTCCTCGTCGTCGATCGGTGTCACCCACCATTCGACTTTGCCCTCGAAGTCGGACTCAGGTTCGAGGACGGCGTGGATCGTCTGACCCACCTGGTAGTGATCGGGGGTGAGGCGCACGCGCATCTTCGGCCGCGCCGCACCCGGATTGGCGAACTCAATCATGGGAGTGTCTTCCTTTCAGACCCGGGTTGCCGGGTTGGTGGCGATGAGGTTCTCGGTCGCGCTCAGGCTGCTGCGCAGGGCCCAGACGCTGAGGAGCGTGGAGAGGAGGTCGCTCTCGGCTTCGGGCGAGAGGCGCCCGGCCGCCCGGGCCTGCCCGACGACGGCGAAGACGAGGCTCGGCGGCTGCCGGGCCATGACCGCGAGGTCGCCGTTCCAGGCGCCGAACAGCTGGGCGAGCCGGGCCGGAGTGCGTTGCCGGAGCGGGAAGGCCCCACCCAGCGGCACCCCGTGGAGTGACGGCGGCCGATGGTTCACCAGGACCCGGACGAAGGCCGGGAGCTGTTCCTCCATCAGCGCGAACTCGTCCTGGCGTTGGACGGGGAGTTGCTCCACCGGGTACATGGCTTTCCAGGTGGCCTCCATCTGGCCCCACTGGGGGTGGGGGTACAGGGCGCGGCCCATGGCACACGACAGCAGGACCCGGACGTAGGGGATCGGGTGCGGGTCGTCCCCCGAGGGACGGAAGACGAAGTAGGACGGGAGGCTGACCACCGCCAGCAGCCCCACCGTGGCGGAGATGCCGAGGGTGGCCACCGACCACAGGTCCCCGACGATCTCGGAGACCCACCGCTCGAAGGCCGACCACACCGGGGCGGCCGGCCCGGTGCGCCGGCGGGCCCGGGCGATGTCGGGCCGCAGCGACGCCACCAGGTCCAGCAGCGCCGCCCCTTGATGGCCGACCTCGTGGACAAGCGAGGACGCGATGCCCTGACCCACCATCCTCTCGCGAGGAATTCGGATGATCGCGATCGGAGCGAGATCGCCGCCGGGAAGCCTGGTGCGGGCCCGGCGGATGGCCGCCCCGGCACCGCGGGCCAGGTAGCACACGGTCGGCGGTGGGTTCTGGACCTGTCGGACCACGGACAGGGCGTCCGCGGCGAGTGCGTCCAGACCGGCCAGCCACACGCCCGTCCAGTGCTCACTGCGTTGGGTGACCACCTCGGTGAACATGTCGAACTGGGCCAGGATGGCGTTGAAACGCATGCGGATGCGGACGAACTCCGACTGCTGCTCGGCGGGGGATGCCGAGAACCCTGGCCCTTCGAGCCAGGCCAGGTAGTCCCTTACCTGGCCTCGGAGCAGCGTCCGTCCGGCGTGGAGGAAGCGCTCCATCTTCAGGCTGGCCCGCGGCGGCAGGGCCGCCGCGGGGACCATGGTCTCGTGCAGGGCGAGCGGCCTGAGCTGGTCCAGCCGGGCGAGGAGGCTTCGCGCTTCAAGCCGAAGCATCTCCCCCGTCTGGTGGAGTCCGCCCATGGTGGTCATCCCCTCACGTCGAGCAGCACGATCCGGCCGTCCTGTCGGATCCAGCGCCCCGTCATGCCCGGTTCGAACCCGCCCGGCTCACCGAAGTCGGACGCCGGAACCTGAGGCGCCGGCGGCTGATCCCAGGAGGGAGCGGGCGCGGACGGCCAGTCGGGGTACGGTCCGGCCACGTCAGGGGCGGGCGGCTGCCAAGCGGGGGCGACCGGCCAGGCCACTGCCGGACGGGACGGAGCCGGGGTCGGGTAAGGCCGCCGGGCGACGGGGCGGCGCGGCGGCACCGGTCCACGGCGGCGGCGCAGCAGCGCGGGCGCGTGGCGTCGGGCCGAGGCGATCGCGGCGTTGCGCGCGACCGCTCGCGGGGGCATCCCGCGTGGAGCGCGGGCGGCGTGTCGGACGGTTCCGGAGGCCCAGCGGACGTAGCGCCGGGCGGCCTCGAACTCGGCCTCCTCCTCGCCCATGCTCTCGTACTCCTGCACCTCCAGCAGGCCGGAGGCCAGGGAGCCGAGCTTGCCACCGATCGCGGTGCCGACCCCGGGGGCCACGAACGAGCCGAGCGCCGCGCCGGCCAGGGGCAGGGCCTTCTTCGCGACGCTCTTCAGCACGCCGCCGATGCTCTTGAACACCGGCGAGCGGAACACCGCGCGGGCGCCCCGTCCGATCTTCTTGAACAGGTTCCCCAGGAAGCGGTCGAGTTCCTCCTCGCTGGTGACCTCCATCAGTTCCATCGCGAGCTCGTTGACCTCGCCCTCGGACAACTCGAAGACTTCCCCGGCGTATTCGGCCTCGTTCAAGGCTTCGAACAGGGGGGCTTCGTAGGCCTCGCCTTCGTAGGTTTCGCCTTCATAGGCCTCGCCCTCGCCGACAGGGCCTTCGTAGGTCTCGAAGATGGACATGGGTACTCCTTCTGGTGGGGGTTGGTGGGTGGTCAGAGGTCGAGGAGGATGATGCGGTTGCCGCGGCGGATCCATCGCCCGCCCGTGGTGGGGAGCTCGCCGACGGTGCCGCTGACCGCGGGTCCGGCACCTGGGCGGAGCGTCGGGACCAGTCCGGGCAGGTGCCGCTGCGCGGCCGACACGACGGCCTGAGTGGCTGCCGGCCCGGGCGGCACGTAGGGACCGGACGCGAGCGCGTTCCGCGTGGCCGCGGTGCCCAGTCGTACGAACGCCCGGGCGACTTCGAACTCGCGGTCCTCGTCGGACAGGCCCTCGGCTTCGAACTGGTTCCCCAGCCACTGGCCGAGCTTGGCCCCGGTCGGCCCCAGACCCGGCGAGATCGCGTTGCCGATGACCCGCCCGGCCTGTGGCAGCGCCTTCTTGGCGGCACCCTTGAGGATGCCGACGAGGCTGCGCCCCGTCGGGGAGTTGGCGAAGCCCCTGACTGCGCGGGCGGCGCGGCCGACCAGGTTGCCCAGGAACTGCTCGAGTTCGGCTTCGCTGGTGACGCCCAGGAGTTCGGAAGCCAGCTGGGCCTCGTAGGCCTCGGCCTCGGTCTGGGTTTCGTAGGCCTCATAGGACTCGTACTCGCCAAGGCCCTCTTGCGCCACTTCGAACATGGCGCGATCGATGTCGTGCATGGACTGTCCTTCCTCTGGGATGTCCCTTCACCTGTGTCCATGCAATTTCCGTGCCAAGCCTGGTGGCGTCCCTGCGAACGTGCACGACGTGGGGGATGGCGAAGCGCCCTTCGCCCGACCGTC
This sequence comes from uncultured Propionibacteriaceae bacterium, assembly GCA_964585085.1. Lineage (GTDB taxonomy): Bacteria > Actinomycetota > Actinomycetes > Propionibacteriales > Propionibacteriaceae > Propionicimonas. Next base: position 12,444 of record CAZPCM010000072.1, read on the forward strand.
CGAACTGACGAAGCCGGCTTCGCCGGTCAGGTGGCGAGGCCGGCGGCGGCGAGCAGCCCGCGGTACTGGGCGACGGTACGACGGGCCAGCCGGATGCCCCCGGCGGCCAGTTCGGAACGGATCGCCTCCGCGGAGAGCCCAGAGCGTCCCGCGACGACGCGCCGAACGGCTTCAAGCGCAGCGGTGCGCCCGCCGAAGCAGTCGGCCAGCGCAATGATGCGGCCGTCCGGGCAGCGGGCCCAGGTGGCCTGAACGATCCTGCCCACGGTGGACGGGTGACAGCCGAGCTGGCGCGCGGCTTCGGCACGCGTCAGCGCCTGGTGATCAGCCGGTCCCCCCAGCAGGAACGCGCGCTGCCGCTGAGCGAGCAGGTCGCCGAGTCGCCGCAGCATTCCGGATCGCGCACCGAGCTCGGCGAGCAGCTGCTGCGCCTCGACGCGGTGCGTCCGCAGCCAGGCCCGGGCTTCCCCGGTCGCCGACGACCACAGGTCCTCGTCCAACTGCAGACCCAACCACTGCGAGTCGAGGACGTCCACGGCGATCCCTGTGGGCTGGTCGGAGTCGCGGCGGAAGATCACATCGACCGGCCGGGCACGCTCGACCGGGCCGGGCAGCACCACGTAGGGCCTGACCCGGTCACTGACCACGGCGAGAGCTTCGGCGATCTCGTCGATGCCGACCCTGAGGAGCTCCGCGAGACCCGGCAGGTCACCGTCGGCCACCTGGGCGAGGTGCTCCTCGACTATGGTCGCCGCGAGCGGCGGGGCAACGCCTGCTTCGACGAGTGCCCGGACCTGGAGCTGGACGCACCCCAGCGGCGAGGCCGCGGCGATGCCGGGGGGCCCGACCAGCCGGATCGCCGTCATCACGCGGGCCAGTCCGGCCGCCGGCCAGGACGGCGACATCGCCTCGGCCCGCAGCAACCCGTGGTCATCCAGGGAGGACACGACGTCGGACAGGAGGGTGTGCAGCGCCGCGGGCAGTTCGAGTCGGGCGTCGCACTCGAGCTCGGCGCGCCAGTCGGTTGCATTCGGGGTGTCGACACTGACGCGCGCGGAGGAGCAGGACCTGCAGTAGCCGGCAGTGGCGCAGTGCCGACCGCACCCGTGACAGGGCCCTCCGGGCGCCCGCGTCAGCATCGGATTGGAGTCGAGCGCTCGCTGGATGATCGCCTCCACATCGGCTGCCGGCACCACGAGCAGGGACAGGTACTGCGCGAGCGCCGGACGCTGGGCGGTGGCCAGGCGAGGCTCGAAGGCTTGTTCGAGCCTCGGATTGCGCACGGCCTCGCCCACGGGCCACCTCCAGGTTCGAATGATCGCAGGAGGCCAGGGCCCTCGGCCAGTGGGGCATGGTTACCCACTCCGCGGACCTCGAAGCGCGTGCCGAACCTGCGTACAGTGGCGAGATAGTCGCCGGCCGCGTCCGAACGAGGTGGATCGATGCAGAAGCTTGTCCCCAGCCTGTGGTTCGACCACACCGCGACCGAAGCCGCCGCCTTCTACGCCTCAGCCCTCCCCGACACCAGGGTGACCGACACGCAGTACTACCCGTCCGAAGGGCTGCCCGACTTCCAGAAGGACTTCGCGGGACTGCCACTGACCGTCGAGTTCGACGTAGCCGGCTTCCGGTTCGTGGCGATCAACGCCGGGCCGGAGTTCCCGGTCAACCCGTCGGTGTCGTTCATGCTCAACTTCGACCCGTCCCGGGACGACGCGGCCCGCGAACACCTGGACGCGACCTGGGCGGCCCTGGCCGACGGCGGACGGACGCTGATGCCGCTGGGCAGCTACGACTTCAGCTCCCACTACGGCTGGATTCAGGACCGCTTCGGCGTGAGCTGGCAGCTCATCCTCACCGATCCCGCAGGTGAGCCGAGGCCTTTCGTCGTCCCCTCGCTGCTCTTCGGCGACGGGGTGCAGAACCGGGCCGGCGAGGCCGTCAACTTCTACTCCAGGGTGTTCCCCGGGTCACGGGTCGGGACTCTGGCGCGCTATCCGACCCAGGTCGGGCCGGCCCACGCGGGCAGCGTGATGTTCTGCGACCTGGAGGTCCTCGGCCAGTGGATCGCGCTGATGGACTCGGGCGTCGAGCAGCAGTTCAGCTTCACCTGCGGCGTTTCAATCATCCTGGAGTGCGCCGACCAGACCGAACTCGACCACTACTGGGGCGTGCTCAGCGCCGTACCAGAGGCGGAGCAGTGCGGCTGGTGCGTCGATCGTTTCGGGTTGAGCTGGCAGGTCATCCCGGTGAACATCGCGGAGCTGATGCAGACCCCCGGGGCGTACCAGAAGCTGCTGGCGATGAAGAAGATCGACATCGCCGCCTTCGCCTGAGGCCAGGAGGCGGCGCACCTGGGAGGACCGGGCCTTCGACCGGCAGGGGCGAGCCGCATAAGGATCTTCGACACGATCCTCAGCCGGTTCTTCCCGGTCGCGCTCGAGGACGAGGACGACGGCAGCGGATTCGATCTGTGGACGCTGCCCATCGACCCGGCCAGCCCCCACGTGTCCGCCATGCGGGAGCTCTTTCTGGAGAACTTCAAGCTGCCGGAAGCCACGTTCGGTGCCTTCCTCGCACCCGAGGAAGGCACCCATGACCCGACAGCCGAAGCCCTACTCGGAGGGTTCGGGCGGCA
>CAZPCM010000073.1:0-10822 GCA_964585085.1 uncultured Propionibacteriaceae bacterium
CGGTCGGTCACGAGGCTTCGTCAAGCTCAGCCATCGTGGTGGGCGGTCGGTCACGAGGCTTCGTCAAGCTCAGCCATCGTGGTGGGCGGTCGGTCACGAGGCTTCGTCAAGCTCAGCCATCGTGGGGGAGTGAGGGTCACCCCCCAGGCCCTCACTCCCGGTGGCTCCACCATGCCGAACCGGCCTGGGGGAAGTGGAGTCGGGCCTTGATAAGGGGGATTATCGACGTCGCACCTCGCGAAGCCGCCTCCTGCCTTAGAGTGCCGTTCTGGGTGTGAGAAGGAGCGGGGGCGATGGACGAGCAGCTGATGACCATGCGCGACATCGCCGGCTTGGCCCGCGTCCAGCGACCGGTGGTGAGCATGTGGCGACGCCGCTCCCACGGCACCGCGCACCCGTTCCCGAGTCCACGCCGGACCTTGGCCGGTCAGGCTCTGTTCGCCCGCGACGACGTGGTCACCTGGCTGGAGGAGACCGAGCACGGCAACAACCCCGACGTCCGCGCCGACGCGGCCGCGCACGCCCTACTCGAGGCGACGACGCGACACGGTTCGGCCGAAGCGCTCAGCGCCCTGCTCGCCCTGCGCAAGCTCAGCGGACGGCCGCTGTCGGAGCTGGACACCGACGAGCTCCTGGACCTGGCCGACACGTTCGACCCCGACGATGAATGCCTGCTCGGCGAAGTCGGGCGCGCCGCGGAGCCTGCGTCCCTGGCGCGGCTGGCCGACGAGATGGCCGAGGCCGCGTGGAGCGTCGAAGCCGCCCACGAGACTCTGCTCGACCAGCGGTTCCGGACGTCCTGGGCGCCGATCGCGCAGGCCGCCCTTGCCCCGGTGGCCCATCGACTCGTGCTGGCGCTCACGACAGCCTTGGCCCGCGACCTCGGCGAGAACACCCGGATTATGGACCCCACCGGAGCGTGTGTCGACCTGCTGGCTGAGGCGAGCGCGGCGCTGGGCGCCGGCGTCCTCCTCAGGGACGGACGCGGGCCGGTGCACCGGCTGGTCCACCGCCAGCTCCTGCTGCGGGGGATAGAGGTCGCGCGGGTCGAACCAGCCGCCGGCGACTGGTCGGTGAGCGGGCCGGTGGTCCACCTCGTCGTGCTGCCCGACCCCGATCGTCCCGCGATGACCGAGTCCGAGCAGCTGGACTTCCTCGACGACATCGCCCTCGGGATGGACGCCGGCCAGGTCGCCGTCGTCCTCGGCCCGGCGGCCACCCTGACCGACCCGCTGGGCGGTGAGGCGCTCGTCCGCCGCGACCAGTTGCTGCGCGAAGGCCGCGTCCGCTCGATCGTCCGGTTGCCGGCGGGGCTGCGGCCCACCCGAGCCCGTGAGCACCTGGGGCTGTGGCTGCTGGCCGCACCGGACGGCGCCGCCCCGGCCGAGCGGCGCACCTCAGTGGCCGACCTGTCCGGCGACACCCTCACCGCAGCGGCGATCAGTGGCCTGACCGACGACCTGCTCGCCTCCTGGCAGGGCATCGAGGGCGCGCGCCGCCGCGCGTGGGCGTCGCTGCTCCACGTGCCCACCGCGGAGCTCGTCTCGCGCAGCGGCTCGCTGGTCCAGCGTCGTCCCGCGCGCGGTGAGGCATCGGCCCGTTCCGGCGCGGACTGGGTGGTCCACCTCACCGGCGCCGACTCTGAGGCCGTGCTCGCCGGTTACCAGTTGCGGGTCGCGGACGGGGTGGCCGAACAGGTGAGCCTCCAGCAGGCGCTGGCGCGCCGGTGGGTGCGCGTCCTGCCCGGCCATCGGCTGCCGGTGGACGAGCTGCCTGCCGGCAACGTCCTCGTCATCGGCCCCGACGAGGTCGGCGACCCCGGACGCCCGCGTCGCAGCGTCGACCGCCTTGTGCTGCACAGCCGCGCCGACGTGCGTCTCACCGAGCCCGGCGACGTCGTCTTCACCACGGGGGGCAGGCCCCGCGCTGTTGTCGACCAGGGCGGTGGCTCGCTCGTCCTCACCCCGGCTCGCGTGCTGCGGGTGAAGCCCGGAGCCCCGCTCGTCCCGGTCGCCGTCGCAGCCAGGATCAACCAGGCGACCTCGTCGGCGTGGCGGTCCTGGCAACTGGCCGTCCTGTCCGGCGAGGGCGCCCGCGCCCTGGCCGACGCCCTCGCAGACCTCGCCGCCGAACGCCGTAGGCTCGCCGAGCGGCTGGCGCGCCTGGATCGGCTGGCCGCCGACCTGACCACCGCCGTCGAATCGCGGCGGATCACGATCTCGCCTGTTGACAAGGAGAAACGCCATGGCTCGACGACCGGCTGAACCGGCCCGTCCCTCGACGTCGAAGGAACTCAAGGACACCCTGTGGAAGGCCGCCGACAAACTGCGCGGCTCGCTGGAGGCGTCGGAGTACAAGGACGTCATCCTGGGCCTGGTGTTCCTCAAGTACGTCTCCGACTCGTTCAGCGAGCGCCGCGAGGCGATCCGCTCCGAGCTGGAGGCCGAGGGCGGCTACGCCGACGACGACATCGAGTACTCCCTGGAGGACCGGGACGAGTACACCGGCTCCCAGGTGTTCTGGGTGCCGCCGGCCGCGCGCTGGCAGCACCTGGTCGAGCGTGCCAAGGGCACCGAGGACAAGACCATCGGCGAACTCATCAACGAGGCGATGGGACTGCTCATGGCCGAGAACCCGGCCCTGGCCGGGACGCTGCCGCGCACCTACAACCGGCAGGCGGTCGACCAGCGGCGCTTGGGGGAGTTGCTCGACCTGTTCAACTCGGCCCGGTTCACCGGCGAGGGGGCCACCCGCGCCCGGGACCTCCTCGGCGAGGTGTACGAGTACTTCCTGGGCAAGTTCGCCGCCGCCGAGGGCAAGCGCGGCGGCGAGTTCTACACCCCGCCCGGCGTGGTCCGGGTGCTGGTGGAGATGCTGGAGCCGTCGCGGGGACGCATCTACGACCCGTGCTGCGGCTCGGGCGGCATGTTCGTCCAAGCCGAGAAGTTCCTGGAAGCCCACGACCGCAACCGGGCCGACCTGTCGGTCTACGGCCAGGAGAACGTCGAGCGGACGTGGCGCATGGCCAGGATGAACCTCGCCATCCACCAGATCATCGGCAACCTCGGCCCGACCTGGGGCGACACGTTTGCCCGCGACCTGCACCCCGACCTGCAGGCCGACTACGTGCTGGCCAACCCGCCGTTCAACATCAAGGACTGGGCGCGGCGCGAGGACGACGCCCGGTGGCGCTTCGGGGTGCCGCCGGCCAACAACGCCAACTACGCCTGGATCCAGCACATCCTGAGCAAGCTCGCTCCGGGTGGGCAGGCCGGGGTGGTGATGGCCAACGGCTCGATGAGCACCAACACCGGCGGCGAGGGCCAGATCCGGGCGCAGATCGTCGAAGCCGACCTGGTCAGCTGCATGGTGGCGCTGCCGACGCAGTTGTTCCGGTCGACCGGCATCCCGGTCTGCCTGTGGATCTTCGCGCGTGACAAGGGCGGCGACGAACGACGGCTGAGCCTGACGAAGCCCGAGGGCGACGAACGACGGCTGAGCCTGACGAAGCCTCGCCAAGAACCCACCGACCGCCGCGGTCAGGTGCTCTTCATCGACGCCCGGAACCTGGGCTCCATGGTGGACCGCGCCGAGCGGGCGCTGTCGGAGGACGACATCGCGTCGATCGCCGGGACCTACCACGACTGGCGCGGGTCGGCCTCGGCTCGGGGGGCCTATGAGGACGTGGCCGGCTTCTGCTACTCGGCAACGTTGGCGGAGATCAAGGCCGCGGACTATGCCCTGACGCCGGGACGCTACGTCGGTACGGCCGAGGCCGAGGACGACGGCGAGCCCCTGGAGGAGAAGATCGAGCGGCTGACAAGGGAGTTGCTGGTGGCGATGGACGAGTCGGCGCGGTTGGATGCGGTGGTGCGCGAGCAGTTGGGGAGGGTGGAGTGACGAGATTGGATGACGTCGTGGCCCGGCTGGTCGACTGCGAGCACAAGACAGCTCCAATTGACGACTCCGGCCAGCACTTTGCGGTGGGAACGCCGGCGATGGTCGGCCACAGGATCGATTACGCGCAGGCGCGACGCATCTCGAGAGCGACGTTCGACGCATGGACTCGCAGACTCAGGCCCAGGGCGGGTGACCTGCTGCTCGCTCGCGAGGCGCCAGTTGGTCCGGTTGTTCGTATTCCGGAATCGGAGCACGTGGCACCGGGGCAACGCACCGTGCTGATGCGGATCGATCCGGCGAAAGCTTCGCCTGACTTCGTGTATTACGCGCTCTCGGCTCCAGCAACTCAGGCGTCCCTGCAGGAGAAGGCAGCAGGTTCAACCGTGGCTCACCTCAACGTCGCGGATATCCGCAACTTCGTGTTTCCGTGGGCCTTTGCACCCATTGAGGTGCAGCGCGCCATCGCCGAAGTCCTCGGCGCCCTCGACGACAAGATCGCTGCAAACAGTGCGATTGCCCGGACCGTTGAGGAGTTGCTGACCGTTGAGTTCACGCAGCTTCAGCGCCGGTCTGATGCGACGCTCCGTTCGGTGACCGAGCTGATCGAGTTCAACCCCCGTTGTTCACCGACGACCAAGAATGACCCGACCTATGTCGACATGCAGAAACTCCCAACGAGCACAAGCTGCGTCGCATCGTGGGAGGCGCGTCCTGCAAAGGGAGGAGCCCGCTTCGCAAACGGCGACACGCTGCTTGCTCGCATTACCCCTTGCTTGGAGAACCGCAAGACCGGCTACGTCGACTTTCTGGATCCAGGGGAAACTGGCGTGGGCTCCACAGAGTTCATCGTGATGCGAAGCCTGCCGCACATCGCCCTGCCGCTGAGCTACCTGGTTGCCATCGACCAGGGGTTCCGCGCACACGCGATTCAGCACATGGTCGGGACATCCGGGCGGCAGAGAGTGTCAGCGTCTGATCTGGCTGACTACCAGATGACGCTGCCCGGAGATGAACAGCTCCGATCGCTGGGCGACAAGGCGTTATCGCTATTCGCGATCGTGGGGGCCGGTCGAAACGAATCCCGCCACCTCGCCGCCCTCCGCGACACCCTCCTTCCCCACCTCATGTCCGGGCGCCTCACCGTCCGCCAAGCCGAGCAGGCAGTCTCCTGCGTCCTCTGAGCGCACTCACGCTGCCAGGAGCCACCTGACGTCGATCCTGGCCACCCGCTCCGGCCTGGGGCCTCGCCCGTCCACCCCCGGGGGCCGAACGGGCTCGTCGGGTCGGAGTTCCCGGCTGCCGTCGGCGTCCACCTGGTACCGGAAGCCCAGTGGCGACCGCCAGGCGAACACCCCGGGGAACGGCTGCGACACCTGCCACCCCGAATGGGTCTTGGCGCGGTGGGCCCGCCGGGACAGCGGCCCGAGGTTGTCCGGGTTGGTCTGCGCGGGTGGTCGCCCCGCCCCGTGCTGGTAGGCCCGCGTGTGGTCCAGATCCAGCCCCCTCGACGTCCGGCCGGACCAGGGGAACACGTCGTAGGGGTTCCGCAGTCTCACGACGCGGGCCATCGCCTCGGGGATTTCGTAGGCGTCCACCGACGGGTTGTCGGCCAGGTCGACGACGGGCCGTACCACCACTCGATCGTGCCCGAGCCAGTCGCGGACCTGTTCGGCGAGCACCGGCCCGAGCTCCTCACTGCGGCCGACCCGCTCGCCGGGGGCGTAGTGGATCACGAGTTCGGCGGTGCGTCGTTGGCGCGGCCGGTCGGTGCCAGGTCGCGAGTCGGGACCGGCGAGCAGCGCCACGGCCTGCTCGGGTTCGGCGAGCACCCCCAGCGCCGTGGCTCGGAGCACGTCTCGCTCGTCGGTCTCCCCGGACACCGACAGCTGCCCAGCCAGCTGGTCCAGCGTCCGGGAGAACCGGAGGGCGTCCGCGGCATCGGCCCGCGCGGTCACCAGCGCCGTCCCGTCGCCGAGGTTGCGCACCCGCACGAACCGCTCAGCCTTGGCCTGGGCGGCCTTCCGGGCGGCCAGTTCCACATCGGCGCGCAGGATGAGCCCGGACAACTTCCGCTTGACCCGTCCCCAGGCGAGCCGTCCCAGCGCGGGTTCCAACTGCTCATCCACCCACGCGGCCGCCTCCCGGGACAGCCCGGCCGTCGCGGTGGCCCGGGCGAGCGTGCGGGCCTGCCAGACCCGCACGCGGCCCTCGCGGGTGGCGTCCCACAAGCGCGGATGCCGGTGGACCAGGTTCATCGAATCGGCGATAAGCACGAACGCGCCCTCGATGGGCATCCGCAGCTTCGGGGCCAGCTCGGTGGCCAGGTGCTCGGCCACCAGCGGCGTGCCGTCCGCCCCGGCCGGCAGCAGCCGCTCCTGGCCCGGCATCACAGGCCCGGAGGAGTCCAGTGCCGAGAACGCCGCGCAGAGCCGGTCGATCAGCTCCACCTGCCGGATCTGGACGGCGTGCTCCTCGGCGAACGCACCGCACAGCTCCCGCACCAGCGCCCGGGCCGGCGACTGCCCGGGACTTCGAGTCCGCTTCTTGGTCATGCAACAACGCTACGACCCGCCGCTGACAGTTTTCGCACACGTGTTCGACGAGCCGGAATCTGTGGACAGCCATGTCGCCGCAGATGAAGCGGACTGCGATGTCGCCGCAGATGAAGCGGACTGCGATGTGGCCGCAGAGCAAGCGGACTGCGATGTGGCCGCAGAGCAAGCGGTCAGCGATGTGGCCGCAGAGCAAGCGGTCAGCGATCGGCGCAGATCAATCGGTGCTGCCGTAGACCGAGATCGAGTCCACGTACAAGCTCGGCACCGTGGTGTTGCCGCCGACCTGAGTGTCGTAGGAGTAGGACCCCAGGACCGTCACCTTCGCGGTGAAGCAGTCGCCTTCGACCAGCTTCTTCAGCTTCGACGTGCTGCCGGTGAGGACCGTGTTCTGGTCGTAGGAGACGTAGCCGTAGGAGATCCGCAGCTTCTTCGGTCCGGTGTTGGCACGGAAGGCGTCGTTCCCCGTGGCGGCGTCGAACTGGGTGATCTCCCCGTAGATGACGTAGGTACGCCCGATGTAGGCATCCGGGTCCTTGGCCAGGAGCTTGAACTGCCGGCTGCTCAGTGCCTTGTAGGTCGGCTTCGGGGTGGCCTTCGGCGTCGGGGTGGGTGTGGGCTTCGTTTCCGTGCTGGACGCCGTGGACGAGGCCGCCGGCGCGGACTCCTCGCTCGGTTCCGCCGCAGGCTCGTCTGTCGGCGGATCGGAGGGTTCGACCGTACCGATCGAGGTCACCGGCACCGGAGCCACCGAGGGAGACGTCCTCGCCTGGCCCACCGCCATGAGCAGGACCACTGCCGCCAGCGCCCAGACCCACCACCGGGTGAAGAACGGCTTGGGCTTTCGTGGCGGCGCGCCGGCCGGCGGCGGGCCGACCGGCGACTGGCTGACCGACGGCTGGCTGACCGGCGGCGGGCTGACCGGAACCCACTGGGTTCCATCCCAGCGGGCGAACTGGCCCACGGGCGGTTGTTGGTTCATGCGATCTCCCCCTGGATGACCTGGTCGGAGCGTTGGTCGCGCCGACCAGGACTACGGTGCCGACAGGGGTGAACGCGAGCCACACCACCGGTGATAAGGCGGGCTATCACCCTTGCCCTGCTCGCGTTTCCGCCCGAGCGGAAACCTGCGCGATAGCCTCGACCAGAGGCTCCTGGCCAGGGGTGGAAAGGCAGTGGGATGGCGCTGATCAAGGAAGCCGAGTGGGAGTCCACCGCCCTCGACGTCCTGGCCGAGCTGGGCTGGCAACCGTCCACCGGCGCCCAGATCAACCACGAGCGCGAGCACGCCGCCGACCTCGTGCTGCCCGGACGGTTGCTCCAGGCCGCCAAGCGCTTCAACCCTCAGGTGCCCGAGCTGTACCTGCGGCAGGCGGTCGCCGAGATCCTCACCCCACGCTCGCAGGACGCGATCAGCGAGAACAAGCGGCTGCACGACGTCCTGGTCCACGGCTATCGCGGGGTCACCTACCTCGACCGCGACGGCGTCGACCAGAACCCGACGATCGCCCTGGTCCACCGCGACCCGACCGAGAACGACTGGCTGGCCGTCCGCCAGGTCACCGTCAACGACCGCGAGCACCACCGCCGCTTCGATGTCGTGTGCTATCTCAACGGGCTCCCGGTGATCATCGCCGAACTGAAGCAGGCCGGCATCGCTCAAGCCGACCTGGCCGCCGCGCACGCTCAACTGGGCACGTACCTCGCCGAATTCCCGATGGCCTTCCGCGGCTGCGTGCTCACCATGATCAGCGACGGCGCGACAGCCAAGTACGGCACCCCGTTCACCCCTCTCCACCACTACTCGCCGTGGAACGTCGACGACGACGGCGTCCGGCTCGAACTCGGCGAGGGCGTCCCCGACACCGACTACGACACCGCCCTCGAAGTCACCCTCAACGGTGTGGCCAACCCCGAGCGCTTCCTGCAGCTGATGCGCGACTTCACCGCGTTCGACCAGGGCGAGCAGGGCCTCGGCAAGCGGATCGCCAAGCCGCACCAGTACTTCGCGGTCACCAAGGCCGTCGGACGCACCATCGCCGCGGTCCGCTCCACCGGCAAGGCCGGGGTGGTCTGGCACACCCAGGGCTCGGGCAAGTCGATGGAGATGGAGTTGTACGCCAACCTGGTCGCCCGCAGCCCGCACCTGCTGAACCCGACGATCCTCGTGATCACCGACCGGCGCGAGCTCGACGGCCAGCTCTTCGCGGGCTTCGCGGCCAGCACCCTGCTGCCTGAGAAGCCCCGGGCCATCACCACCCGCTCGGCCCTGCGCGCGGAACTGTCCGACCGCACCTCGGGCGGCATCCTGTTCACCACCCTGCAGAAGTTCGGACGCAGCCTGGCCGAGCGCGATTCCGGTCTGGATCACCCGCTGTTGTCGGCGCGGCGCAACATCGTGGTGATCGTCGACGAGGCCCACCGCAGCCACTACGACGACCTGGACGGCTACGCCCGGCACCTCGCCGACGCCCTGCCCAACGCCACCCTGATCGCCTTCACGGGAACCCCGATCTCCGAGGTGGACCGCAACACCCGCGAGGTGTTCGGCGACTACATCGACATCTACGACCTGTCCCGCGCGGTGGCGGACGGGGCGACCGTGCAGGTGTACTTCGAGCCGCGGCTGGTCAAGGTCGGGTTCGCCGAGAACGTGTCGCCGCAGGACCTGGATGCGGCCGCCGACGAGGCGACCGTGGGCCTGGACGAGGTGGAGCGGGAACGCATCGAGAAGTCCGTGGCCGTGATCAACGCCGTGTACGGGGCGCCGGCGCGCCTGGCCAAGCTCGCGGCCGACCTCGTGGCGCACTGGGAGGTCCGGCGGGAACGGCTGCGTCCGTTCATCGACGGTCCCGGCAAGGCGATGATCGTCTGCGCGACCCGGCACATCTGCGCCGACCTGTACCGCCAGATCGTCGCGCTGCGTCCTGACTGGCATTCCCCGGCCCTGGATTCCGGGCGGATCAAGGTGGTCTACTCCGGGACGGCCGCCGACGCCGCCCCGATCCGCGACCACGTCCGCCGCGAGTCGGAGAACCAGGTCATCAAGCAGCGCCTGCGCGAGCCCGACGACGCTTTGGAGATCGTCATCGTCAAGGACATGATGCTGACCGGCTACGACTCCCAGCCGCTGCACACCCTGTACGTGGACCGTCCGCTGAAGGGGGCGCTGCTGATGCAGACCCTCGCCCGGGTCAACCGGACGTTCCGCGGCAAGGATTCCGGTCTCCTGGTCGCCTACGCGCCGCTGGTGGAGAACCTGTCCGCGGCGCTGGCGGAGTACACGCTGACCGACCATGCACGACGTCCGGTCGGTCGGGACGCCTCGGAGGCCGCCGACCTGGCCCGGACGCTGGTGGCGCAGCTGCGGTCCATGGTGACCGGGTACGACTGGCGGGCCCGGATGAGCGGCCCCAAGGGTTGGGTGCGGGCGGCGACCGGGCTCACCAGCTGGCTTCGGGACCCGCAGAACCCCGGCAACCGGGTCGCCCAGGGCGAGGAGTCGCTGGCCGTGCGGTTCCGCAGGCTCGCCGGCCGGCTCAGCCGCGCCTGGGCGCTCGCGGCCGGGTTCGACAATCTGGGCGACGTCCGGGACGAGGTTCGCTTCTACGACGAGGTCCGGGTCTGGATGGCCAAGTTCGACGCCGCCGAGCGGGAAGCCCGCGGGGAGCCGGTGCCCGACGACGTCGCCCGGCTGCTGCGGCAGCTGGCCGCCCGAGCGACCGGCAGCGACGAGGTGGTCGACCTCTACGCCGCCGCGGAGATCGCCCCGCCCAGCTTCGACGACCTCAGCCCCGCCCTGCTCGCGCAGGCGCAGCACTCCTCGAACCGGCACCTGGCGATCGAGGCGCTCCGGGACGCCATCCTCACCGAGGCGGCGCGGGCGACCGGGCAGAACCTGGTCCGGCAGCGGGCCTTCAGCGAGCGGCTGGGAGCCGTGATGACGCGGTACACCAACTCGCAGTTGACCGCCGCGGAGGTCCTGTTCGAGCTGTTCGAACTGGCGCGCGACGTCGCGTCGGAGGCCCGGCGGGGGGAGCAGTTCCACCCGCCGCTGCGCCGGGACGAACTCGCCGCCTACGACGCCATTGCCGACAACCAGTCGGCCCTGGACGTGCTCGGCCAGGACGTCCTGGCCGACATCGCCCGGCAGCTGATCGCGATGATGCGTGCGGACGCGCGGACCGACTGGACGGTGCGCGACGACGTCCGGGCCAGCCTCCGGGCGAAGATCCGGCGACTGCTGCGCAAGTACAAATACCCTCCCGACAAGGCCGAAGGTGCGGTGAGCCAGGTGATCGAGCAGATGGAGATCCTGGCCGGTGGCCTGGCCGCGTAGCGTCGGCGCGGTGCCACAGCCCGACGAAACG
>CAZPCM010000073.1:10922-14675 GCA_964585085.1 uncultured Propionibacteriaceae bacterium
CGGTGGCTGAGCTTGACGAAGCCCCCGCGGCGCGGTGCCACAGCCCGACGAAACGGTGGCTGAGCCTGAGCACGGTGGCTGAGCTTGACGAAGCCCCGTCTCCTGGCGGATTCCGAACCCCGTCTCAGCGATCCGCCGGCAGTCCCTGCTCCACGCCCAGGGCCTCCAGCATCGGCAGCAGCTTGGCCTCGGTCTCGGCGAACTCCTCGGCAGGGTCTGACTCGGCGACGATCCCGCAGCCGGCGTAGATGGTGATCCTGCGCTGGTCGGTCGGATCGATCAGCCCGCAGCGCAGGGCGATCGCGAACTCGCCGTCCCCGGTAGAGTCGATCCAGCCGACCGGGCCGGAGTAGCGCCCGCGGTCCAGCCGCTCCAGTTCGGCGATCGTCGCCCGCGCCACGTCGGTCGGAGTCCCGCACACCGCCGCGCTGGGGTGCAGTTCGGCCGCCAGGCGCAGCGCGGTGGCCTCACCGTGCGCGACCCCGGTCACGTCGGACGCCAGATGGAGCACGTTCGGCAGCTCGAGCACGTACGGCGCGTCCGGCACGTTCATGCCCGAGCAGAACGGCGCCAAGGCCCGCGCCACCGAGTCGACGGCCAGTTCGTGCTCGATCAGGTTCTTTCCCGAGCGGGCAAGCGACGATGCGAGCTTGAGGTCGAGTTCTTCGGCGCCGGTGCGCCGGATCGTCCCGGCGAGCACGCGCGAGGTCGCCAGGCCGCCCTCGCGTCGGATCAGCATCTCCGGGGAGGCGCCGACCAGTCCGTCGACGTGGTAGGTCCAGCAGGACGGGTAGCGCTCGGACAGGTAGGCCACCAGCCAGCGCACGTCGAGGGGGAGCCCGGCGACCGCGTCCACACCGCGGGCGAGCACCACCTTGCTCAGCTCGTCGCGACCGATCCGGCGGACGGCCTCGGCGACGATCTCCAGCCAGTCGTCGCGGGCGACGTTCCCGCCGACCACCTCAACTCCGACCGGCGCCACCGGGTCGGGCAGGGGCGCCGGCCGGGCCTCCTCGACGCGGTCGGAGCGGCACAGGGTGGTCACCCAGCAGTGCCCCTGGCGACGTCCGATCACCACGCGCGGCACGATCATCACCGAGCGATGCCCGCTCTGCGCCGGGTCGAAGGTGAACGACCCGAAGGCGATCGGACCGGTGCCGCACACCCCCGGCAGTTCGGTCTCCGTCTCGATTCGCCCGCAGACCTCGGACCACCACTCGTCGGCCGCCTGGGCGGTGCCGTCCTCGAAGCGGGCGATCTCGCCCAACCCGATCATCCCGTCGCCGCGCCGGATCCAGGCGTGACCTCCCGAGCCCGGCAGGTAGGACTGCAGCGGTCCGGGGTCGGCGATCGCGACGGTGCGAGCACGCCATTGCGGCCCCGGCGGGTGGTGAATCACAACGGGCAGGATAGCCCGCCGCCGCGCCGCGCACCGGCCTGCGACCACCGGTTGCGGGCCTTGTCCGAGGCGCGGGGCCGCGTGGCTCCCGACCCTCTTGTTCCCTACACTGACCCCTGTCCAATGCCTCTAGCGCGGGAGTCAGCATGTCCGACAAGGTGCCGGTTGACCGGACCCGAGACGCGGACACCTCCCAGGCCGATGTGATCGTCGTCGGCGCCGGCCCGGGAGGCTCGGCCACCGCGCATTACCTGGCTCAGCGGGGCCTCGACGTGGCGCTGTTGGAGAAGAGCACGTTCCCGCGCGACAAGGTCTGTGGGGACGGACTGACGCCGCGCGCGGTGAAATCACTGATCCGGATGGGGATCGACACCAGCGAGGAATCCGGCTGGAGGCGCAACAAGGGCCTGCGGGTCTACGGCGGACGCGTCGAGCCGTTCGAACTGCCCTGGCCCGAACTGGCCGAGTTCCCCCCTTACGGTCTGGTCCGCGCGCGGTCTCAGTTCGACAAGATCCTCGCCGACCACGCGGTGGCCTCCGGTGCGCGGCTCCACCAGGACACCAACGTGACCGGCCCGATCCTCGACGAGCGCTCCGGTCGGATCGTGGGCGTCACCACCAAGGACGGACGCCGCTTCCGCGCGCCGGTCGTGGTCGCCGCCGACGGCAACTCCTCCCGGCTGGCCATCGCGATGGGCATCAGCAGGCGCGAGGACCGGCCGATGGGGGTCGCCGTACGGGCGTACTTCACCAGCCCGCGTACCAACGACGACTACATGGAGTCCTGGCTGGAGTTGTGGGACGGCAAGCCCGGCGAGTCCAACCTGATGCCCGGCTACGGCTGGATCTTCGGCATGGGGGACGGCACGGTCAATGTCGGCCTGGGCACGGTCAACCGCACCGCGGCGCCGACGAAACAGAACTACCGCGAGATGTTCGCCACGTGGCTGGCCAACACCCCGCCGGAGTGGGGGTTCACCACCCGGAACCAGGTCGGCCCGGTTCTGGGTGCGGCGCTGCCGATGAGCTTCAACCGGCAACCTGCCTACCACAAGGGCCTTCTGCTGGTCGGGGACGCCGGCGGCATGGTCAGCCCGTTCAACGGGGAGGGCATCTCCTACGCGATGGACGCCGGTGAGTTCGCCGCCGACGCCATCGCCGACGCCGCCTTCCGGGGGTTCGGCACGTCCAGCGCCGAGCGCGCGCTGCAGGGCTACCCGCAGCGGCTCAAGGCCGAATGGGGCGGCTACTTCCGGCTCGGCAACACCTTTGTCTCCTTGATCAACCACCCGCAGGTGATGCATGTCTGCACCCGTTACGGGCTGCCCAGACCCACCCTGATGCGGTTCACCATGAAACTCCTTGCCCACCTGTACGACACGCGCGATGGTGATTGGATGGACAAAGTCATCACCACCCTGACAAAGGTGGCACCCTCAGCATGAGCACTTCGACGGCAGCGCTGCAGAAGGGACGGTCCCCACAATGAGTCCGTACATCCCGCTCCTGGGCATCATGGCCCTGGCGGCCGGGTTCCTGGCCGTGTCGGTCCTGCTGAGCTCGTTCACCGGCCCGCGGCGTTACAACCGGGCCAAGTACGACTCCTACGAGTGCGGCATCGACCCCACCCCGCAGCCGGTCGGCGGGGGACGGTTCCCGGTGAAGTACTACCTCACCGCGATGCTGTTCATCATCTTCGACATCGAAATCGTCTTCCTCTACCCCTGGGCGGTGACCTTCGACCAGTTGGGCATGTTCGCCCTGGTCGAGATGGTGCTGTTCATGGGGACGGTGTTCATCGCGTACGCCTACGTGTGGCGTCGTGGCGGGCTGGACTGGGACTGATCAGGGACGGGAAGGACTGACAGCTGTGGGTATTGAGGACAAGATCCCCCAGGGAGTGGTGCTCACCACCCTGGAAGGCCTGTTCGGGTGGGTCCGCCAGGCCTCCTTCTGGCCGGCCACGTTCGGTCTGGCCTGCTGCGCGATCGAGATGATGACCTACGGCGCGCCCCGGTTCGACGCGGGCCGCTGGGGGCAGGAGGTGTTCCGCGCGTCGCCGCGGCAGGCCGACCTGATGATCATCTCAGGCCGCATCTCGCAGAAGATGGCGCCGGTGCTGCGTCAGGTCTACGACCAGATGCCCAACCCCAAGTGGGTGATGGCGATGGGCGTGTGCGCCTCGTCGGGCGGCATGTTCAACAACTACGCCATCGTCCAGGGCGGCGACCACCTGGTTCCGGACGACATCTACGTCCCCGGCTGCCCGCCCCGTCCGGACATGCTGATCGACGCGATGTGGAAGCTGCGCAAGGGGATCGTGATGAACCGGCCCATGGCCCAGAACGAGATCG
>CAZPCM010000074.1:0-14150 GCA_964585085.1 uncultured Propionibacteriaceae bacterium
GCGACTCCCTGGACGAGCTGGACGGCCTGGCCGCCCTGGACGTCGACGGCCGGCAACAGTTGCAGCGCGGTCATGGCTTCCTTTCCCTCAGGTGGTCGACCCAGTTGCGAAGCAGCCGGGCTCCGGCGTCCCCGGACTTCTCCGGGTGGAACTGGGTGGTCCACAGCGGTCCCTGTTCGACCGCGGCGATGAACCGGTCGCCACCGTGTTCGGCCCAGGTGGCCAGGGCATCGCCGGGCCAGTCGGGCATTTCGTGGACTCCGTAGGAGTGGACGAAGTAGAACCGGTCACGTTCCACTCCGGCGAACATCACCGACCCGGTCGGCGGGGTGACAGTGTTCCAGCCCATGTGGGGCAGGCGCTCGGCGTGGAGTTCCTCGACCACGCCGGGCAGCAGGCCCAGGCCTTCGGTGGGCACCCCATGCTCGACGCCGAGGGAGAACATGACCTGGTGGCCGACGCAGATCCCCAGGACCGGTCGCCGGAGGTTCAGCCGTTCCACGATGAGCCGTGGCCCGCCGACGGAGGCCAACCCCGCCATGCAGGCCGCGAACGCCCCGACTCCCGGAACGACAAGGCCTTCGGCGTCGCGGCAGATGGCGGGATCTGCGGTGAGCTGCACGTGGGCGCCAGCGGCGGCCAGAGCCCGGGTGACCGAGTGGAGGTTCCCCGATCCGTAGTCGAGAACGGCGACGCGGGGCGCGGAGGCAGCGCTCACAGGGCGCCCTTGGTGGACGGGACGATCCCGGTGATCCGGGGGTCGAGCGCGACCGCGTCACGCAGGGCCCGGGCCAGCGCCTTGAACTGGGCCTCGACGATGTGGTGCGGGTCACGTCCGGCCAGGACCCGCATGTGCAAGCAGATCCTGGCGTTCAAGGCGAAGGACTCCAGGACGTGCCGGGTCATCGAGCCGAGGTATGGCACCCCCGAGCCGCCGATCTGGACGTACTGCTGACCGTCAGGTTCGCCGGCGTGCACAGCGTAGGCGCGTCCGGCGAGGTCGACCACGCAGTGCGCCAGGGCCTCGTCGAGCGGGACGGTTGCGTCGGCGTAGCGGCGGATGCCGGCCTTGTCGCCGAGAGCCTCGGCGAAGGCCTGGCCCAGCACGATCGCGGTGTCCTCGATGCTGTGGTGGCCGTCGATGTGCAGGTCCCCGGTCGTCGCCACCTCGAGGTCGATCAGCGAGTGACGGGCGAGGGCGGTGAGCATGTGGTCGTAGAAGCCCACCCCGGTGCTGATCGTCGACGAGCCGGTGCCGTCGAGGTTCAGCACCACCCGGACTGTCGACTCGCTGGTTCGCCGTTCCACGACGGCGGTGCGGGCAGTGCTCATCGGATCTCCTCGACCACCTCGGCCAGAGCGGCCAGGAACCGCTCAGTCTCCTCCGGCGTCCCGACCGACACCCGCAGCCATCCGGCCGGGCCGGTCTCGCGCACGAGCACGCCGCGGTCGAGCAACCGCTGCCAGACATCATGCCGGTCGGCGAACGGACCGAACAAACAGAAGTTGGCGTCGGAGTCGATCACCTCGACCCCCAGTCGAGGCAGCCGCACCAGCAGGTCATCGCGCACCCGCCGGAGCAGGTCAACCTGGGCGAGCATCTCGGAGGCGTGGGCCAGGGCCACCTCGGCCAGTGCCTGCGTCTGCGCGGAGAGGTGGTAGGGCAGCCTGACGATCCGGCAAGCGTCCACGATCGCCGGGGCCGCGGCGATGTACCCCACCCGGCCGCCGGCCAGGGCGAAGGCCTTGCTCATGGTCCGGGAGACCACCAGATTGCCGAACTCCGGCAGCAGCGTTACTGCGGTGCGTTCGGGATACCGGGCGAACTCCTGGTAGGCCTCGTCGACGACCACGATGGCCTCGGTTCCCGCCACGATCTCGCTGATCACCTCCAGCGGGGTGGGCGTCCCTGTCGGGTTGTTCGGCGTGGTGATGATGACAACCGTGGGCTCGTGAACGGCGATAGCCGCGAGAGCCACGTCCGGGTCCAGGGTGAAGTCGGCCGAGCGTGGCGCGACCCGGAACTCGGTGTGGGTGTTGCGCGCGTACTCGGGGTACATCGAGTAGGTCGGGGGGAAGGTGAGCACTCGCCGGCCGGGGCCGCCGAAGGCGCCCAGGAGATGGGTCATCACCTCGTTGGAGCCGTTGGCCGCCCAGATGTTCGCCTCTGTGAGCCCGTGTCCTAGGTACCCGGCCAGCGCGATCCGCAGTTTGGTCGCCTCCCGGTCGGGGTAGCGGTTGATCTGAGCGGTCACCTCCAGGATCGCGGCGGCCATGTCGGCGCGGATCGCCGGGTTCGGGGGGTAGGGGTTCTCGTTGACGTTCAGCCTGACCGGGACGTCGAGCTGCGGGGCACCATAGGGCTCCTCGCCGACCAGTTCGGGACGCAGCGGCAGGTCGGACAGCGCAGGGTTGGGTCTCATCGGCGTACCGTCACCGCCGCCGCGTGGGCGGGCAGGTCCTCGGCCGCGGCGAAGGTCTCGACCACGCCCGCGACGGCGACCAGCGCCTCTCGCGAGTAGGTGATCACGTGGACGGCCTTGCGGAAACTCTTCACGTTCAACCCCGACGAGTGGCAGGCGCAACCTGCGGTGGGCAGCACGTGGGTACTGCCTGCGGAGTAGTCGCCCAGAGACACCGGCGACCAGGGCCCGACGAAGATCGCGCCCGCGTTGCGGACCCGTCCTGCCACCGCGACCGCGTCTGCGGTCTGGATCTCCAGGTGCTCGGCGGCATAGGCGTCCACCACGGCCAGGCCCTGGTCGATGTCGTCGACCAGCACGACCGCCGACTGCGGCCCCGACAGGGCGGCTCTGATGCGTTCGCCATGCCGGGTGGCAGCGACCTGTTCCTCGATGGCCGCGCGGACGGCGTCGGCCAGATCCGGGGATTCGGTAACGAGGACGGAGGCGGCCATGGGGTCGTGTTCGGCCTGGGAGATCAGGTCGGCGGCCACAAAGGCCGGGTCGGCGGTGGCGTCCGCCAGGACTGCGATCTCGGTCGGCCCGGCCTCGGAGTCGATGCCGATCTTGCCGCGCAGCAGCCGCTTGGCGGCGACGACCCAGATGTTGCCCGGCCCGGTGACCATGTCCACCGGGTCGCACAGCCCCGCGATGCCGTGGGCGAACATGGCGATGGCCTGAGCTCCCCCGACGGCGTACACCTCGGTGACCCCCAGCAGGTGGCACACGGCGAGGATGTTCGGGTGCGGCAGCCCTCCGAACTCGGCCTGCGGCGGCGAGGTCACCGCGATCGACGAGACTCCGGCGACCTGCGCCGGGATGACGTTCATCAGCACGCTGGAGGCCAGTGGAGCCAGCCCTCCGGGCACGTAGAGCCCGACCCGGGCCACCGGGATCGACCGCTGTTCCACGACCGCTCCAGCGGCGACCTCGACCCGGACGGAGTCCGCGTCCACCTCGTGCTCGGCGACGGCGCGGCGGCGCCGGATGGACTCGACGAACGCTGCCCGCACGGTGGCGTCCAGGTCGGCCTCTGCCCGGGCCAGCGCCTCGACCGGTACCCGGAAAGTCGCCGGCACCACGTGGTCGAAGCGCGCGGAGAACTCCCGCAGAGCGTCCAGGCCCCTGGTGGCCACGGCGTCGCAGATCGGACGGACGGCCTCGACGGCCTGCTCCACGTCGAGGGGGGCGCGGGGCACCACGCGGCGGTAGTCCGGGACCCGGCCGCGAAGGTCGATAGTTCTCAGCACACCCGGATTCTACGCCCGCGGTGCCCGGGGCCCGAGCGGGTGGGGCGGGCGTGGGCAGCCTCTGTCGGGCGGGGGCATCAGTGGTTGACTAGGGGGCATGTTCATCGGGGTCGGCACCGTCGTCAACATCGTGGCCATTGTCGCCGGCTCGCTGGTCGGCCTGCTGCTCGGGCATCGGCTGCCCGTGCGCAGCCGCGACCTGGTCACCCAAGTGCTGGGCCTGGTCACCCTGGTGATCGGTGGAATGTCGGTCGCCTCGGGGATGTCGGCCGCCTTCGCCGAGGTGGTCGGCGGCGATGCGCGGCTGCTGGTCGTGCTTGGGGCGCTGCTCATCGGTGGTCTGCTGGGGTCGGCGATGAAGTTGGAACTGCGGCTCGACCACGGCGCGGAGTGGTTGCGCGAGCGATTCGCCAGCCGCAGCGAGGGCAGCCGTTTCGTCGAGGGGGCGGTGACGGCCACCCTCGTCTTCTGCGTCGGTCCGCTCGCGATCCTGGGCTCGCTGTCGGACGGGCTGGGGCACGGCGCGGAGCAACTCCTGGTCAAGTCGGTGATGGACGGATTCGCGGCGATCGCCTTCGCCTCCAGCCTCGGAATCGGCGTGATGGTCTCAGCCCTGGCCGTGGGCGTCTACCAGGGGGCGCTGACGCTGGTGGGGATGGTGGCTGGCAACTTCCTGCCCGCCGGGCACATCGATGCGCTCACGGTGACCGGCGGGGTGATCCTGCTGGGCTTGGGCATCAGGTTGGCCGGGATCAAGCCGATCCCCGTCGGCGACCTGTTGCCGGCCCTGGTCATGGCACCGCTGCTGGCACAGCTGGTCGGGATGGTGCGGTGATGGCCGGGCGCTCTGCGTCCGGTGGGACCCCGGCGACCGAGGTACTCACGGCGGCGGGCGTCCCCTTCAGGCTGCACCCGTACACCCACCACGACGAAGTGACCAACTTCGGGCAGGAGGCCGCCACTGAGTTGGGGGTGGACCCGATGCGGATCTTCAAGACGCTGATCGTGGACGTCGGCATATCCCGGCCGGAACTGGCCGTGGGAGTCGTCCCGGTCGCCGCTCAGCTCGACCTCAAGGCCATGGCTGCTGCGCTGGGCGCGAAGAAGGCGGTCATGGCGGACAAGCAGCTGGCCGCCAGAACCAGCGGCTACGTCCTTGGCGGGATTTCTCCCATCGGGCAGAAGAACCCGCTGCCGACGATCATCGACGAGACGGCTGAGTTGTTTGAGACCATCTTTGTCTCCGCCGGCAAGCGCGGGCTTCAGGTGGAACTGTCCCCAGATGACCTGGCCGCGGTCACGTCGGCCAGGTTCGCCGACGTCGCCCGCTGAAGGGCCACCCCGAGCGCCTCGATGCCGCGCGCGAGGGCGTCCCGGCGAAGCTGCTGCTGGTCGTGGAGCAGTTCATCGAAGGCTTCGCGGGGGTGGCCAGCCTCGACAGCCTCCCAGGCCAGGTCGCTGATGACCTGCTCGGCGACGACGGTGTCCTGCACCTCCCCGAACGCCTCAGTCACCTGCTCCCAGGCCCGGACAAGGCCTTTCGCGCCTTCGCCGAACGCCGGGACGAGGGCCTCGGAGCAGTAGCGGACGGCTTTGGCCGCCTTGCGCACCTCGTGCCAGCGGATCAGATCGGCCGGCCTAGCGTGGGCGTGGTCGGCGAGGCGCCGCACCCTGGACACGGCTTTGTCGAGCATGCCAGGCAGGACGTCGGCTGCCGGCAGGTCGGCGGCGTCGGTGCTCGGCGGGTCCGCCAGCAGCCCCTGCAGCGCCAAGTGCAGATCCACGTAGCGCGGTGAGTCCATGGTGGCGACCAGTTCGGCGTGGGCACGCCGGTGGGATGCGTCCAGGGAAGTGGTGATGCGCTCGCGGATCTGCGGTGGCACAAGTTCGGGAGGCAACGCGTCCAGACTGGCCAGCAGGCGCTCTTTGAGGACTTCCGCGTCACGCGGGGCGCCGAGTTCCTCCGCATGCCAGCGCAGTTCGAGCCGGATGGGCCCGGTCACGGCCTTGTTGTACAGCCCCGAGAAGGTCCGCAGCGCGCTGCGGAGCCGTCGCGTCGCCACCCGGCTGCGATGCACGGCGTCGGGGACGTCGGCGCGCACATCGACTTCGCGGGCCTGCAGGACGCCGATCTGGGCCGCGATGTAATCCCGGACGATCTCGCCGGACGGGGTCTGTGGGGTCACTGTCCGCAGGGCGGCCGTCGCCATCTCCGTGTCCAGGGCCCGGGCGACCTTCGAACCCGACTCGGCACGGGTGATCCCTGCTTGCTCGAACAGGTCGTGGACGGCGTCCAGCACAGCGGTGGAACCGCTCACCAGTTCCACTTCCGCTTCCCGCCAGGTCGTAGCACGTCCCTTGACGGTCGCGGTGACCCCATCGACGCACACGAGGGCCAGTACCGCCCCTCCGTCGCCCAGCAGTGGAATCTGGTGCCGCACCGTGCGCAGGGTGGCCACCGGGAAGAGGGCCGCCGATTTCAGCGTCTTCGCCACACGCTCCCGCAACTCGGCGGGGACCAACGGACCATCCAGGGGCGAATGCACCTCGATCCGGTGGTCGGCGTCCTCGCCGGGCAGCTTGAGGTGCCAGCCCTCGTCCGCGCCGCCGGTGCGGCGCCGCAGCACCTGCCACGAGCGGATGAGCCGGTAATCCAGCGCATCGAAGTAGGTGGCCACCATGACGAAATCGCTGGCCTCCCCGATCACCGCGACGGAGTCGAGGGCAGGGATCTGCTGGTCGTCAGTCAGGCCGTACTTGCGCTCGGACTCAAGTTGGGGTGCCATGTGGGGGGTCAGCCTGCCTGGTTGGTGTCGGATTCGATGGTCAGGACGCCTCGGTCGTCAACGGTCTCCGCCGCGGCCGAAGGACGGGGCCGGATCCGCCGATATCGAGGAGGCCGGGACTCCTCATCGTCAGCGGTCAGGGAGGAAGCTAGCAGCACGGGGGCGACGGCAGCGAAGGCCCAGACAGCGAGAGCGGACGGCGATCGCAGTTCGACCGCGATCGGCACCAGATCTCCCGGATTCGCCGCTGCCAGGCGCTCGTCGAACGGCCCCGGCCCCAGGAGTTGGCCGACCTGCCAGCACACAAGCCCGGCGACCAGTCCTGAGCCGGCGGCAAGGACAGCGGTCGGCCAGCCGAGCGGCCGAAACCAGCGCCACGTGACCAGACCCAGGCCGATCCCGACCATCGCGCCGCAGTTGACGAACCAAGCGTCGGCCGCGACGAACTCGGTGAGCGCGCGTTCGGAGACAGTCGCGGAGCCGTCGGCCAGGATGCGATAGCTCGGCAGTTCGACCACATTGGCCCAGAACACCGCCGTGAGTCCTCCGACCACGATCGACAGGACGAGCAGCACCACCACCCAGGAGGCCAGACCTTGTGGGGCCTGGGCCTGATCGTTCTCCTGGGCCACCTGCTCCTCGGCGACCGTAGTGCTCACACAAGGCAGCCTAGACGACGAAGCATTGACCCGCGTTGGCGGGTCAATGTGAGGAGTCTTGACGAGGGGCGCGTGAGCGCCCTGAGGAGTAGACGTGGGGGAGGTTTTGACCCGCGTTGGCGGGTCAATGTGAGGAGTCTTGACGAGGGGCGCGTGAGCGCCCTGAGGAGTAGACGTGGGGGAGGTTTTGACCCGCGTTGGCGGGTCAATGTGAGGAGTCTTGACCACCGGCGCGTGAGCCACCCGAGGATCAGACGCTGACGCAGGATGGGCCCAACAAGGCCTTGAGGTCGGCCATCAGCGGCCTGGAGGGAGCCACTTTGAGGCCTTCGTCCAGCCTCCACACCTTGCTGGGAGATCCGGTGGAGACCAGACGAACCCGGACTTCAGTGGTACCGGGGTGGGACCGGAGCACCAGGCGCAGCTGTTCCACGACCGCCGGGGTGCACCGGGCGGCCGGAAGCGAGATCACCACGGGACCGCCGGGTCCCTCGCTGACGTCGGGGAAGGTGACCTCCTGCCCCTGGATCTCCACGCTTTCGTCGCGCGCCCGGACCCGTCCCTTGATCCGGACCACGGTGTCGCTGGCCAGCGACCCGGCGAGGAGTTGGTAGACCTTCGGGAACAACAGCACTTCGACGGAGGACTCCAGGTCCTCGACGGTGACGATGGCCCAGACGTCGCCGGTCTTGGACTGCTTGCGGACGACCTGGGTCACCATGCCGGCGATGGTGACCGTGCCCTCCCGGGGGCCGTCCTCGCCGCGGAGCGCGCCCAGGCTGATGTCGCGCTGGGCGGCCAGGACGTGCTCCAGGCCCTGCAGGGGGTGGTCGCTGACGTAGAGGCCGAGCATCTCGCGTTCGAAGGCCAACCGGACGCGCTTGTCCCACTCGGGCAGGTCGGGGACGGGGGTGGCCACCAGTTGTGCGTCGGTTCCGAAGTCGCCGAACAGGTCGTCCTGACCGTTGGCCTGGTTGCGCTTGAGGTCGATGACCTCGTCGACCTTCTGCTCGAAACACTCCATCAGCGCCCGCCGAGTGTGCCCCATCGAATCGAAGGCGCCGGCTTTGATCAGCGACTCGATCACCCGCTTGTTGCAGGCCACCAGCGGCACGTGGTCGAGGAAGGCGTTGAAGTCCGGCGCTTGACCGTGTTCAGCTCGGGCCTCGACGATGCCTCGCACGACGTTGTCGCCGACGTTGCGGATCGCCGCCAGCCCGTAGCGGATGTCGTTGCCGACCGGGGTGAACATCCCCTCGGACTGGTTGACATCCGGCGGCAGCACCCGGATCCCCATCCGGCGACACTCGGCGAGGTACACCGCGGACTTGTCCTTGTCGTCCTTGACCGATTGGAGCAGGGCCGCCATGAACTCGGCCGGGTGGTTCGCCTTCAGGTAGGCGGTCCAATAGGAGATCAGGCCGTAGGCGGCGGTGTGGGCCTTGTTGAAGGCGTAGGCCGAGAACGGGATCAAGATGTCCCACAACGTCTGAATGGCTGCGTCGGAGAATCCGTTGGTGCGCATCCCAGCCTGGAAGGGGACGAATTCCTTCTCCAGGACCTCCTTCTTCTTCTTCCCCATGGCGCGCCGCAACTCGTCGGCGCGGCCCAGGGTGTAACCCGCGACCCGCTGCGCGATCTGCTGCACCTGCTCCTGGTAGACGATCAGGCCGTAGGTGAGGTCGAGGATGTCGGCCAGAGGCTCGGCGAGTTCTGGGTGGATGGGGTTGATCGGCTGCTTGCCGGTTTTGCGGAGGGCGTAATTGGTATGGCTGTCGGCGCCCATCGGGCCGGGTCGGTAGAGGGCCAGTGCCGCCGAGATGTCCTCGAAGTTGTCCGGCTGCATGAGTTTCAGCAGCACCCGCATGCCGCCGCCGTCCAGTTGGAAGATGCCCAGGGTGTCTCCGGTGGCGAGCAGCTCGTAGGTGGCGCGATCGGTGGGATCCCGGCTCAGCTCGTCGAGGTCAAGAGTGATGCCACGGTTGGCCTGCACGTTGGCCAGGGCGTCGTCCAGGATCGTGAGGTTCCGCAGGCCCAGGAAGTCCATCTTGACCAGCCCGAGCGCCTCACAGCCCGGGTAGTCGAACTGGGTGATGATCGCCCCGTCGGCTTCCCGCTTCATGATCGGGACGATGTCCAGCAGCGGTTCGCTGGACATGATCACCCCGGCCGCATGCACCCCCCACTGGCGCTTGAGGCCCTCGATGCCGCGCGCGGTGTCGACCACCTCGCGGACCTCCGGGTCAGCCTCGTAGAGTGCTCGGAACTCCCCTCCCTCGGCGTAGCGCTCGTGCTGGGAGTTGAACACGTCGGCCAGGGAGACATCCTTGCCCTGCACCGGCGGGGTGAACGCCTTGGTGATCGTCTCGCCGAGAGCGAACGGCTTCCCGAGCACGCGCCCGGCGTCCTTGATCGCCTGTTTGGCCTTGATCGTCCCGTAGGTCACGATCTGGCAGACCCGGTCATCGCCGTACTTGTCCGAGACGTAGCGGATCACCTCACCGCGACGGCGCTCGTCGAAGTCGATGTCGAAGTCCGGCATGGACGGGCGTTCGGGGTTGAGGAAGCGTTCGAAGATGAGTCCGTGCGGAACCGGGTCGAGGTCGGTGATCCGCATCGCGTAGGCGCACATCGAGCCGGCGCCGGAGCCGCGTCCGGGGCCGACCCGGATGCCGTTGTCCTTGGCCCAGTTGATGAAGTCGGCCACCACCAGGAAGTAGCCTGCGTACCCCTTGTCGATGATCACCTTCTGTTCGAACGCAGCCTGTTCACGGGCGTAATCGGGGACACCGCCGGGGAAGCGGACCTCGAGACCGCGCGCGACCTCACGCACGAACCAGGACGCTTCGGTCTCCCCCACGGGCACGTCGAACCGAGGCATGAAGGTGCCGACGCCCTCGTCGAAGCTGGTGTGGCAGCGTTCGGCGATGGCGAGGGTGTTGTCGCAGGCCTCCGGCAGTTCCGCGAACAGCGTCCGCATCTCTTCCGGCGACTTCAGGTAGTAGCCGTTCCCGTCGAACTTGAAGCGGTTGGGGGTGTCCTTGTTCGACCCTGAGGAGACGCACAGCAGAACGTCGTGTGCCTCGGCGTCGCCTGCCTCGACGTAATGGAGGTCGTTGGTGGCCACCAGCGGCAGGGCGAGGTCCCGGGCGAGCCTGAGCAGGTCCCGGCGCACCCGGGTTTCGATGTCGAGCCCGTGGTCCATCAACTCGACGTAGTAGTTGTCGGCGCCGAAGATGTCACGGAATTCCGCCGCGGACGCCAGCGCCTGGTCGTACTGGCCCAGTCTCAGGTACGTCTGGACTTCGCCGGAGGGGCAGCCGGTCGTCGCGATGCACCCCTGTGCATAGCGAGCCAGCAGTTCCCGGTCGGCGCGCGGCTTGTAGAAGAACCCCTCCAGGCTCGAGCGCGACGACAACCGGAACAGGTTGTGCATGCCGGTGTTGTTCTCGGCCCAGACGGTGAAGTGCGTGTAGGCGCCTTTGGACGCGACGTCGTCCCCGGTGCCGTCGCCGAACTGGACCCGTTTGCGTTCGCTGCGATGGGTCTTCGGTGTCAGGTAGGCCTCCAGGCCGATGATCGGCTTCACCGGGAAGCGTTTGGCGGCCTTGAAGAACTCGTAGGCGCCGAACAGGTTGCCGTGGTCGGTCACGGCCAGGGCCGGCATGGCCATGCGCTCGGCACCGGCCAGCAGCCCCTCCAGGCGCGCGGCGCCGTCGAGCATGGAGTACTCGGAGTGGCAATGCAAATGGACGAAACCTGACGACACGCTGACCCACGACCTCCGGGAGCAGGGTTGGCTGCGGATGGAACACGCTGGGGGAAGTCAGCGAGAACACACGATAACCCCCATCGGGGGAGATGCCGGGACCCGACTCACCCGCGGGGTCAGCCCTCGTCGTGGAGCAGCTGGGCCAGCCTCGTCACGGTCCGGAGGTTCCGGGCAGTGCACGTGACGGGCTTGACCGCTGACACGAGCTGGGCAGCCAGCTTGGACCGGGCCTGGCCGTCGGGGAACTCGGCGAAGATGTCCGAGCCGGCCACTCGCACGCGTTCGGAGCCCGCGGCCAGGCCTGCCAGGCGCGCGGCGACCTGCTGCGGCACAGGGCTGTCGCAGCAGACGATGACGGCCCTCGAGGGGTCTGCGCGGAGGAACGGGTACTGCTCGACCAGTGTTCGCAGGTGGGTGGCCGTCCGGATGACGACTCCGACCTCCAGGCCGAACTCCTGCCGCAGCGCTGTGGCCAGCCGGGCCGCCGTTGCGGCGTCGGATTCTGGTGCGCGGAACAGCACGTTGCCTGACCGCAGATGGGTCGCCACGTCCGTCCAGCAGAGGCCTTCGGCCACGTGTCGGAGCCGCGCCATGTCCACCGTGCGTGCCGGGCCCAGGTTGACACCACCGAGCAGCGCCACGCGCCGCGGTGCGGTCCCGGCTTGCCCGGCGGGGCTGGTCATGGTTGCATCCTTACGGCAAACCCGTTCAGGGGAAAGGGATGCGCGTGTACCAGGTGAGTCTGATCGGGGCCCCGACCGACATCGGAGCCTCCCGAGTCGGCTGCCGGCTCGGTCCGCAGGCGCTGCGCGTGGCAGGGATTGCCGACGCCCTGCGCCGCTTCAACTGCGATGTGCGCGACGTGGGCGATCTGGCCGGACCGGAAAACCCGCAGCTTCCCGCTGTGGACGGCTACCGACATCTGCCCCAGGTCATCGAATGGTGCACGACGGTGTACGGAGCCACCGCTGCCGAACTCGCGGCCGGGCGGCTGCCGATCCTGATGGGGGGCGACCACAGCCTGGCCATCGGTTCGATCAGCGCAGTCGCCGCGCATTGCCGGGCAACGGGCAGGAGGCTGCGGGTGATCTGGGTGGACGCGCACGCCGACTTCAACACCGCAGCGCTCACCCCCTCGGGCAACATCCACGGGATGCCGGTGGCCTGTCTGGCCGGACACGGCCCGCGCGAGCTGACCACCCTGGCTGGCTCGGTGCCGGCGGTACGCACCGACGACATCCGCCAGATCGGCCTGCGCAGCGTCGACGAAGGTGAGAAGAGCTTCCTGCATGAGCAGGGGGTCGAGGTGTTCGACATGCGCTTCCTCGACGAGATCGGGATGCGCCGGGCGATGGTCCGCGCGCTGTCCGGCCTGGACGCCGACACCCACCTGCACTTGAGCCTGGATCTGGACTTCATCGACCCCGGCATCGCTCCCGGGGTGGGCACCCCCGTGCGCGGTGGCCCGACCTATCGGGAGGCCCACCTGTGCATGGAGATGATCGCCGACACCGGCCGGCTCGGCTCGATCGATGTGGTCGAGCTGAACCCAGCCCTCGACGTGCGGAACACCACGGCTGAGCTCGCCGTCGATCTGGTGGAGTCACTGTTCGGCAAGAGCACCTTGCTGCGGGTGCACGACAGTTGAGCGATCAGCCCAGTTCTCGGGCGGCTCGGGTCGTCGCGTCTTCCTGCTCCTTGCTCGGCACGGCCGTGGTAGGGATGTAGCTCGTCGGGGTCAGCACACCGTCGCGGCTGATGTTGCTGTCGGCCGCGGGTGAGATGTCGGTGTTCTGGGCGCTGACGCCCAGCCAGCCACCGTCGTCCAAGCGGACCACGACCGCGCTCATCACCCCGCGTCGCGATTCCAGTGCCTGCCCGTTCGGATCGATCTGACCATCGATCCGCCAGCGCACGTGCACGACCGCGGCGGCCTCGCCGAGAAGCCGCTGGCTGAGCTTCTCGATGGCCAGCGACGAGTCCCGGTACATCCGTTCGAAGCCCCAGGCGTGCGCGCGCCTGATCGCGGTGCGGCTGCTCCACCACAGGCCGACTCCGTTGATGAAGTCGGCGTCCTCGGCGAACAGGTTCGCGATCGCCTCGGCGTCGCCGGCGTCCCACGCCTTGACGAAGGCGGTGATGAGGTCGAGCGGGGAGGCCAGCATCACCGGGGCGGAGGAAGGCAAAGGCAGCTTCTCGCCCAGCGCCGCCAGCCTCTTCAGGCCCTTGAGCCTCTTAGACAACCATCGGCCTGTCGGTGGGCAGGATCGGCTTCGGCAGGCGGGAACCACCCTGCAGGAAGGCGTCCACCCCGTTGGCGCAGGCGCGACCTTCAGCGATGGCCCAGACGATCAGCGACTGGCCTCGTCCCGCGTCGCCGCAGACGAAGACCCCCGGCACGCTGGTGGCGAAGCTCTCGTCCCGAGCGATGTTGCCCCGTCCATCCAGGGTGACGCCCAGCTGGGCGACCACCCCGTCAGGCTCGGGCCCGGTGAAGCCCATGGCCAGCAGGACCAGCCCGGCGGGGATCGTCTGGTCGGTGCCGGGCACCGCTTCGAACCTGCCCTTGGAGAACCGGACTTCGTGCAAGCTCAGCCCGGTCACGCTGCCCGCCTCGTCGCCGACGAACTCGGTGGTGGAGACCGAGTAGATCCGGTCGCCGCCCTCCTCGTGGGCCGAGGACACCCGGTAAGTCATCGGATACGTCGGCCAGGGCTGGTTGGTGGGCCGCGTCAGCGGAGGGGTCGGCATGATCTCCAGCTGGGTCACCGACCGGGCACCCTGACGCAGGGACGTGCCGAGGCAGTCGGCTCCGGTGTCGCCACCGCCGATGATCACCACGTCCTTGCCGGTGGCCAGGATCTGGTTCTCGACGTGTTGGCCCAGGGCGGTGCGGTTCGCCTGCGGCAGGAACTCCATCGCCTGGTGGATTCCGGCCAGTTCCCGTCCGGAGACCGGGAGATCGCGCGGCACCGTCGACCCGATCGCCAGAACGACCGCGTCGAACCGGTCCAGCAGGTCCTCACCGGTGATCGCGACCCCGATGTTGACCCCGGTCTTGAAGACGGTGCCCTCCAGCCGCATCTGCTTGATCCGCCGGTCGAGGACCTTCTTCTCCATCTTGAACTCGGGGATGCCGTAGCGCAGCAGCCCGCCGATCGCGTCCGCCCGCTCGTAGACGACCACGGTGTGGCCGGCGCGGGTCAGCTGCTGGGCGACGG
>CAZPCM010000075.1:0-14010 GCA_964585085.1 uncultured Propionibacteriaceae bacterium
CCGAGCAGCCCAACGAACGCAACGGAACGAGGGCGAAGACGGTTCACACCGAGCTCGGCCCGGTCAGCATCGAGGTGCCCAGGGACCGGCACGGCTCGTTCGAACCCCTTGTGGTCCGTAAGCGGCAGCGCCGGCTGTCCGGGGTCGATGCGATGGTGTTGTCGTTGTCGGCGAAAGGACTCACCTCTGGTGAGATCTGTGCGTTCTTCGCCGACACCTACGGCCAAGCGATGAGCAAGGACACCATCTCCAGGATCACCGACAAAGTGGTCGAGGAGATGACCGAATGGGCCAACCGGCCACTGGATTCGGTGTACCCGGTGGTGTTCATCGACGCGATCCACGTCAAGGTCCGCGACGGACAGGTCACGAACAAGGCGTTCTACGTGGCCATTGGCGTCACCGTCGATGGGCAGCGGGACATTCTGGGGATCTGGGCCGGGGCCGGCGGTGAAGGCGCCAAACACTGGCTGAACGTGCTCACCGAACTGAAGAACCGCGGCGTCGTCGACGTGCTCATGCTCGTGTGTGACGGGCTGAAGGGTCTGCCGGAGGCGGTGAACACCGTGTGGGAGCACACCACCGTTCAGACGTGTGTCATTCATCTTCTGAGGAACACGTTCAAGTACGCCGCCCGTCAGAACTGGGACCAGATCGCCCGCGACATCAAACCGGTCTACACCGCCCCGACCGAGGCCGCAGCCGCGGCCCGGTTCGAGGAGTTCGCTGAGAAGTGGGCCACCAAGTACCCGGCGGCGATCGGGCTGTGGCGGTCCGCCTGGACCGAGTTCATCCCGTTCCTCGACTACGACGTCGAGATCCGCCGAGTCATCTGCACCACGAACGCGATCGAGAGCCTGAACGCCCGCTTCCGCCGGGCCGTCCGGGCCCGAGGTCACTTCCCGACCGACCAGGCCGCCCTCAAGTGCCTCTACCTCGTGGCCCGATCCCTTGACCCCACCGGGACCGCCAAGACACGATGGATGAACCGGTGGAAGCCGGCACTCAACGCGTTCGCAATCACCTTCCCGGGCCGTCTCGACCCGGCAGGGAACAACCAGTAAACGCCAGATGCCGCCCACCGTTAATCGGACAGACCCCATCTAGACCGGGTAGGGGTTCGACAGGTAATCGAGGTCGAGGAGTTCGCTCTTCCGTATCCGCGAGAGCGGGAACTCGTCGTCTTCCGAAATCAGCGCAACGATGTCGCCCACAGCCGAGTCCACGCCGGGAGTGCGTTGTTCTGGCTTGGGCTTGCAGCAGTCTGCGAGGGACTCAGCAAACAGCGGCCAGAGAGTTGCCTTTGCCACGGGCTTGGAGGCAGCGACCAGTATCTCCGCAATCTCCGTGGGTCGTCGCAACTTGCCGTTCAGGCGTGCGGCCGCACTCGAGGTCTCGTCGGTGTCGTCTCCATCCAGCGTCGGTATCGTTCCGGCTCGCACAATGACGTGGAGCGTGAGTTGCAGAGGCCTGTGCGACCAGTGCTCAGCTTCAACCCGGACTTCTACAACGTCGGCGAGGACTCGACCGAGCGGCGACGCCGGCCTTCTGTACTTATCTCTTATGAGCTCGACCAGCGGCTGCAGCCAAGGAACGACGTCATTCGGGAGCGCCGCGCGGCTGAACCATCTGCCCGTCGCTAGAGCAAAGGAGCGCACGTCGTTGTCGTTGTCGAGGTCTATCCCAGGCTCGTACGGGAGCCCCAGGAGCTCCTGCTTCGGATATGAATGGATCCAGGACAGGTCGGCGAACTTGTCCGGCCCGAGCACGGCGAGATGGACATACCGCGGGACCTCTTGGTTAGCGGCTTGACGCCTTAAGTCCCCCTCCAGACTCGCCACCACGGCGACCGTAACAGTCGGGCGCTTGGGCTGGATCACGTCACAACTTTGAGACACGACAGCCACGTGGGTGGTCGATGCGGGCAGTACTCCGCCTGCTCCTCGCAGCGCCGTCCGCAGCTCAAAGACATGTCCTTGACGAACTTCGCTGAAGAAGAGGTCCTCCGCGGTGGGGTCCTCCGCAGGGTTCATGTCCATCCGGTTACTCCGCGATGACCCGTGGCTCGACGTTGCGATTGATGTCGTCAGCACGAGAGGCCTGGTCGCGCCTCATTGAATCGAAGAAGCTCAGCCCAGCATCGGCCGAAGCGAGAATTTGATGTCGCCGCGTCGCCGGGTCAGCTTGAATCGAGAAGACGAACCGTTCGAGGGCGATGAGGCGCTCCTCGTTGGCGGCACTCATCCGTCCCCCCGAAAGCCAAAGGTGGACCGATCGGCGCGACACGTTGAAGAATTTCGCGATCTGCTCCCAGGTCAAGCCGGATCCTTCGTGGATTCGCTCCAGGAGCGACGCACTCGTAGCCGGCGCCTCCGCGGCTGGCGTCACGACAGGGGGAACCACGATCTGGTGTGCAGGCGCCAGCACCGAGGCCGTCCACCCGGTCGCGAACCGATTCGACTCCCGCGAGACGTCGAGCATGACGCCGCTATTTGTCCCCAGCGACAGGCACAGGACCAAGCCGCAGGCAGCGACTGCTGGTGCCGTTAGTGGAAGGCTCGACGAGTGCGCGCTCACTTGAACCTCTCAGCGAAGGCCGTCGTGACCAGCGACTGGAAGAAGTGATCGCTCGCGCGCCGAGAGAGACGTGTGATCTCTGTCTGCACGCCGTCGATTGGTGTACCGAGCGGCGGCTCGACATACGAGTCGAGATCGACAATCCAGCTCTGCCGTTCGACAGGCCTAAGCGTCGGGTCGATGACGGCTCCCGGCGCGAGCAGGGCCGACCGCACCACCAGATATGAGGAGTTGGTCTCACTGAAGACGGTTTCCGTCACCGTCTGCAGCACGTTCGACGACCCGTCCCCCTGCGCTAGCCCCCCCAGGATGCTTGGAGAGAAGTAGCTTTTGAGACGGTCCATGTCCGCGGGGTCGTCGAGGCGGTTGGTGTAGCGGTAGCCGACACGCGCCAGTGACGGAATGTTCACCACCCTGCATAGAGAGTCGAGCAGCTCAATGAAAAGCGCGATGAAGTTCTCGTGTCCGCTGTAGACAGACGTCTCAAGCGCGAGGAACATCTCGCCTAGTGACGCGGCCGTGGCTCGATCGCTGCTCTCAAAACGGAACACAGGTGCCCCTGGCTGCTGGCCCACCACTCCGGCGGGACCGATTGTGATCGTTGACTCCTGCAGCTGCGTGCGAAACGGGTACGCGTCGCCGATCAGGTTCGCCAGGTCTCTTGAGACGACGTTGATGTCGAACTTGCTGAGGCTGGGCCAACGCACCTGGCACAGAACCCTGGCGAGCGGCGCTCGCCCAAGATGCTGGTGATTCTGGTTCGCTGACGCTGTGTCGAAGGACACGATCTGGCTCATGCTTCACACTGTACTTCACATCCTGTGATCGCACCCTCGAATGGCCGAAGACATGCGCCTACGGATCTGACGAGTCAGTGCTCCCGGTGGGCGCCAGGCACTACTCCGCTGGCAGGTGGGCTTCTTGCTCGCCCACGAGACGGCCGGGGGGCGGCAGCGCATCACTCCAGCCTTGCAGTCCGCGGCCGTCACTATGGTTAGCGCTGTGATCACCGGAGAGTTGAAGAGCAGGATCGACGGCGTCTGGAACGCGTTCTGGTCGGGCGGCATCAGCAACCCGCTGGAGGTGATCGAGCAGATCACCTACCTGCTGTTCCTGCGTCGGCTGGACGACCTGCAGACCCTGGCGGAGCGCAAGGCTCGTGTCGCCGGCACCGGAGTGATCGAGAACCCGATGTTCCTGCCCGGCCAGGAACCCCTCCGCTGGAGCCGGTTCAAGAACACCGCGCCGGAGGTGATGTACGCCACCGTCGCGGGCCCGGTCTTCAACTACCTGAAAGGGCTGGGCACCCAGCTCGGCGGGGACGGTTCCACCTACTCCGAGCACATGCGGGACGCTCGGTTCACCATCCCCACCCCGGCGCTGCTCAGCAAGGTCGTCGACATGCTCGACGGCATCCCGATGGCCGACCGCGACACCAACGGCGACCTGTACGAGTACCTGCTGAGCAAGATCGCTTCGGCCGGGGTCAACGGCCAGTTCCGCACCCCACGACACATCATCAAGCTCATGGTGGACATGACCGCACCCCAGCCCGGCGACGAAATCTGCGACCCAGCCTGTGGCACCGCGGGCTTCCTGGTCGCCGCCAGCGAGTACGTGCGTGCCACCCACGCCGATGCCCTGCTGGACGCCAAACAGCGCAGCCACTTCCACCGCTCGATGTTCCACGGCTTCGACTTCGACGGCACCATGTTGCGTATCGGCAGCATGAACATGCTCCTGCATGGCGTCGAGTCCCCTGACATCCGCTACCGCGACTCGCTCTCGGAGGACGCCAGCGCGGACGCCGCCCGCTACACCCTGATCCTGGCCAACCCCCCGTTCGCCGGCTCGCTGGACTACGAGTCCACCGCCAAGGACCTCCAGCGCGTGGTCAAGACGAAGAAGACCGAACTGTTGTTCGTCGCCCTGTTCTTGAAGCTGCTCAAGGCCGGCGGACGGGCTGCGGTGATCGTGCCCGACGGCGTGCTGTTCGGCTCGTCCAAGGCCCACAAGGACCTGCGCCGCACCCTGGTCGAAGACCAGAAGCTGGACGCCGTGGTGAAGCTGCCGTCCGGGGTCTTCCGTCCCTATGCCGGAGTGTCGACGGCGATCCTCTTCTTCACCAAGACCGACTCCGGCGGCACCGACCACGTCTGGTTCTACGACGTGCAGGCGGACGGCTTCTCCCTCGACGACAAGCGCAACCCCGTCGAGGCCGACGACCTGCCCGACGTGCTCGCCCGCTGGCGCAACCTCTCCGGCGAGGTCTCCCGGTCACGGACGGACACGTCGTTCCTGGTGCCCAAGGCCGACATCGTTGCCCAGGGCTACGACCTGTCGCTCAACCGCTACAAGGAGATCGTCCACGACGACGTGGAACACCGGGCGCCGCTGGAGATCATCGCCGACATCAAGCAGCTGGAGGACGAGATCGCGCAGGGGCTGGACGAACTGAAGGCGATGCTGTCGTGAGGACGGTACCTATCGGCGAACTCGTCGGGACGGTTTCGTCGTGGAACCCCTCGACCAAGCCCGGGGTCGCGTTCACGTACGTCGATCTCAGCGCCGTGGACAACGGTTCTAAAGCGATTATTCGCCCAGTCGTCGTAACCGGAGCCGACGCGCCGAGTCGAGCCCGCCAGCTTGTGGGCGCCGGAGACGTGCTTGTCTCCACCGTTCGCCCGAACCTCAACGCGGTAGCAGTCGTCCCCGAGGCCCTCGATGGCGCGACCGCGTCGACCGGCTTCACGGTCCTGAGGCCGGGTCGGCACCTTGATAGCCGGTTCCTATTTCACTGGGTCAGGTGCCCAGCCTTCATTGACGACATGGTTCGCAAAGCCACCGGGGCTAGCTACCCCGCGATCTCTGACCGGATCGTCAAGGAATCGCCCGTCCCGCTCCCACCCCTGCCCGAGCAGCGCCGAATCGCCGCGATCCTCGACCACGCCGACGCGCTGCGCGCCAAGCGCCGCCAGGTCCTCGCCCACCTCGACGCCCTCACCCAGTCGATCTTCGACGACATGTTCGGCAACCCCATGGCAAACGACAGGTCGTTACCGCTTGCCAAGATCGGCGAAATCGCACCGGTCGTGACGGGCAACTCCCCCTCCCGTCTCGAGTCGTCCAACTTCGGTGACAACATCGAATGGATCAAGTCCGACAATCTCGGCGGCCCAATAGCAAGCAAAGCCGAGGAGTGGCTGTCGGAGTATGGACGGGCCAGAGCGCGCACGGCGCCTCCCGGGTCAATCCTCGTGACTTGCATCGCGGGTAGTCCCACAAGCATCGGTAAGGCGTCCATGGTCGATCGGGAGGTTGCGTTCAACCAGCAGATCAACGCCATCCTGCCATCGCCACTCGTGGATTCATCCTTCCTTCTCGGCCAACTGAAGACGGCCCCCGAGCTTGTCCGCTCCAAGTCGACGGGTGGCATGAAGGGCTTGGTTAGCAAGTCGTCCTTCCAATCGATCGAGGTACTCGCTCCACCCCTCGCCGCGCAACGGGAGTTCTCCGCCCGCCTCGCCGCAGTGGCCAAACGGCAAGTCGGCGCGCAAAGCGCGATGGCCTTCGACGACGAACTCTTCGCATCCCTGCAGGCCCGCGCGTTCAGTGGGAGGCTGTGATCCGTGCCGGTCGAGATGAGAATGTGGCGAATAGACGGCGACGAGCCGCGGGCGTTGACCGCCTCTGCCTTGCCGGCGGAGAAGGATCTCCACGAGTTCCTGAAGCGTGACCCGTCGCTCCTGGGCGAGCGGTTGCTGGTGATCGGGAGCGAAGTGATCACCCCATTCGGGCCGCGGCTCGACCTGCTCGCAATCGACGCTGAGGGCAGCCTGCACCTGCTGGAACTCAAGCGCGACAAGACCCCACGGGAGGTCGTGGCCCAGGTGCTCGACTACGGCTCGTGGGTGTCGACACTGTCCCGCGAGGACGTCATCGACATCGCAAACCGCCACCTCTCCCAGCCGTTCGAAGCTGCCTTCGAGGACGTCTTCGGCGGAGCGCCCCCCGATGAGTTGAACCATGACCTCCACCTGACCGTCGTCGCCGCGGAACTCGACGCGAGTTCGGAGCGGATCGTCAACTACCTGCGCACCTTCGGGGTGCCGGTCAACGCGGTGTTCTTCTCGTATCTCGAGGACGAGGGGCGTCGGTACCTGGCCCGGTCGTGGCTGGCCGCCGATGAGGAGGAACCGTCGGGTGGCGGC
Organism: uncultured Propionibacteriaceae bacterium; assembly: GCA_964585085.1. Lineage (GTDB taxonomy): Bacteria > Actinomycetota > Actinomycetes > Propionibacteriales > Propionibacteriaceae > Propionicimonas. The sequence continues at coordinate 6,789 of CAZPCM010000075.1, forward strand.
AAGCCGGGCAAGCGCGCGACCTGGAACGGCCGAGACTGGTATGTCTCCTTCGGCGGCGGCCGGCCATGGGCGGACGCCCGGCAGTTCAACTTCGTCTCTGCCGGTGGTGGCAAGTTCTACTCCCAGACCATCCGGTCGCTGCCTGAGGGTGCCAGGGTGTGGGTCAACGTCCCGGGCAGTGGTTACGTGGCGGTCGGGGCGACGCTCGCGCCGGCGTCCCGTTTCGACGAAGCCAAGGTGCTGGTCGACGGAAGTTGGTGTCGGCTGGCGCAGCAGCAGCTCAGCGGGAACTACCAGCATCGTGGGGACGGCGACGACGATGCCGAATGGGTCGTCCCAGTGGAATGGGCGAGGTCCGCTCCGGAAAGTCAGGCGTTCTGGCAAAAGGGCATGTTCGCCAGTCAGCACAGTGCCTGCAAGCTTCGTCAGGAGTTCACGCTGAGCCTGCTCGAGGATCACTTCGGTGTGAGCAGCGAGTGATCCGATGGCCAACTTCGACTTTGCCCGACAGGCACTTCCGGCGCTGCACGCCGACTGCGTGCGGGCGGAGTCGTATCTGACCTCCGATCCCCGGGCGGCCTGCTTCTACGCCCGCCGGGTGGTCGAGGGGCTGGTGAGCTACCTGTACGACGTGCTCGCCCTGCCCCTGCCGTACCGCGACGATCTGGCCGCGAAGGTCAGTGATCCCGACTTCCAGGCGAGGGTCCCGCACGGGATCACCGCCAAGCTGACCACGATCCGCAAGGTCTCCAACACCGCCGTCCACGACGGTCGACTGATCCGCCCCGACGTGGCGCTGGCGGTGCTCCGAGAGCTGTTCAACGTGGTGCTCTGGACGTCCTACCACCACTCGCCGCACCCGGAGGTGGTGCCGCTGCACGCCGCCTTCGACCCCGAGCTTGCCGCCAAGGCCGCGCCGTTGTCCCGGGCCGAGGTTGCCCGGCTCGCCCAACAGTTCCAGGCACAGGACGAGGCGCACGCGCGCGAACTCGCCGTCCGGGACGAGCAGCTGGCCGCCCGCGACGCCGAGCTGGCCGAGTTGCGCGCGCAGATAGCAGCGGCGCAGGCGTCGCTGGCCCCCGACACCCGCGACTACGACGAGGCGGGTGCGCGGGAGTTCATCGACCTGCTGCTGCACGAGGCCGGCTGGCCGCTCGGCCAGACCCGCGACCGCGAGTACCCGGTCACCGGAATGCCGAACGCCGAAGGGCACGGTTACGCCGACTACGTGCTGTGGGGGGCCGACGGGCTACCGCTGGCGGTGGTCGAGGCCAAGCGAACCTCGAAGTCGCCCGAGGTGGGCCAGCAGCAAGCCGCGTTGTACGCCGACTGCCTGGAGCACGAGTTCGGACGCCGGCCCGTGATCTTCTACAGCAACGGCTACACCCACCGGATCTGGGACGACGCCGGGGGCTACCCGCCCCGGGAGATCCAGGGCTTCTACACCGCCGACGAGCTGGAACTGCTCATCCAGCGACGCACGACCCGAACGACACTGACTGCGGCAGCCGTCAACACCGGAATCGCGGGGCGTCCCTATCAGGTGCGCGCGATCAAGGCCGTCGCCGACGCGTTCGACCGTCGGCAGCGCGCCGCTCTACTGGCGATGGCCACCGGCTCGGGCAAGACCCGCACCACGATCGCGCTGGTCGACCTGTTGCAGAAGGCGAACTGGGCCAAGCGGGTGCTGTTCCTCGCCGACCGCACGGCGCTGGTACGGCAAGCGGCGAACGCGTTCAAGGACCAGTTGCCGGACTCCACCACGGTCAATCTGGTGGAGGAGAAGGGGACCGACGGCCGGGTGTACGTGTCGACGTATCCGACGATGATGAACCTGATCGACGACGTTGACGGCGGCGTCCGCCGGTTCGGGCCCGGCCACTTCGACCTGATCGTGATCGACGAGGCCCACCGCAGCGTGTACGCGAAGTACGGCGCGATCTTCGACTACTTCGACGCGCTGCTGGTCGGCTTGACCGCGACCCCGAAGGACGAGGTCGACCACAACACCTACCGGCTGTTCCACCTTGAGGACGGCGTCCCGACCGACGCCTACACCCTCGACGAGGCGGTCGAGCAGGGCTACCTGGTACCGCCGAAAGGGCTCAGTGTCGGCACCCGGTTCCTGCGCTCCGGGATTGCCTACGACGAGCTCAGCGAAGCCGAGAAGGACGAGTGGGACGCCCTGGACTGGGGCGAGGGCGGCCCGCCGGACGAGGTCGGTGCCGAAGAACTGAACCGGTTCCTCTTCAACGAGGACACCGTCGACAAGGTGCTCGCGACCCTGCTGACCGACGGTCGGCAGGTCGCGGGCGGGGACCGGCTGGGGAAGACGATCATCTTCGCCAAGAACCAGCGGCACGCCGAGTTCATCCAGCAGCGGTTCGACCTCGCCTACCCCGAGTACGCCGGCACGTTCGCCCGCGTGATCACCCACGCCAGCCCGTACGCCCAGTCGCTGATCGCCGACTTCTCGACCAAGGACAAGGCTCCGCACATCGCGATCAGCGTCGACATGCTCGACACCGGCATCGACGTGCCCGAAGTCGTCAATCTCGTCTTCTTCAAGGCCGTGCGCTCCAAGACGAAGTTCTGGCAGATGATCGGACGCGGCACGCGCCTGTGTCCCGACCTTTACGGCCCCGGCCAGGACAAGGCCGACTTCCTCGTCCTCGACTTCTGCGGCAACCTCGAGTATTTCGGACAGAACCTTCCGGGCGCGGAGACGCAGCTCGTCAAGCCGCTGTCGCAGCGCCTGTTCGAGGCACGGTTCGGGCTGATCCTCGCCCTCGGGGACACTGAACCAGAACTGCGCCGGGTCACCGCTGCGACGCTGCACGAGATCGTCACCGGCATGAACCTCGACAACTTCGTGGTGCGTCCACGCCGCGCCGCCGTGGAGCGGTTCGGTGCTGCGGACGCGTGGGCGTCACTGACACCGGCCGACTCCGAAGCCCTGCTCGGGCTGGCCGGCCTCCCGTCGTCCGTCCGCGACGACGACGAGGACGCCAAACGCTTCGACCTACTCCTCCTGCACCGCCAATTGGCCCAGCTGGACGGCGACGCAGCGCTCGCCGAGCGGGTGCGCGAAGCGGTTCAGAGCATCGCGGCGTCTCTGCTAGGACGGACCGCCATCCCGAGCGTCGCAGCCCAGGCAGTGCTGCTCGAGGCCGTCGCCGGCGACGAGTGGTGGGTCGATGTCTCCCTTCCGATGCTCGAAGAAGCCCGCCGTAAGCTGCGCGGCCTCGTCCGCTTCATCGAGAAGACCCGACGAAACCCCGTCTACACCGACTTCGCCGACACCCTCGGCGACAGCGTTGAGATCGACCTTCCCGGGGTCACCCCCGGCACCAACTTCGAACGCTTCCGCGCCAAGGCCGAGGCCTACCTGCGCGAGCACCTGGACAACCTCGCTCTACAACGGCTGCGTCGCAACAAGCAGCTCACCCCCGACGACCTCGCCGAACTGGAAGGGTTGCTGGTTGCCTCCGGCGGACAACAGGCCGACCTCGCCTGGGCCAACACCAAGACGGGCGGGCTCGGCATCTTCGTCCGCGGCTTGGTCGGGCTGGACCGGGCGGCCGTCACCGAGGCCTTCGAGCGCTACCTCGATCGCACCCGGTTCACCGCAGACCAGATCCGCTTCGTAAACCTGATCGTCGACGAGCTGACCCGCAACGGCGTGATGGAACCACAGCGACTCTTCGAATCCCCGTACACCGACCACGCGCCCACCGGCCCGGACTACGTGTTCCCGGAGGCGGAGGTCACGGTGATAGTCGACACGCTTCGCACCATCAGGAAGCACGCCATTCCAGGAGAAGTCGCGTAGACCCCTCCGATTTGCACCGGGTGTGACCGACATTGGCTTGTTGTTCTTGGGGGTCTGCTGGTGGTGGCTGGCCCGGCGGCGATGGGGGTTCAGGCGGTCAGGCTTGGGAGGGGGATGATTCGGGTTCCGCTTCTGGTGGTGTGGCCCTGGGTGGTGGCGGTGAGGATGGCGAGGTAGCGGGGGCGGCCGGTCTTGCTGAGGTCGAGCCGGTCGTCGAGGAGCGTGTGGAGCTGGATTTCGGCGTCGAGGAGCTGGTGTTCCCCCAAGCGGGTTTGCAGGGCGGCCCAGCTGCGGTCGGGGTATTCGATGATGGCGTCGATGGTGAGCCCGGTTTCGTCCCGGTAGTGCCACAGCCGGGCGCCGGTGCCTTCGAGATAGACCCGGAGATCGTGGATCGCCAGGGCGGTGAAGATGGCCGTGTACTGGTCGGGCTGGTCGGCCAGCTCGTCCGCGCTCAGCCCCAGGGCGGCGCAGGCGAGGGCGGGGTCGGCGAGGTGCAGGCGGGCCTGGCGCCGCAGCCGCGTCCGGGTGCGTAGCGGCGGCTGCCAGGCCGGCTGGTACTCGATGGCGTGGACCCGGGTGAGGGCGTCGACGTAGGAGCGGACGGTGTCGCGGCCGAGCTGGCCCGCCGTCTGGTTGCCGAGCCCGGCCAGGCTGGCGGGCCGGCCGGTCTGCCGGGCGATGGTGTCGAGGAGTTGGCGGACGCGTTCGGGATGGTGCCTGGTGGGGACGGCGGCGGCCAGATCGACCCGGGCGAGGTCGTCGAGGTAGGCGGTGTTGAACGCGGCGGCGTGGTCGGGGCTGGCGTCGGCCAAGGCGGGCCAGCCGCCGCGTACCGCGACCCCGGCCAGGTCGCGGTAGCCGAGACGGCTGCGGACACCGGTGACGCGGTCGCCGTTGGCGAGGCCGGCCAGGGATACCTGGGGTTGGGCGTCGGGGTGTTCGGCGAGGGCGAGGGTCCGCATGTGGAGGGCGGGCAACTGGTCGGCGCCCGGGGTGCGGTGCCGGTAGCTGAGCGGGGTAGCGGAGCTGGCGAGCAGGAACCTGCCGGGCAGCGGCTGGTCGTCGAGCCGGTCGGCGAGGTGCGGCCACAGGGTGGGGACGAGGCGCCATTCGTCGACCAACCGGGGTGCGGTGCCCGTGAGGATGCGGTCGGGGTCGAGCTGGGCCAGCTCCCGCATCGCCGCAGACGAGTCGAGGTGGGTGGCGCTGCCGGCGTGCCGCAGGGCGGTGGTGGTCTTGCCGCAGCCCCGGGGCCCCTCGAGCCGCACGGCGACCTGAGCCCGCAGCAGCCGGGACAGCCGGTCGTCCACGATCCGCAGCAAATACTCCACCGATACAGCCTACGGCGGTTTGCGGACGAAATGAACGTCGAACCGTGACACAGGGGAACGTCACGAAGCGCCCGCGTCCTTCCTCGGTTCGCGGCGTGTGAGCCTGATGTCAAGGGGTCGCCTGATCGAATGGGGGGAGGTTGGGGGACGTGGCCTTGACTAGGCCTTTCGCCGTCGCTCCTGGTGTCGGAACAGGGACTGAACGTGCCTGTGGGGACATGAAGGGGGACGTGACCGTGCTGTCCTGATCCGATCCCTAAAGGCGAGGGCAAACCCGACCCAGGACAGGAGCACGCGATGTCGATCCCTCCCCGACCGAAGCAGGCCCGGCCTGCCCGCCCTGCCCGTGTACGGCCCAAATTCCCCGCTGCCGGGGTGTCCGGATCGGGCCGGTTTCGCGGCTTAAGGCTGCGACAGGACAGTGACCGGGCGGAGGTGTAGGGCGTGATGGCGATCGGGCTGAAGAAGTTGCTGGCCGGGTCGGGCTATGAGTACCTGACCCGGCAGGTCGCGGTCGGCGACGTCACCGGCAAGGGCCACTCGAGTCTGGCCGACTACTACACGGCCAAAGGCGAAGCGCCGGGCCGGTGGTGGGGTGCCGGGCTGGCCGGGATGCACCTTGTTGAGGGTGAGGAGGTGACCGCGGAGCAGATGAAGCGGCTGTTCGGTGCCGGCCTCGATCCGGTGACCGGCGCCAAGCTCGGCCGGGCCTACCCGGTGTTCGCCGACCACCCCACCGCGTTCGAGACCGAGTTGGACCGCCGCACCCGGACCTGGCAGCTGCAGCACGACGGCGTGCCCGTACCGAAGGCGGTGCAGCGGCGGCTACGGACCCATCTGGCGATCGAGTGGCACACCCGTGACCACGGACGGCCCCCGACCGGATCCCGCGAGTTGCACAGCTACATCGCCAAAGCGACCTCCCACCCCCGGGTGGCGGTGGCCGGGTTCGACCTGACGTTCTCCCCACCGAAATCGGTGTCGGCGTTGTGGGCGCTCGCCGAGCCCGACCTGGGCGCGGCTCTGCGGGCGGCGCACACCGCGGCGGTCGAGGACGCCCTGATCCAGCTCCAGGCTCGGGTTGCGGCCACCCGGTCCGGCCACGAAGGCGCCCGGCACGTCGAGGTGCGAGGGATCAGCGTGGCCCTGTTCGACCACCGCGACTCCCGGGCCGGCGACCCCGACCTCCACACCCATGCCGCAATCTCGGCCAAGGTCCAGACCCTCACCGGCGACTGGCGGGCGCTGGACGCCAAACCGCTTTATGCGGCCAAGGTCTACCTGTCCGAGGTGTATACCACCAGCCTCACCGCACGCCTCCGCGACCTCGGCCTGGCCATGACCCCGATCGGCCGGGAGGGGAAGCGGCCCGTCTATGAGATCGCCGGGCTCGAGCCCGGCCTGCTCGCCCGCTGGTCCACACGCCGTGCCCGCATCCAGGCCCGCACCGCCGACCTGGTCACCACCTTCGAGCACGACCACGAACGGCCACCGACCAAAGCCGAACGGCTCGAGCTGGCCCAGCAGGCCACCCTCGACACCCGTCCGGCCAAACACGCCCCGCGCAGCGAGGCCGAACAACGCACCACCTGGAAGGCCGAAGCCGTCCAGCTCCTTGGCCCCGCCGGGCTGGATCGCATGCTCCACGACGTCGCCGCGCAGCAGCGCGTCGTCGTGCCGGTCGTCGACGAGGCGTGGGTCGCCCAGGCTGCCCAACGGGTTATCAACACCGTCGAGGCCGAACGATCGTCCTGGACGCCGTGGAACGTCCGCGCCGAAGCGTTGCGGCAGGTCCGGGCCACCGCCGTCCCCCTCGACCAGATCACCCGGGTCGCCGAAGCCATCACCACCCGGGCGCTCGACACCGCGTCGCTGCCGATCCGCACCACTCGCGCCCAGCCCGTGGAGCCGGCACCCCTGCTCGGCCCCGACGGTGCCTCGGTGTACGCGCAACCCTCAGCGACCCGCTACACGTCGCGCCGCATCCTGTACGCCGAACGGCGCCTGGTCGACACCGCCGGCCGACTCGGCGGCCGCGTCGCGGACCACAACTCGG
>CAZPCM010000076.1:0-13975 GCA_964585085.1 uncultured Propionibacteriaceae bacterium
CGACTGATCGGAGTCACCCACGACCATGAGCTCCGGAGGCTCGACCTGAGGCCCGTCGAGTTCTGCCTCACGAACTCCGCAGAGTTCGCGCACCAGTGCGTACTGCGCGTGGTTGGTGTCCTGGTACTCGTCCACCAGGACGTGGCGGAACCTGCGCCGGTACTGCTCGCGCAGTTCCGGAAACGCTTGCAGCAAGTGGACACTGGTCATGATCAGGTCGTCGAAGTCCAGCGCGTTCGCGGCGGTGAGACGTCGCTGGTACTCCGCGTAGGCCTCCGCGAACACCTCTTCATTGGGGGTCGCGGCGCGAGTCGGCGCGGCTTCATGGTCGACCAACTCGTTCTTGCAGGCCGAGACCCAGTTCATCACGCCTCGGACGGGGTAGCGCTTCGGATCGAGGTCCAGCTCTCGCAGGACCAGTTGCATGAGCCGCTTGGCGTCGGTGTCGTCGTAGATCGAGAAGGTCCTCGACAGGCCGAACCGGTGGATGTCTGTGCGCAGGATGCGGACGCACGCGGAATGGAACGTCGAGACCCACATCAGCCGGGCGCGGTTGCCAACCAGGTCGACGACCCGGTGCCGCATTTCCGCGGCGGCCTTGTTGGTGAACGTGATCGCCAGGATCGAGCCCGGGTGGACGTCGCGCTGGCTCACTAGGTGGGCGATCCGCCGGGTCAGCACGCGCGTCTTCCCCGATCCGGCGCCGGCCACGACCAGCACCGGGGATCCTTCGTGCAGCACAGCGTCGCGCTGCGGCGGGTTCAGCCCCACCAGCAACTCGGCCACCTTCGCCTGGCGCCGTGACAGGGCGGGGTCGGCGGCGGGCCTGGGCGGCGAGGCCTCGAAGGCGGCGGCCGAGAACAGGTCGGGAAACAGCGTGTCGGTCATGGCGGGGTCAAGACTACGACGCGGCTCGGACAATGCCGTTCCCGGCCCGGATCACCGGGACGCCGGCTCTCGCCGACCGGGCGGATCGGCGCGGTCTCCCAGTCCGGGCAACCCTGTGCCATTCCCCTGACAGCGAACGCACACCGATTCCACAACGGGCCGAACTAGCGTGGCCACATGGGTTTCTTCGCATGGATCATCATGGGCCTCATCGCCGGGGCCATCGCTAAGTCACTGCTGAAGCAGGAGGGTGGCTGGGGCTCGTCCCTGGTCGTCGGCGTCGTCGGCGCCCTGGTGGGCGGATGGATCGGCGACTTCGTGTTCAACAAGGGCGTGGGCAGCTTCTTCTCCCTGTGGTCGTGGGCCTTGGCCATCGGCGGTTCGGTGCTCGTGCTCTGGCTCTACACCAAGTTCAGCGGCAGGCGCTGACCGCGGCCCCTCGGCGCGAGGGGTTCGCGACCGCTAGACCAGGCGCCTGTCGGTGGCCCACCGCGTCAGCTGGTGCCGGTTGGACAACTGCAGCTTGCGCAAGACGCTGGAGACGTGGGTTTCCACGGTCTTGATCGAAATGAACAGTTCGCGCGCGATCTCCTTGTAGGCGTACCCCCGAGCGATCAGCCGTAACACCTCGCGCTCCCGCTGGGACAGCCGGTCGAGGTCCTCGTCGATGCTCGCCACGTCGATGCTTCCGGAGAACGCGTCCAGCACGAACCCGGCGAGTCGCGGCGAGAACACCGCATCACCTTCTGCGATGCGGCCGATCGCCTCGACCAGTTCGTCCGCCGAGATCGACTTGGTGACGTACCCACGGGCGCCGGCGCGGATCACGCCGATGACGTCCTCGGCAGCATCGGAGACCGACAGCGCGAGGAAACGGACGCCTGGCTCAACCGCGACCACCTCTTTGATGACCTCCGCGCCTCCGCCTCCGGGCAGGTGCACGTCCAGCAGCACCACATCCGGCACCGCAGCCAGGATGGCCGCCACCGCGGACGGCACGTCCTCGGCCTCACCGACGACGTGGACGCGTCCCCCGATGTCGTGCCTGACCCCGCTTCGGAAGAGGGCGTGGTCGTCGACGATGACCACCCGCCAGCCCGCGCGGGGGGATTCTTGCTCCACCTGTTCACTCATCGGGGCATCTCCAGCCTGACCTCGGTGCCCTCACCGGGCGCCGTCCGTATTATCGCGCGGCCACCCGCCCGGCGGACCCGCTCGATGATCGAGCCCCGCACCCCCATGCGGTCCTCGTGGATCGCGTCGAGATCGAAGCCGCGGCCCCGGTCGCGCACGTAGACGGTGACCTCGTGCGGCCCGACTTCGGCGTAGACGTCGATGCGTTCGGCGCCGGAATGCCGGGCCGCGTTCACCATCGCCTCCCGAGTGGCCCTCACCAGCGCAGACAGGTCGGGAGTCAACTCGCAGTCGCCGACCGTCACGACGTCGACGTCCACGCCATGCACGTCCTCGACATCGGCGGCCTCCCCGGCCAATTCAGCCTTCAGGGTCGAGTCCGCCTCGGCTTCACCGTAGAGCCATTGCCGCAGCTCGCGCTCCTGCCGACGGGCAAGCGCGACCACCGCACGGGGATCGGACGCCCGGCGCTGGATGAGCGAAAGCGTCTGGAGCACGGAGTCGTGGAGGTGCGCGGCCATGTCGGCCCGGGCGTCGGCCAGCAGCGTGTCCTCCCGGGCACGAGCCAGGGACGCTCGGACCCGGATGATCCACGGGGCTGCCGCCAGCAGCAGACCAGCCGCGGACAACCCCAGGACAAGCAGCAGACGTGCCGTCTCACCCAACGTTGTCTGGGTGGCGGCGAAGAGGCCGACACCGCCGGCGATCGCCAGCAGGCCGATGGCGATCATCACGATCGTCGACCAGTGTGCGACCAGAGGGGCTACCCAGCGCCGCCATCCACCGCGTTCACCCAAGGCCCTCGCGGAGACGTGGTCCGCCTGCCACCAGATGGCTGCCAGGCCGCAGGCGGCGAGCAACGCCGGTACCAGCACGTCCCCCGGAAGTCCCCAGCCGAGCTGCTGGACCAGCCACAGGCAGCCGCCGCCGAGCAGCGCGAGCGCCGACGCGACCGGAAGGTCCACGGCCGCGCCCGTTTGCGCGCGGCTGGCCCGCAGGCCTGCCCGGGCGGCCGCCTCCAGGCCCGGAGCCGAACGCTCGGTCGTCGCCCGCGGCATCACCAGCCACAAGGCGAGGTAGAGCACCACACCGACCAGGCGCGTCGCCGCGAGCAGCATGAACAGCGCTCGGAGCACCAGCACCGACCAGCCCAGGTGTTCGGCGAGTCCGGCGCACACACCCCCGACCCAGGCGTGGCCAAGCGGACGGGACGAGCGCGCGTCCACCACCGCCGGGGTTTCCGCCGGCGCGGGTGTGGGCTGCCTCTGGAGTTCCATCTCGGATCAAGCTTCACACGCTGCGCAGCAGGGCACCAGCGACGAACGCTGCGCCGGGAGTGCTCAGGGTCTTCCCCGATGGCTCGGGCACGATCGGCGACAAGAATGGAACCATGGCGAACGCCCCCGTGCTCTCCCGCCCGCGCAACGGCGCGGTCGTGGCCGGGGTGTGCGCCGGTCTGGGTCGTCGTTGGCGGGTCGACCCGGCCCTGCTCCGGATCGCGGTGTGCGTGCTCGCCTTCGCCGGCGGGCTGGGGCTGATCGGCTACGGCGCTGCGATCCTCCTCATCCCTGCGGAGGGTTCGTCGGTGATGCCGATCCGGAACCTGCTCCCCTTCACCCGCTCGTGGCCGACCCCGGCGCTGATCGCCGCTGTCGGCTTCGCCTGCTCGCTGGTGGTGGCGGCGCTCGGCGGATGGTCGGGGCTCGGGCTGGGTCCGCTGTTCGTCATCGGCGGCTTCTGGTACGTGGCGAACCGGCCGTCGCGCCGTCCTCGGCCGACGCTCAGCGAACCCACTCCCTTCGAGCGGGCAGCCGAAGCTTGGCGTGTACGGCTGCTGGAACACCAGGCGCTCGTCGGCTCGCCGATTGGCCCCTCGACGATCCAGATCCCGCCGCAACCGGTGGCGGTCCGCGCGCGTCCCCGCGCCTTGGGCCCGTGGACGGCCGCCCTCGGACTGCTGGGCCTGGGGATGAGCCTGGTCGCCGGGCTCGGCGCGCTCGGGGTCCACGCCTCACCCACCGCCTATTGGGCGGCCGCGCTCATCGCGTTCGGCGTCACCCTGGTCGCCTTCGCCCGGCGCGGGCGGGCCCCACTGATGCTGCCGGTCACCGTGGCGATCGGCCTTGTCACCCTGGCGATGATGCTGCCCGCCGGTCCGGCGTTGGGAGCCGTTGGCGCGGTGAGCCGCGCCTACGCCGGCGCGGCGGCCCTGCCCAGCGAAGTCACCGTCGGCATGGGCGAGGTGAGCCTCGACCTGTCCGCACTCGCCCTCACCTCGGATGCGACCACGGCCGTCCGGGTCGGCGCAGGTACTGCCATTGTCCGGCTGCCCCGGACGGGGAACGCCGACGTCACCTGGCGGGTCAAGGCCGGCGAGTTCACCTCGGCCGCCGAACACCGGTCGGGCCTGGACCTCTCCGGACGCGAACTGGTCACGCACGACCCGGGGGCACCGACCGTGCGGGTGGACGTCGTCGTCCAGGCAGGGACGCTGGAGGTGATCCGATGAGACCCGACATCGCCGCCCTGGCCGTCGGCCTGGTCGCGTGCGCCGTGGGCATGCTCGCCCTCTGGGTCGTCTACGGCACCGTCAGCTGGCCTCTGGTCGGCCTGCTGGCCCCCCTCAGTTTGGTCATGATCGGGGTGAGCACCCTGCTCGTGGCCCGCAAGCGGCTCTAGTCAACAGAGAAAGGAAGAACCATGAAGCAACCCCTCACCCGCTCTCGCGGGGACAAGTTCATCGCCGGCGTGTGCGGCGGCGTCGCCCGTTCCCTCGGCCTCGATTCCGGCCTGATCCGGGTCGTCGCCGTCCTGCTGGCCCTGTTCACCCAGGTGGGCTGGGTGGCCTACCTCGTGCTGTGGGCCGTACTTCCGCTGGAAGAAGGCGGCCCGACCGGCATCGATGAGGTCAAGGCCATGTTCAACCAGAACCGGTCCGGGGGCAGCGGCACCTCCCACGACCCCGCAAATCCGACCGACCTTCGCTGAGCCGGCCGAGCCGGGGACCATCGGGTGTCATTCCCACTCGATGGTGCCCGGCGGCTTGCTTGTCACGTCCACCACGACCCGGTTGATCTCGCGGCACTCGTTGGTGATCCGGGTGCTGATCCGCTCGATCACGTCATAGGGAAGCCGACCCCAGTCCGCGGTCATCGCGTCCTCACTGGTCACCGGACGAAGCACGATCGGGTGACCGTAGGTGCGTCCGTCACCCTGCACGCCCACCGATCGGACGTCGGCCAGCAGCACGACTGGGAACTGCCAGATCTCGCGGTCCAACCCGGCCGCGGTCAGCTCGGCCCGGGCGATCGCGTCCGCCTCGCGGAGGAGGTCCAGGCGCTGACGGGTGACCTCGCCGACGATGCGGATGGCCAGTCCCGGTCCAGGGAACGGGTGACGCCAGACCATCTCGTCGGGGAGGCCGAGTTCGGTCCCGACCGCCCGGACCTCGTCCTTGAACAGCGTCCGCAACGGCTCGACGAGGGAGAACTGCAGATCATCGGGCAGCCCGCCCACGTTGTGATGGCTCTTGATGTTCGCGGCACCCTCGCCACCGCCGGACTCGACGACGTCGGGGTAGAGGGTTCCCTGGACCAGGAACTCGATCTGGTGGTCGGCGGTGATCTGCCTGGCCGCGTCCTCGAACGTCCGGATGAACTCCCGGCCGATGATCTTGCGCTTGGCCTCAGGGTCGCTCACCCCAGCCAACGCGCCGAGGAAACGCTCCTCCTCGTGGGCGACCACCAGGTCGACCCCGGTGATCGCGACGAAGTCCTGCTCGACCTGCTCGCGCTCGCCCTTGCGCAACAGGCCGTGATCGACGAAGACGCAGGTGAGCTGGTCGCCGACGGCCCGCTGGACCAGGGCGGCCGCGACCGCCGAATCCACGCCCCCGGAGAGCCCGCACAGGACTCTCTTCTCCCCCACCTGGTCGCGGATCGCCGCGATCGAGTCCTGGACGATATTCGCCGGCGTCCAGTCCGCGCGACAGCCGGCGATCTCTCGCAGGAATCGCTCCAACACGGCCTGCCCGTGCTCGGAGTGCATCACCTCGGGGTGCCACTGGACCCCGGCGAACCGGCGATCGAGGTCCTCGAAGGCAGCCACCGGCGCCCCGGCCGTCCTGGCCAGATCGGTGAAACCCGATGGCGAGGTGTGGACGGCGTCCCCGTGACTCATCCACACGCGCAGGGTGTCGGGAAGGCCGTGGAGCAGGGTGCCGCGCGTGTCGACGACGGCGGGGGTCCGTCCGAATTCGCTCAGTCCGGTTCGCGCCACCTCCCCGCCGAGGGCCTGCGCCATGGCCTGGAAGCCGTAGCAGATGCCGAAGATCGGGACGCCGGCGCCGAACAGTGCAGGGTCCACCTGCGGCGCGCCGGGGGCGTAGACCGACTGCGGGCCCCCGGACAGCACGACCGCGGCCGGGCGCTTGGCGAGGATCGCCTCCACGGGCGCGGTGTGCGGCATGATCTCGGAGAAGACCCTGGCCTCCCTGATCCGGCGGGCGATCAACTGCGCGTACTGGGCTCCGAAGTCGATGACCACGACCACGTCATGCTGGCGGCTCATGGGCGCAGTCTAGGGCGGGCCTCGCCTTGCGGGACTTGTCATCCAGGCTCTACTCCGGTCTGATGGACGCGTGCACATACCCGCGCTGCTCACGTCGGCCTGGCGCCGGATGCAGGAGGACCTGGACACCGCGCTGCGGGAAGACCCGGCCGCTCACTCCAAGGCGATGGTGGCGTTCACCTACCCCGGCATCCACGCGGTCTGGATGCACCGCTTGTGTCACAAGCTGTGGGTGAAGAGCCCGGCGCTGAAGCCGCTGGCACGGGTGCTGTCCCAGTTGTCCCGCTTCTTCACTGGGATCGAGATCCATCCCGGTGCGGTGATCGGGCGCCGGTTCTTCATCGACCACGGCATGGGCGTGGTGATCGGCGAAACGGCGGAAATCGGTGATGACGTCCTCATGTACCACCAGGTGACCCTGGGGGGACGGTCCCGTGGCCGGTTCAAGCGGCACCCGACGATCGGGAACCACGTCCTGCTCGGCGCCGGGGCCAAGATCATCGGACCGATCCTTATCGGCGACGGCACCAAGGTCGGGGCGAACGCCCTTGTCGTGAAGGACGTGCCGCCCAACTCTGTGGTCACCGGGATCCCCGCCAACACCACCCCCGGTGACGTGATCGCCTGAAGCGAAGTCAGTCTTCCGAGGGCCTGCCTGCCAACGCGGGATGCCGGGACCAGAGCACCCAGACGAATCCACCGATCGCGACGGCCTGAGCAGCCCACACCAGCAGTGGCGCGCCGGCCGACATGGCGACCATCCACTCCGGCGGATTCCAGTCGCCCAGGCCCAACTCCGCCCGGTCCGGGTTGCCCGACAGCGAGACGGCCGTCGCCAGGCCCCAGGCCACAGCAGCGACGACCATGATCCAGTGCCGGGGCTGCCAGCGTCCCGGCCAGGTCGCCCAGAATGACAGCGGAAGCAACAGCACGCCGGCGAACCAGAACGCCGGCCACAGGCCGCCGATCATGAGGGCGAACAGCAGCATGTTCCGAGGTCGCGTTCCCGCCTCACCACTCTTCGAGACCGGGGCGGGCTCCGGGGCGTCGGGGGCCGGCGAGGGCGTGGACTTCGGCCGGGCGTTCATCGGGCGCCTCCCTGCGCGATCCGCTCATGGTGCCGGACCACCTCCGACACGATGAAGTTGAGGAACTTCTCGGCGAACTCCGGGTCGAGGTTGCTCTGCTCCGCCAACTGGCGCAGCCGGGCGATCTGCTGGGTTTCGCGCTCGAGGTCGGCGGGCGGCATGCCCTTCGCGGCTTTGAGCAGCCCGACTTCCTTGGTGATCTTGAACCTCTCGGCCAGCAGGCAGATCAGCGCGGTGTCCAGGTTGTCGATGGAGGCCCGCATGCGGGTCAGCTCGGGGTCAGACATGGGGGAAGCCTATGCTGTCGCTCGGACGGTCCACAGCGCCGGAGAGCGCTGCCTACTGGTGGACGACGACCTCGACGCGCTGGAACTCCTTGACGTCGGTGTAACCAGTGGTCGCCAGGGCCCGGCGCAGAGCCCCGACCAGGTTCATCGTGCCGTCGGGAGTGTGCGAAGGCCCGAGCAGGATCTCCTCCAAGGTGCCCATGGCGCCGAACTTGACCCGCTCCCCCCGCGGCAGGGTGGGGTGCCAGGCTTCTGGTCCCCAGTGGTAACCGTGACCGGGCGCCTCCACGGCGCGGGCCAGCGGGGACCCGACCATGACCGCGTCCGCGCCGCAAGCGATCGCTTTGGCGATGTCCCCCGACCGTCCCAGGGCCCCGTCGGCGATGACGTGGACGTAGCGGCCGCCGGACTCGTCGAGGTAATCGCGCCTGGCCTCGGCGACGTCGGCCAGCGCGGATGCCATGGGCACCTCGACTCCCAGCACGTTCCGGGTGCGCTTGGTCGCCCCGCCGCCGAAACCGACCAGCACGCCGGCCGCCCCCGTCCGCATCAGGTGAAGTGAGGCCTGGTAGGTGGCGCAGCCCCCAACGATCACAGGCACATCGAGGTGATAGATGAACTCCTTGAGGTTCAACGGTTCGGACGCCTTGGACACATGCTCAGCCGACACCGTGGTGCCCCGGATCACGAAGAAGTCGACCCCGGTACGCTCGACGACCCCGGCGAACTCGGCGCACGTCTGCGGGGACAGCGAGCCGGCCACCGGCACGCCGGCTTCACGAATGTGATTCATGCGCTCGGTGATCAGCTCAGCCTTGATCGGCTCGGCGTAGAGCTGCTGCATCCGGCGGGTGGCCGCGACCGGGTCGTCGATGTGAGCGAGTTCCTCCAGCAACGGCTCCGGATCGCCGTAGCGAGTCCACAAGCCCTCCAGGTTCAGCACCCCCAGACCGCCCAGCCGACCCATCCGGATCGCGGTGTCCGGGGACATCACCGAGTCCATCGGCGCCGCGACGATCGGAAACTCGAACGTCAGCGCGTCGATCCGCCAGGACAGGTTCACCTCTTCGATGCCCCGCGTCCGCCGCGTCGGAACGATGGCGATGTCATCGAAGCCGTAGACGGGCAGGGCGCGCTTGGAGCGTCCGATCTCGATCATTGCCTTGCTCCCTTGCTAGGACTTCGAGGAGTAGTTCGGCGCCTCGATCGTCATCTGGATGTCGTGCGGGTGCGATTCTCGCAGGCCCGCCGACGTGATGCGGACGAACCGACCCTTTGCGTGCAACTCCCCGATCGTGGAGGCGCCGACGTAGAACATCGACTGCCGCAACCCTCCGACCAACTGGTAGGCGACCGCCGAGAGCGGCCCTCGGTAGGCGACCTGGCCCTCGATGCCTTCGGGGATCAACTTGTCGTCGGTGTCCACGTCGCCTTGGAAGTACCGGTCGCGCGAGTAGGACATCGTGCGGCCGCGAGCGGCCATGGCGCCTAGGGAGCCCATGCCACGGTAGGACTTGAACTGCTTCCCGTTGATGAAGACCAGTTCCCCGGGGCTCTCCTCGCAGCCGGCCAGCAGCGACCCGAGCATCACCGCGTCCGCACCCGCGACCAGGGCCTTGGCGATGTCGCCGGAATACTGCAGCCCGCCGTCGCCGATCACCGGGACACCGGCCGGGCGGCATGCCCGGGCAGCGTCGTGGATCGCGGTCACCTGGGGGACGCCCACCCCGGCGACCACCCGTGTGGTGCAGATCGAGCCTGGGCCGACCCCGACCTTGACCCCGTCCGCCCCTGCGTCGACGAGGGCGCCGGCCCCGGCGTAGGTGGCCACATTGCCGCCGATCACATCAACCTCGGCGGCCGCGGCTTCGGCCTTGAGCCGGGCGATCATCTCCAGCACGCCGCGGGAATGGCCGTGCGCGGTGTCCACCACGATCGCGTCCACCCCGGCGTCGACGAGCATCATCGCCCGCTCCCACGCGTCACCGAAGAAGCCGATGGCGGCCCCGACGCGCAGCCGTCCCTGCTCGTCCTTGCTTGCCATCGGGTACTTGTCGGATTTGACGAAGTCCTTCATCGTGATCAGGCCGCGAAGCCGGCCGCGGTCGTCGACCAGCGGCAGCTTCTCGATCTTGTGCTTGGCCAGCAGCCGCAGCGCCTCGTCCGGCTTGATCCCCGGCCAGCCGGTGACCAGCGGCATCGGGGTCATCACCTCGGCGACCAGGCGCCGTGGATCGTCCTCGAAGCGCATGTCGCGGTTGGTCACGATCCCCAGCAGCTTCAGGTCGGCGTCCACGACCGGGACGCCGGAGATCCGGAACTGCCCGCAAAGCTCGTCCACCTCACCGATCGTCGCGTCCGGGCTGATCGTGATCGGCTGGTCGACCATGCCGGCCTCGGAGCGCTTGACTCGGTCGACCTGGGTCGCCTGCTGCTCGGGCGACATGTTCCGGTGCAGGATGCCCATGCCGCCCTCGCGGGCCATGGCGATCGCCATCCGGGCCTCGGTGACGGTGTCCATCGCCGAGGAGAGCAGCGGCACCCTGACCTTGATCCGCTTGCTGATCCTGGTGGAGGTGTCGGCCGCGGACGGGACGACATCGCTCTCGCTGGGCTGGAGGAGCACGTCGTCGAAGGTCAGGCCCAGTGTCGCGAAGGCGGTCGGCACCTCGGCCGGGGTCAGGTCGGACGGACTCATCGGCACATACCCAATCTGTCGGAGCGAGCCGTCAGTCTACCGCCGGCCCAGGAGCGGCCCTCGGGAGTGGGACGGGGCTACTCGAGCTCACCGAAGGCGTCCCCGATGCGTGAGTGCCGGAATTCGAAGCCACCGGCCAGCAGCCTGGCCGGGCGCACTCGAGTGCTGGACAGCAGCGCCTCGGTGACGAACTCCCCGCCGAAGAGCATCCGAACCGCCGGCAGCGGCATCGGCAGCATCGTCGGACGCCGCAGGTAGGAGCCGAAAGCCCTGGTGAACTCGGCGTTGGTGACCGGCTCGGGGGCGACCAGGTTGACGGGCCCGGTCACGGGCGACTTGAGAAGGAAGATCATCGCCCGCAGGTGGTCGGCCAGGCTGATCCAGGAAACGAACTGCCGTCCGTTGCCGACCCGGCCACCCAATCCGGCGGCGAACAGCGCCCACTGCGCGCCGAGGAAGCCGCCCTGCCGGGTGAGCACGTGCCCGGTGCGCAGCAAGGCCGTGGAAACCGGGGCGTGGGCCGCCGCAGCTTCCCACTGCGCGACCACCCCGGCCAGGAAGCCGGTACCCACGGGGCTGTCCTCGTCCACGATCTCGGGTCCCGTGTCGCCGTAGATTCCGATCGCCGAGCCGTTCAGCAGCCGTCGGCAGCGCCCGTCCGGGGCGAGCACCGAGACCAGCGTCGTCGTGCTGCTGAGTCGCGAGCGGAGAATCTCGGCCTTGCGGGCGTCGGTCCAGCGAGCGCCGGCGATCGGGGCTCCGGCGAGGTTGACCACGGCGTCCACGTCGTCCAACCGAGGGCCGTCGATCCGCCCGGCGTCAGGGTCCCAACGGCGCTGGTCTGGCTCAGTAGGCGTCCCACGGACCAGCCGAACCACCTCGTGACCCTCGTCGAGCAGGTTCCGGGCCAGGGCAGAGCCCAGCATCCCGGTGCTGCCCGCAATCGCTACCCGCATGTGGGCGATTCTGGCACGAGCGTCCAAGCGCGCCGCCTCAGGGCATCGAGTGCCAGATGACCGTCTGGATCGCGTTCCAGATCACGAAGCCGACAGCGAGCCCGTACACCCAGCGGCGCTGCCGCCTGGTCAGTGGAATGAGGCCGAGGAGCGCCAGGCTCCACGGCAGGTACCACGGGTGCATGGCCTGGCCGAGGACGGCGATCGCCAGCGACGCCCAGGCCACGAAGGCCAGGGGACGGTCGGCGAAGGTGACTCCCAGCCAGCCGATGACCCCAAGCAGGATCAAGTTCGAAACCACGCCGGCAGCAACCAGGAACGTCGTCGGATCTCCACCGAGGACCTGAATGAGCAGCGCGCCGCCTTTGGCCATCATTGCCAGGGGCGCTGGAGTCCCGGCCAGTCCCATCAGGTCGAGCCACGTCGTCCAGCCGAAGCCGAGCCCGCTGGCCAGGCTCAGCGCCACGAACGTCGCCACCGTGACCGCGGTCGCCACCGCTGTGCGGCCGCCAAGCAGCCAGAGCCTCCGACCCAGCGGAAGGGATGCGAGTCGGCCCGCAACGGGGAGCCCGGCTACCGCCACGACGGCCAAGCCTCCCTGCTGTTTGAGCGCCATCGCCACCCCGACCAGGACCGGGGCGGCCAGCAGGGAGACCCAGTCCCGGGGATGGCGCAGCACCAACCAGATCGCGACCAGGGTCAGCGCGACCATGGGGGCGTCATTGTGCCCGCCCCCGATGAAATGGATGACGAGCAACGGATTCAGCGCTCCGAGCCAGATCGCGCCCCGCCGCGGCACTGCCAGCAGATCGGCCAGGCGCGGAATCACCCAGAGCATGACCGCCACCGAGACCAGACCGGGCAGCCGCAGCGCGATCACCGACCAGTACTCGTGCGCCCCGGTGGCGACCACCACGAACTGGTTCAGCAGCAGGGTCAACGGAGGGTAGGCCACCCCGTGGCCGAACCACAAGGGATCGACGTGGGCAGCGAACGGACCACCGGCAACGCCCAGGCCCACCTCGTAGGGATTCAGCGACCTGGCCATCGTCCAGCCGAGGTCGGCGTACAGAATGAGGTCGTTGCCCAGCACCGGTGGCGCCAGGAGCAGGGGCGCACCCCACAACGTCAACACCAGCCCTGCGTGGGTGGGACGATCCCCCGCCGTCGGCTTGAGCAGCCACCAACCCCGAACCAGCAGCAGTACGCCGACCACGATCAGAATGCGATCGAGCGGGACCGGGACCAGTGAGCCCAACCACCGCACCCCGGCGTTCGGCCAACCGCCGGCAGCGAAGGAGAACTCGCTGCTGCAACCGCCCCAGGCGACCAGAGCCGTGCCCAGCACACCCAACCAGACCGCGCGGCTGCGCAGCGTCGTGGCCACGAGGTCGTTCATGCGGTCTCCCGGTCGACGGTCCCCGTCAGTTTAGGGGACCCCGACGCTGGGCGAGTATTTCGCTGCACCGGTGCGCAACGTGCACGCTCGGCCCGGCGAAGCGCGGGCGGACGACGCTGCAAAATACTCGGCCCCTTCGGTTGCGGCCCGGCCCTGCACGGGCGGACGCACGAAGGCCCCCACCCGGCTGGGTGGGGGCCTTCGTGGGCACTCAGTGCTTGTGGCCGTGCCCGGCTTGGTCGTCCTCCTCGGCGGGCTTCTCCACCACCAGCGTTTCGGTGGTCAGCAGCAGCGACGCAATGGAGGCCGCGTTGGCCAGAGCCGAGCGGGTGACCTTGACCGGGTCGATGACACCCTGACTGATCAGGTCGCCGTAGACACCGGTTGCCGCGTTGTAGCCCGCACCCGGGCCCAACTCGGACACCTTGGAGACGATGACGTAGCCCGGTTCGCCGCCGTTCTCGGCGATCCAGCGCAAAGGCTCGACGACCGCCTTGGCAACGATGTGGACGCCCGTCCGCTCGTCACCGGTCTTACCCAGACCGGTCTCCAGCACCTTGGCGGCATGGACCAGGGCAGACCCACCGCCGGCGACGATGCCCTCCTCGATGGCCGCGCGAGTCGCAGAGACCGCATCCTCGATGCGGTGCTTCTTCTCTTTGAGCTCGACCTCGGTCGCAGCGCCGACCTTGATCACGCACACGCCGCCGGCGAGCTTGGCGACCCGCTCCTGAAGCTTCTCGCGATCCCAGTCAGAATCGGTCCGCTCGATCTCTGCCTGCAACTGCGCGACCCGGGCATCGACGGCCTCGACCGCTCCGGCGCCATCGACGATGGTGGTGTTGTCTTTGGTCACCACGATCCGCCGAGCCCGCCCGAGCACGTCCAGGCCGACCTGGTCGAGCTTGAGGCCGACCTCGGGAGCGACGACCTGGCCGCCGGTGAGGATCGCGATG
>CAZPCM010000077.1:0-13900 GCA_964585085.1 uncultured Propionibacteriaceae bacterium
TGTAGCCGGCCACCACTTCCTCGGGCAGCACGGCGGTCATGTCGGTCTCGATGAACCCGGGGGCCACCACGTTGGCGGTCACGCCGCGGCCGCCGATTTCGCGAGTCAGCGAACGGGCCATGCCTACCAGGGCCGCCTTCGACGATGAGTAATTGACCTGGCCGGGCGACCCGTACAGGCCGACGACGGATCCGGTGAAGATGATCCGTCCGAAGCGCTTGCGGATCATCGACTTCACGGCGCGTTTGGCGCACCGGTAGGCGCCGGTCAGGTTGACGTTGATGACGGCGTCCCACTCGGCGTCTGACATCCGCAGGATCAGGGTGTCCTTGGTGATCCCGGCGTTGGCGACGAGGATCTCCACTGGGCCGTTGGCCTCCTCGGCGGCGGCGAAGGCCGCCTCGACCTGCTCGGCATCGGTCACGTTGCAGGGGATGCCCACAGCCCCGGCGGGCGGTTCGCCGCCCATGTCGAGACTGGCGACCTTGTGGCCGGCGGCGAGGAAGCGCTCAACGATGGCGCGGCCGATACCCCGGTTTCCACCGGTCACGACGACGCTGCGGGAAGGTGCGGATGCGATGTCAGTCACGGTGCACACCGTATCGAAGTTTTGTGCCGCCGGGGGCAGCGACCCGGCAGCGGTCGCCGTGCGTGGCCGCGCGACTACGCTGGGAGGGTGACAGCCGCGTCCAGCCACCGGAGGGGACGGCCCGCTTTGATCACCACGGCGCGTTTCAGCAAGTCCCTGGACGCCGACCAGCGCCGGACGCGCTACCTGTGGACGATGGCCGCCCGGGTCGTTTGCTTCCTGGCCGCCACGATGACCCCTCTGCCCTGGAACCTCCTTCTTCTTCTGGCTGCTGCCGTGCTGCCGACGGTGGCGGTGATGCTGGCGAATGCCATCGACCTGCGCCGACCTGTCGACACCCCCGAAGCCGAACCCTCATCGGCGCGCCCAGCCCTGACCAGTGCCGACACCCTGCCCGGCGTGGTGGTGGACGACCGGTGACGGGGCTGTTGAGCAGACCGATGGGCCTGCCGCCCACGCGACGCCCGTGGCTACGCTGGCTGGCTCTGGCCGGCTTCGTGGTCGGACTCAGCGTCACCTTCATCAACCTCGGCTTCTGGCAACTCGACCGGCTGGATCAGCGGCGCGCGCGCAACGCCGCCGTGTTGGCGCATGAGAACGCCCCGGTGGCCGAGTTCCGGACCATCTTCGGCCGTCCGATCACCGAGGCGGACCAGTGGCAGCGGGTCCGGGTCACCGGGACGTTCGACGCCGACCATCAGTTCCTGGTCCGCTACCGCTCCAACGGCGGCGCCACCGGGTACGAGGTGGTCACCCCCCTGCACACCAGTGATGGTCCCAGCGTCCTGGTGGATCGCGGCTTCATCGAACGCCCCTCGGGCGAGGACTTCCCCTCGACTGTGCCCGCTCCCCCGTCGGGCGAGGTGGCCATCATCGGGCACGTCCGGCGCGACGAGCAGGGGACGGACTCGGCGGTGAGGCCCACCGGCAACCAGGTGCGGCTGATCAACTCCCAGGCCCTGGCCGCCGTCCTGCCCTACCGGGTCGTCGAGGGCTACCTCGGGCTGGTAACCATCACGCCGGCGCAGGAGGGGGGGTTCGTTCCGGTGCAGGTTCCCGAACTCACCGAGGGCTCCCATCTGGCCTATGCGCTGCAGTGGTTCATGTTCACCGGGCTGGCCGGTCTCGGCCTGGTCGTGCTGATCCGGTCCGACGTCCACCAGGCCCCCCCCGGTCCGGGCTTCGGAGGGGACGCAACGAAGAACCGCGTCCACGCGTGAACTGGCTGAAACCACGAACGAGGAGATGTGATGAAACGACTGCTCACCGCGGCGATGCTGCTCGTGATGACCGCCTGCGCAGCACCCGTGTCCGGCACCCCGTCGGCCACGCTCGGCCTCGATGGCACGTCGTGGGTGGTGACAAGGATCAACGCATCTGCCGTCCTGACGGGCACCAACGTGACGATGGCCTTCGCCGACGGCCAGGTCAGCGGCAGCAACGGCTGCAACCGGTACTTCGGCCCCTACACGCTCGCTGGGTCTGCGTTCAGCGCACCACGCCTGGCCAGCACCCAGATGGCCTGCGACGCTGCGGTGATGACCCAGGAGCAGGCCTTCATGAAGGCGCTCGCCGCCGCGGTGACGCTGCGTCCCGCCGGGACGGGTCTGGAACTCCTGGACGGGTCGCAGACCGTCGTGCTGACCCTGGCGCCGGCCCCGGTCGCGACACCGCGCCCATTGGAGGGGACGACCTGGCGGCTGGTCACCTTCGTCAAGAACGACGCCGCGGAGTCGCTGGTGGACGAGTCGTCCATCACCCTGGTCGTCGACTCCGAGCAGTTCTCCGGGAAGGCCTGTAACACCTACAGCGGGACCGCCGTCCGCACGGGCCTGACGGTGAAGGTGGGCCCGCTTCGCTCGACGAAGATGGCCTGCCCGGGCGAGGGCGTGATGGCGCAGGAGCAGCGCTACCTCACCGTGCTGCAGACGGTGACCACGATCGCGATCGAGGGCAACGAACTCACGCTGACCGCACCCGACGGCCAAGCGCTCATCTACACCGCAGAGTGAGAACCCATGGACCTGGGACTTCATGACCGCGTGTTCGTGGTGACCGCGGCCAGCGCTGGGCTGGGCCGAGCCACGGCTGACCAGCTGGTGGCCGAAGGGGCCCGCGTGGTCCTGGTGGCGCGGCGCGCCGAGATCCTCGACGACCTGGTCCAGGGTTATGGGGCTGCGCGTGCGGTGGCACTCGCCGCCGACCTGGCGGCCGAGTCCACGGCCCAGCGGGCTGCCGAACTGGCCCTGGCCAGTTACGGACGCTTGGACGGGGCGCTGATCAGCGTCGGCGGGCCGCCGAAGGGTGCTGTCCTGGAGAACGCCGACGAGGTGTGGCGTGCCGCCTTCGACTCGGTCTTCCTCGGCGGGCTTCGCGTGGCCCGGGCAGTGGTGGCCGCCGCCACCGGGCCCGTTGCGCTCGCCTGGGTGCTGTCGACCTCGGTGAAGGCACCACTGCCCGCGATGGCCATCTCGAACGGGCTGCGCCCGGGCCTTGCGGTGCTCGTCAAGCAACTCGCCGACGAACTCGGGCCGTCCGGTGGGCGCGCGGTCGCGTTGATGCCTGGCTCGATCCTCACCGAGCGCATCCTGTGGCTGTACCAGCAGTCAGCCGATCCGGCAGCGGCCAGGGCTGCCGCCGAGGCGTCCGTACCGCTGCGGAGGATCGGCGATCCGTCGGAGTTCGGACGCGTGGCCGCCTTCGTCCTCTCCCCCGCAGCGTCCTACCTCAGCGGCTGTGTGATCCCCGTCGACGGCGGGGCGATGCGGGCGCTGTAGTGGGACTGGAGGCCGCGGCCGGCCTGTTGTCCTGCCCGCACTGCCGAGCGCCGCTGAACCTTGCCGGCCCGGTCATGCGGTGCCCTCAGGGGCACTCCTACGACGTCGCCCGGCAGGGCTACGTGAATCTCCTGGAGGGACCGGAGCCGGCCAACGCCGACACCCCCGGGATGCTGGCTGCCCGCGCCCGCGTCCTCGCCGCCGGCGTGTTTGAACCGCTGGCCGAGGTGCTGGCCGCCTCGGGCCGCGGGCCACGACTGCTGGAGGTCGGTTCGGGGACGGCGTACTACCTGAGGGCCTGCCTGGGGAGCGACGCAGCGGCGTGCGGGATCGCCCTGGACGTCTCACGCGCCGCCGCCAGGATCGCCGCCCGCCTGGATCGGCGCATCGCAGCGGTGGTGGCCGATGTGTGGCGGCCGTTGCCCGTCTCGGACCACTGCGTGGACACGGTGCTGGCCGTGTTCGCACCCCGCAACCTGGCCGAGTTCGCCCGCGTGCTCGCTCCAGGCGGACGGCTGCTGGTGGCCACCCCCGAGCCCGGCCACCTGGCCGGGTTACGGGAACTCTACGGACTCCTCGATCTGCAACCCGACAAGGCCGGACGGGTGGCGGCCGCAGCCGCGGAGTACTTCCGCCCGACCGCCACCCATCTGGTACGGCGACAGGTCCGGCTCGACGCCGGTCTGGTCGCCGACCTGATCGGGATGGGACCGAACGCCTTCCACCGAGCGGCGACGCCAGTCGAAGCCGCCGTGGTCCAGCTCGACCTTCGGGTGCAGGTGCTCACACCGCTGGTCTGAGCCGGTGGCCCGCGAGAAGATGGGCCATGGTGACTTGGCCGGCCGAGCGGGCCGCTGCACTCCTGGCCGACCTCGTGGCTGCCCTGGCAGACCAGTTGCCCCGGGCGCAGGAGCTGCGCCGGCAGTTGCATCGCTACCCTGACCTCGGCGGCGATGAGGGGCCGACCGCGGACCGGATGCGCGCCGCCCTGCCGCGGATGCGAGCCACCACCGTGGCGGAGACGGGCTTCCTGGTTCGGGTCGGACCGGCGAGAGGTCCGGCAGTGGCGATCCGGGCCGAACTCGACGCGCTTCCCCTCACCGAGGAGACCGGTGTGCCGTGGGCGGCTGCCAATCGGCGCATGCACGCCTGCGGACACGACGTCCACCTGGCCGCGCTGTGGGCAGTACTGCAGGCCGCCACGAAGGTGGCCGATCTGCCCGCCGGACTGGTCGGCCTGTTCCAGCCCCGCGAGGAATGCCAGCCCTCAGGTGCTCGTGACGTGGTCTCCTCGGAAGCCCTGCACGACCACGAGGTGGCTGCGGTGGTGGGCGCCCACGTCCAGCCCCGCGTCCCGCTGGGCGTGGTCAGCACCGGCTCGGGCGGCGTCAACGCCGCCGCGGACGAGTTCGACATCGTGGTCCATGGCTATCCCGGCCACGGCGCGTATCCCCACGTGACCGTCGACCCCATCCCGATCCTGGCCAACATCGCACTTGGCCTGCACGAACTGGTCGGCCGCACCATCGACCCGACCCGTCCCGCGCTGATCACGGTGGGCAAGATGCGGGCCGGGAGTTCGCACAACATCATCCCGGCCGGCGGTTCGCTGCACGGCATCATCCGCACCATGCACGAGGACGACCGGCAACAGCTGCACTCAGCCATCCGGCGACTGGCCCAGTACACGGCGTCGGCTCGTGGCGGCTCGGCCGAGGTGTCGATCGTGAGCGGGGACCCGGTGCTGGCCAACGACCGCCGGCTGGTGCGGGCGGTGAACCCGCTCATCGAGGCCACCGGGCTGCCGCTGGCCCACGAACCGTTCCGTTCGCTGGGCGCCGACGACTTCTCCCACTATGCGGCCGTGGCCCCGATCCTGATGATGTTCGTCGGCACTGGACGCGGCCCGTCCGCCGACGGACGCCACGAGGTGGGCCTGCACCACCCGTCCTTCCTTCCCGATGAGGAGTCCATCCGCCACGTAGCCCTCTCGCTCGCCGCCGGTTACGTCGGCGGGGCACACATCGCCGGCGCCCTTTAGCCGTGTGACAGGTCTCCCACGGCTCACGCCAGGGAAATCAGGTCGGCGTAGTCGGGACTCCAGAGGTCTTCGACTCCGTCGGGCAGCAACAACACCCGATCGGGTTCGAGGGCGCCGACGGCTCCCTCGTCGTGGGTGACCAGGATGACCGCACCGGCGTAGCGGCGGATCGCCTGCAGCACCTCGTGACGGGACGCCGGGTCGAGGTTGTTGGTCGGCTCGTCCAGCAACAGAACGTTGGCTGCCGAGACCACCAGCATCGCCAGGGCCAGCCGGGTCTTCTCCCCGCCGGAGAGCACCCTGGCCGGCTTTTCGACGTCGTCACCGGTGAACAGGAACGAGCCCAGGATCCTGCGCGCTTCGGTCTCGGTGAGCTCCGGGGAGGCGGAGACCATGTTCTCCAGGACGCTTCGGGAGACGTCGAGGGTCTCATGCTCCTGCGCGTAGTAGCCGAGCCGGAGCCCGTGGCCGGGGACGACCTGCCCGGTGTCGGCCTCCTCGATGCCGGCCAGAATGCGCAGCAGAGTGGTCTTGCCGGCGCCGTTGAGTCCCAGCACCACGACCTTGGACCCCTTGTCGATGGCCAGGTCGACGTCGGTGAACACCTCCAGCGAGCCGTAGGACTTGCTCAGGTCCTCCGCGGTCAGCGGCGTCTTCCCGCACGGCGCAGGGGTGGGGAAGCGGATCTTGGCAACCTTGTCCGCGGCCCGCTCGTCCTCCAGCCCCGACAGCAGCTTCTCAGCGCGACGGGCCATGTTGGCTGCGGCGACGGCCTTCGTGGCCTTGGCCCGCATCTTGTCGGCCTGGGCCAGCAGCGCCTCGGCCTTGCGCTCAGCGTTCGCACGTTCGCGCTTGCGCCGTTTCTCATCGGTTTCGCGCTGCTGGAGGTAGCGCTTCCAGTCCATGGAGTAGATGTCCAACTCGGCCCGGTTCGCGTCCAGGTGGAACACCTTCGTGACGGTCGCCTCCAGCAACCCCACATCGTGCGAGATGACGATGAGACCGCCGGGGTAAGTGGTGAGGAACGCACGGAGCCAGACGATGGAATCGGCGTCGAGGTGGTTGGTCGGCTCGTCCAGCAGCAGATTGTCGGCCCCGGAGAAGAGGATGCGCGCCAACTCGACGCGGCGACGCTGGCCACCGGACAGCGTCCGCAGCGGCTGGTTGAGCACCCGGTCGGGCAGACCCAGATTCGCCGCGATGCGCGCCGCCTCCGACTCGGCTGCGTATCCGCCGGCCGCCGCCAATTCGGTCTCGGCCCGGGAATAGCCGGCCATCGCCTTCTCCTGGGCCTCGCCGGACTCGGTGGCCATCGCCTGCGCGTGCGCGTGCAGTCGCCGCAGGATCTGGTCCAGCCCGCGCGCGGACAGAATCCGATCGCGGGCAAGAGCCTCCAGGTCACCGGTGCGCGGATCCTGGGGGAGGTAGCCGATCTGTCCGGTACGGGTCACGTGGCCGGCCGCGGGCAGCGACTCGCCGGCCAGGATCCGGGTGAGCGTGGTTTTGCCGGCACCGTTGCGTCCGACCAATCCGACCTTGTCGCCCGCGGCGACCTGGAAGGAGACCGGGGACAGCAAAAGACGAGCCCCGGCCCGGACTTCGATCTCGCGTGCGACCAACATCGCCCTCGATCATCCCCGACACCGGGCGCCCGGTCAAAGCGCCCGCGGTCGTCAGCCCAGTGTGCTGCCTTCGGGGACCGCCAGCTTGCCGTCCTGCTTCGGGATGATGATCTGGTCCACCACCATCAGCAGGGCGGCCGTGACCGGGACGGCGACCAGAGCGCCCAGCAGTCCGAGCAGGGTGCCGCCGACCAGGGCGCCGATGATCACCAGGGAGCCCGGGATGGAGATCTGCTTGCTCATGATCGCCGGAGTCATCACGTACGCCTCGACCTGAAGGTAGGCGAAGTAGACCGCCACGAAGATCAGGCCGGTGACCCAGTTGCTCATCAGCAGGACGGCGGAGGCGATCAGCCAGAACGTGACCGGACCGACCATCGGGATCATGGTGATGAACAGCGCCAGGAATCCCAGAAGGGCCGCGAACGGGCTGCCCAGCAGGGTCATCAGGATGAACGAGAACACGGCGTTGGTCACAGCGAGGATGAACATCCCCCCCATGTAGCTGCCCACCGACTCGGTGATCCGTTCGGTCATGGCGGCGATCTTGACCCGCGCGTAGGCGGGAGCCAATTGGTACAGGGCCTCCTTGATGCCCCGCAGCGACGCCAGGAAGTAGAGGGTGAGGATGAGCACCATCATCGCCCCGGTGACGCCGGAGACGATGGTCGTGCCGATCGCCAGGGCTCCTCCGCCGATCGCCAGCAGATTCGAGGGGTTGGACAGATAGGCGCGCAACTGATCGAGCAACTGAGCCACCGGAGCCTCTGTCCCGAGAGCTGCGAGCAGGTTCTTGAACCAGGCGGCCTGCTGCAGGTTGGCGAGGTATCCGGGCACCGCCTGGGCGAAAGCCACCACCTGGGTCATCGCGATCGGGACCACCACGGCCAGCAATCCGGCGAAGACCAGGGCGAAACCCACGAACACCACCGTGATGCTCAACGCCCGGGACATGCCCTTGCCTTCCAGCCACCGCACGATCGGGTCGAGGCTCAACGCCAGGAACAGGGCGACGCCGATGTAGACCAGAACCGTCGACAGCGAGCTCACCGCCTGGGCGAGCACGATCGCGGTCAACGCACCCGCCGTGCCGATGAAGCCCCAGCTGAACGGACGCGCCAGTTCGACGCGCCCCGTCCGACGTCGAGCTGGAGGAACCACAGGGGCCACGGAGGCATCCGGGTGGGCGCTCGGGTCGCTGGCGGTGCCGGCCGGCAGGGTGGACGGTCCTGGGTCGTTGCTCGTCATGCGGCCAAGGGTAGGCCACCGGGCGGGTAGCCTTGCCCGGCGTGGCCGACATTCCCCCCGCCGAGGTGACCCTGACCCCCGGCGTGGTATCGCGGCTGGTGGCACGGCAATGCCCGGCCTTCGCCGGACGGCCGGTCGCGCCTTTCGCCCACGGCTGGGACAACGAGCTGTTCACCCTCGGGCCGGACCTGCTGGTGCGGCTCCCCCGCAGGCGCGCAGCGGCGCTGCTCATCGAGCACGAGGCCGCCGTCCTGCCGGGCCTGTCACCGGCCTTGTCCGCCCCGGTGCCAGTGCCGCTGTTCGTGGGTGAGCCTGAGGCCGGCTACCCCTGGCGGTGGTCGATCGTGCCTCGGCTGTCGGGTCGCTTGGTCGCGGATCTCCCGGTCGAATCACGCGCGGGGGCGGCGGCGGATCTCGGTGCGTTCCTGGCCGGCCTGCACCGGCCGGCTCCGTCGACGGCGCCGGTGAATCCCTTTCGCGGGATGGAGCCGGCCCGACGCCGGGCCGCCTGGGAGCCTCGTGTCCTGGCTGCGGCCGGGCCGGCGGCCTGGCGGACGTGGCTGCGCTGGGCGGCGGCTCCGAGCTGGCCAGGGCCGGCGGTGTGGGTGCACGGCGACCCGCACCCGCTGAACCTGCTGGTGACCGACCACGGACGATTGGCCGGCGTCCTGGACTGGGGCGACGTGACCCGCGGAGACCCAGCTGGAGATCTGGGGATGGCCTGGCTGACCTTCGAAGCCTCCGGCTTGGCGGCCTTCCAACAGGCCTGCGACGCCTCGGGGCGCTACGACGCGGCCGTCTGGGACCGCGCGAGGGCGTGGGCCCTTGGCCTTTCATCGGTGTTTGTCCTGCACAGCGACAACCAGCCCGCGCTCGGGAGGATCGGACGGCACGGGCTGGCCATGCTGGACGCTGAACGCTGAGCGACCCTGTCGGAAGGCTGAGCGACTCTGTCGAAAGGCTGAACGGCCCTTACAGGTTGTACCCGATCGCGCGCAGTTGCTCGCGGCCGTCCTCGGTGATGTTGTCCAGCGTCCACGGGGGAAGCCAGACCCAGTTGATGGTCACCGAATTCACCAGGCCCTCCAGGGCCAACTGGGTGTCGTATTCGAGCCGGTCGGTGAGCGGGCAGGTCGGCGAGGTCAGCGTCATGTCGATGGTGGCGTCGCCGGTCGCGTCAAGGTGGACGCCGTAGACGAGGCCGAGGTCGACGACGTTGACCATGAGCTCGGGATCGACGACATCCTTCATGGCCTCCAGGACGTCCTCCTCGGTGGGCGCGAAGGCGTGCCGGGCAGGGTCTGGGAAGACGTCCTGGACCAGGTCCGAGGGTCGCTGGTTCTCGGTCATCGTGTTTCCTCCTGTGCCTGCGCCCGCAGGGCGGCGTCCTTGAAGGCCGACCAGCCCAGCAGAGCGCACTTCACGCGTGCGGGGAATTTGGCCACGCCGATGAAGGCGATGGCGTCCTCCAGGCGCTCCTCGTCCGGTTCCATCTCACCGCGACTGTGCATCATCGCGGTGAATTCTTCGCCCAGGGCGAGGCCCTCGGCGACGCTGCGTCCGATCACCAGATCGGTCATCACCGACGTGGACGCCTGCGAGATCGAACACCCCACCCCGTCGTAGGAGACGTCGGCGACCCGATCGTCGACGAGGTGGACGCGCAGCATGATCTCGTCACCGCAGGTCGGGTTCGTGTGGGTGACCTGGGCCTCGTACGGATCGCGCAGCCCGGAGTGATGCTTCTCCCGGTAGTGGTCCAGGATGATCTCCTGGTACATCGCCTCGACGCTCATCTGTGCCTCTCGAAGAAGGTGCGGACATAGATCAGGCCCTCAGCCAGCGCGTCGATCTCCTGAGGAAGGGTGTAGACGTAGCCGGAGGCGCGGGTGGACGCGGTGACGCCCAACCGTTCGTGCAGCGGGCGCGCGCAGTGGTGACCGCCGCGCACAGCGATGCCGCGCGCATCCAGCAGTTGCATGACGTCGTGGGGATGGATGTCCAGCCCGTCGCGGGTGGCCAGTTCGAAGGCCACCGCGCCGCCACGGTCGACGGCCTCCGTCGGGCCGAGGAGGCGCACCCCCTCGACCGCAGCCAGACTGGCCAGGGCGTGCGCGGTGATCGACCGCTCGTGCGCCGCGATCGCCTCCATGCCGATTCCGGACAGGAAGTCCACGGCGGCCCCGAGGCCGACCGCCTGCGCGATCGGCGGCGTTCCGGCCTCGAACCGGCGCGGTGGCGCGGCGTAGGTGGACCCGGTCATCCGGACCACCTCGATCATCTCGCCACCCCCCAGGAAAGGAGGCAGCGACTCCAACAGGCCGTAGCGTCCCCACAGCACGCCGATCCCGGTGGGGCCCAGCATCTTGTGTCCGGTGAAGGCCAGCAGATCGGCGCCGAGCGCGGCCACATCTGTGGGCAGCTGCGGGACCCCCTGGGAGCCGTCGACGACCATCACTGCGCCGACGGCGTGTGCGGCCTGCGCCACGGAGGCGACCGGGTTGACCGTACCGAGCACGTTGGAGACCCACGTCAGGGAGACGATCTTCGTCCGCGCGTTGATCAGGTTCTCCGCAGCAGCGCGCTCGAGGTCGAGCCGGCCGTCGTCGGTGATGTCGTACCAGCGCAGCCGAGCTCCCGTCCGCTCCGCGAGCAACTGCCAGGGCACGATGTTGGAGTGGTGCTCCATCACCGACACCACGATCTCGTCACCCGGCCGCAGGGACGCACCGAGGGTGTGCGCGGCGAGGTTGAGCGCTTCCGAGGCGTTCTTGGTGAAGACGATCTCATCGGGACCGGCGGCCCCGATGAACTGGGCGAGCCTTGTCCTTGCGCCTTCAAAGGCCTCGGTCGCTTCTGCTCCCAACATGTGCATCGCCCTGGCCACGTTGGCGTTGTGGCGCAGGTAGTGCTCGGCGATGGCCTCCACCACCGCGCGAGGCTTCTGGGAGGTGTTGGCCGAGTCGAGGTAGGCCAGCGGGTAGTCGCCCACCCGGCGGGTGAGGATCGGGAAGTCGGCCCTCAGCCGGCGAACGTCGAAGGCCTCAGGCATCGACCTTGACGGCCCGGACGAAGCGGTCGTAGCCCTCAACCTCAAGGCGCTCGGCCAGTTCGGGACCGCCCTCCTCCGCGATCCGCCCGTCGACGAAGACGTGGACCTGATCGGGCTTGATGTAGTTCAGGATGCGCGTGTAATGGGTGATCAGCAGCAGACCGCGGTCGCCCTGGGAGGTGAAGCGGTTCACGCCCTCGGAGACGATCCGGAGCGCGTCGATGTCCAGGCCCGAATCGGTCTCGTCGAGGATCGCGAAGGTGGGATTCAGCAACTCCAACTGGACGATTTCGTTGCGCTTCTTCTCTCCCCCCGAGAAACCCTCGTTGAGTGAGCGGGCCGCGAAGGAGTGGTCGAGGCCGAGCCGGTCCATCGCGGCGTTGACCTCTTTGACCCAGGTGCGGACCTTCGGCGCCTGACCCGACAGCGCGGTCTTGGCGGTGCGCAGGAAGTTGGCCACCGACACCCCGGGGACTTCGATCGGGTACTGCATGGCAAGGAACAACCCGGCGCGAGCCCGTTCGTCGACGGTCAATTCGGTCAGCTCGACGTCGTCGAGCTTCACCGAGCCGGAGGTGATGGTGTACTTCGGATGGCCGGCGATGGAGTAGGCCAAGGTCGACTTGCCTGATCCGTTCGGCCCCATGATGGCGTGCACCTCGCCGGACCGGACCGTCAGGTTGACTCCCTTCAGGATCTCCTTGGGACCGTGTTCGGTCTGGACCTCGACGTGCAGGTCGGTGATGCTCAGCGTGGACATGTGGGTTACTGCTCCTGGATGTCGATCGGGTGGTCGGGGTCGATGAAGATGTCGTCACCGTCGACCCTGACCGGATAGACCGGGACGGGTCGGACGGCGGGGAGTTCCAGCGGGAACCCCGTGCGAAGGTCGAAGCGCGAGCCGTGCATCAGGCATTCCAGCGTGCAGCCGTCGACTTCGCCCTGGCTCAATGGGACCTCGGCGTGCGAGCACAGGTCCTGGATCGCGAAGAACCCCTGGGCGGTGTTCACCACCGCGATGTCCTCGTCGCCGCCGAGGTCGACGGCGATGACCGAGCCGGGCGGGACCTCGGCGACCGTACACGCACGGACGAAGCTCATGCCGGGCCCTCCTCGCCGAGGCCGTCGCCGGCTTCGAGCGAGGCCGGCGCTCCGATGGTGACCGCCAGTTCGCGCTCGATGGCGGCCAGCATCCGGCTCTCGACCTCCGGCACACCGATCCGCCGGATGATGTCGGCGAAGAAGCCGTGAACCACCAGGCGGCGGGCCTCGTCCTCACTGATCCCGCGAGAGCGCAGGTAGAACAGTTGCTCGTCGTCGAAGCGCCCGGTGGTCGAGGAGTGGCCGGCGCCTTCGATCTCGCCGGTCTCGATCTCCAGGTTGGGCACCGAGTCCGCACGACAGCCGTCGGTGAGCACCAGGTTCTTGTTGGACTCGTAGGTGTTGATCCCCTCGGCGACCTTGCGGATCAGGACGTCGCCGACCCACACCGAGTGCGCCCCAGCGCCCTGCAGCGCGCCGCGGTAGTCGACCCGGCTGCGGGTGTGGGGGGCGTTGTGGTCGACGAAGAGCCGATGCTCGATGTGCTGGCCGGCGTCGACGAAGTACAGGCCGAACTGCTCAAGCTCGCCTCCGGGGCCGTCGTACTCGGCGGTCTCGACCAGACGGACGAGATCACCGCCGAGGCTGGCCGACACCGTGCGGACCCGGGCGTCCCGGCCGATGCGCAGGCCGACGTGCCCGGCGTGGACGGCGTCGTCCTCCCAGTCCTGAAGGCTCACGAAGTTGACGTGGGCACCCTCGCCGACCAGCACCGACACCGCGGCGGCGTAGGTGGCCGAACCGGTGTGCCGGACCACGATCGTGGCCTGCGCGTGCGCCCCGACGCTGAAAACGAGGTGACCGTAGACCGTTCGTCCCGCGTCCTCGCCGTGGAGGCCGACCACGACCGGCTCGCTGAGCACTGAGTTCGCGGGCACGTCGACGCGTACCGCACCATCGGCCAGAGCCGCAGCGAGCGCCGAAACCCGATCGACGGGCGCCAGCGCGCCCAGAGCGACCACGTCGGTCGCGCTGATCCCGGTCACGGTGACCCCGTCCGGCAGGTCCGTGGTCCAGGTCAGCCGGGCCTGGCTGGGAGCCCCCTGAAGGAGTCCGCGCAGGCGCTTCAGAGGCGTGAACCGCCACACCTCCTCGCGTCCGGTGGGCAGGGGGTGGTCGTCCAGGTTGAAGGACGCCACCGGATGGAGGTGTGAGGCAGGAGTCTCGATCGCCTCGGCAACATTGGGCACAGCAGTCACAGTCATCGTCTCGTCACTCCGGCGCGGGCGTCAGCCCACGGCCCCTTCCATCTGCAGTTCGATCAGTCGGTTGAGCTCCAGCGCGTATTCCATGGGCAACTCACGGGCGATGGGCTCGACGAACCCGCGAACGATCATCGCCATCGCCTCGTCCTCACCCATCCCCCGGCTCCTCAGGTAGAACAGCTGGTCGTCGCTCACCTTCGACACCGTCGCCTCGTGAGCCATCGCCACGTCGTCCTCGCGGACGTCGACATAGGGGTAGGTGTCG
>CAZPCM010000078.1:0-13790 GCA_964585085.1 uncultured Propionibacteriaceae bacterium
TGTTCCACCTAGTCGGAACGGCTTTCACGGCTGGCGCCCCCGAGAGGATTCGAACCTCTGCTCCCGCCTCCGGAGGGCGGTGCTCTATCCCCTGAGCTACGGGGGCCAGGCCACGAGGGCCAGGGGAGACTCTAGCAAAGACCGCGCGACAATGCCTCTCGGCCAGCGTCCAGCGGCACTACGCCCGGATGCGGCACGCGGAGGGCTCTGGCACAGTACGAACCATGACTCACATGCACGTGGCGGGCTCGATCCACGCTGAAGTCGGGACACCGGCCCCTGTGTGGCTCACCCGTCCCGACGATGTCAACGCGTTGGAGGAAAAGCTGTGGAGCGCTGGCGTCCAGCGTGAGCCCGACGGCGGGCTCTCGGTAGCCGGCGTCCGCCTGACCGATCTGGCCGACTCGATAGGGACTCCCGCGTACGTCATCGATGAGGCCGACTTCCGGGCTCGAGCACGGCGTTGGCGGGCCGCGTTCGCCGGATGGCAGGTGTACTACGCGGGCAAGGCTTTCCTCTGCTGCACCTTGGCACGCTGGTTGAGTGAAGAGGGTCTGAGTCTGGACGTCTGCTCGCTGGGCGAACTGACCGTCGCACTGCGAGCCGGCTTCGATCCGACTCTGATCGGCATGCATGGCAACAACAAGAGCCCAGCGGAGCTCAGGCTGGCTCTCAAGGCCGGTGTCGGCCGGATCATCGTCGACTCCTCAGACGAAATCGTCCGCCTGGAGCAGCTCTGCGCCGAAATGGACACACGTGCCCGGGTCATGGTGCGGGTGACCACCGGGGTCGAAGCTCACACCCATGAGTACATTGCCACCGCCCACGACGACCAGAAGTTCGGCTTCTCGATCAATGGGGGCCAGGCACTGGTGGCACTCGTGCGCTGCTTCCACAGCCCGTGGATCGAGTTGATCGGTGTCCACTCCCACATCGGCTCCCAGATCTTCGACACCGACGGCTTCGAGGTTGCGGCTCGCCGCACGCTCAGGTTGTTGGCCCAGTTCAGGGAGGCCACCGGGTCCGAACTGCCCGAACTCGACCTCGGGGGCGGTTTCGGAATCGCCTACACCGCGCACGACGATCCGGCGGACCCCGAGACGCTGGCATCGGGCCTGCGCGAGATCGTCGAGCACGAGTGCCGCGGCTTCGGGCTGGGCCTGCCGAAGGTCTCGATTGAGCCTGGCAGAGCCATCTGCGGGCCGGCCGGACTGGCCGTCTACAGGGTCGGGACGGTCAAGGCCGTGGACATCGGCGGAGGCCACGTGCGTCGCTACATCTCGGTCGACGGTGGAATGAGCGACAACATCCGGCCTGCCCTGTATGCCGCTGAATACTCCGCGGTGCTCGCCTCTCGTTCCTCACAGGCCGAGCCGACCCTGTCCAGGGTCGTGGGCCTCCATTGCGAGAGCGGCGACATCCTGGTCCGCGATGTCTTCCTCCCGGCCGACCTCCGGCCCGGTGACCTCCTCGCCGTGCCCGCGTCCGGGGCTTACAGCCGATCCATGGCCAGCAACTACAATCACACTCCGCGGCCCCCGGTCGTCTCGGTTCGGGATGGACGGCTCACCACGCTGCTGCGCCGCGAAACGCTGGACGACCTGCTCGCTCTCGACATGGGAGCCACCGAAACGAGGACCGTGGAATGACGACGTCGAAGCCGCTCAAGGTAGCCCTGCTCGGCTGTGGGGTGGTGGGGTCGCAGGTGGCCCGCCTGCTGATCCAGCAGGCGGAGGATCTCAAGGCCCGGACCGGTCGCCCGCTCCGACTGGTCGGCATCGCGGTCCACCACCTCGAGACGGAACGCCCCGGCATCGATCGGGCCCTGCTCACCGACGACCCGCTGGCCCTGGTGCAGCGCCCGGGCATCGACCTGGTCATCGAGCTGATCGGAGGTATCGAGCCGGCCCGCACGCTGATCCTTGCTGCGATCGCCAATGGAGCCTCGGTGGTCACGGCGAACAAGGCGCTCCTCGCCGAGGACGGAGGGACGATCTTCGCCGCGGCCGAGGCTGCCGGGGTGGACGTGTACTACGAAGCGGCCGTCGCCGGAGCGATCCCGATCATCCGACCGCTTCGCGAGTCGCTCGTCGGTGACGAGGTGACTGCCGTGACGGGCATCGTGAATGGCACGACCAACTTCATCCTGGACAAGATGCACACCGAGGGCTCCAGTTTCGCCGACGTGCTCGCCGAGGCCCAGCGGCTCGGTTACGCAGAGGCCGACCCGACCGCCGACGTCGAGGGGTTCGACGCAGCCGCCAAGGCCGCCATCCTGGCAAGCCTGGCCTTCCACACCCGGGTCCGCCTGTCCGACGTCTCGCGCGAGGGCATGAGCAGCGTGACTCCGGCCGACATCAACGCGGCCAAGGAGATGGGGTGCGTGATCAAGCTGCTCGCTCGCTGCGCGCTCTCCGCCGACGGCACGATCGAAGTGGGCGTGCACCCGACGATGGTGCCCGACCATCATCCGCTGGCCAGCATCCCCGGTGCCTTCAACGCCATCTTCATCGAGTCGAGGCACGCCGGGCAGTTGATGTTCATGGGTCCCGGCGCCGGCGGGGCGCCGACGGCCTCCGCAGTGCTGGGCGATCTGGTCACCGCCGCCCGGAACCGCGTGCGCGGGGCGGTCGGGCCCGGCGAACTCACCTACTCGGCGCGGGCGATCACTCCGCATGGCGCGGTCACTTCGCGGTACTACGTCTCGCTGCGGGTCACCGACGAGCCGGGCGTCCTGGCCAACGTGGCTGCCTGCTTCGCTCGCCACGGAGTGTCCCTGCAGGCCGTCCGCCAGGACGGGATCAGTTCGGGCACGGAAGCCCGGCTGGGCGTGATGACCCACGCTGCGCGCAACGACGCGATCACCGCGACCATCGACGAACTCGGCGTCATGGACGTGGTGGACGGGGGCATCCGGGTGATGAGGGTCGAGGGCCTGTGATGCAGATCGCCTGCCTCGACCTCGAAGGTGTCCTGGTACCCGAAATCTGGATCAACGTCGCCGAACGCACCGGCATCGACGCGTTGCGGCTCACCACCCGTGACGTCCCCGACTACGACCAACTGATGCGACACCGGCTGGACATCCTGCACCAGCAAGGGCTGGGGCTCGGCACCATCCAGCGCGTGATTGCGGCCATGGGTCCGCTCCCTGGTGCAGCCGATTTCCTCGATTGGCTCCGCGAGCGGTATCAGGTTGTGATCCTGTCGGACACCTTCTACGAGTTCGCCATGCCGCTCATGGCTCAGTTGGGCCATCCCACGCTGTTGTGCCACCGCCTGACCGTGCGGGACGACCGGATCGTCGACTACGTCCTGCGTCAGCCCGACTCCAAGAGGGCGGCGGTGCGGGCCTTCCACCGGCTGAACTTCCGGGTCGTGGCCGCGGGAGACTCCTACAACGACACCGGCATGCTCAGCGAGGCCGACGCAGGGATTCTCATCAATCCACCCGCCAATGTGGTGGCGGAGTTCCCGCAGTTCCCGGTGACGCACGGCTTTGGGGAACTGAGGAGTGCTTTCGAAGCAGCCGGGCGCAACGACGGGTGACTATCGCCACTGAAGTGCTATGGTTCATGAAGCCGCGCTCCGGCGCAACGCCCCACAGATCGGGCGGGACGAATTCGTCGCAGAGCCAGCACTCCAGATCATCCGCAGTGTTGGCGTCTGGGATCTGACAGCTTCTGCGCTCATGCCGGCGAGCACTTCTCCCCAGGCCAGCCCGATTCGGGTGGCCAAGACGGCTCCGAAAGGACTTCCGTGACCGACACGATCGAAACCGCTCCCCCCGCCACACGTAGGCGCTCGGGCAGCGGGGTCGAAGCGATGCTGCTCCCCGAACTGAAGCAGCTGGCTTCAACGCTGGGCATCAAGGGGGCGTCCGCCCTGCGCAAGGGAGCGCTGGTTGAAGCCATCAAGGCTGCCCAGTCGCCATCCGAG
Organism: uncultured Propionibacteriaceae bacterium; assembly: GCA_964585085.1. GTDB lineage: Bacteria > Actinomycetota > Actinomycetes > Propionibacteriales > Propionibacteriaceae > Propionicimonas. The sequence continues at coordinate 3,940 of CAZPCM010000078.1, forward strand.
CCCCCCAGGACAGAGCGGGCGGCGCAGCCGCGCGGCGAGCGCTCCCGGACAGCGCCGCCGAAGGACAGCACGCCACCTGACAGCACGCCACCGAAGGGAAGCCCGCCACCGGCCGATGACACGGCCCGCGACGTTGCGTCCCAGGCTCCCGCGGCCGGTGATGATGTAGCCAGCCGGCTCGACGCCCTCCGCGAAGAGGGCGGACGGAGTCGCCGGCGTCGCGGGGGAGCTCAGCCTCCCGCCGAGGTCGAGAACCGCGAAGCCGCCGAGCAGCCGACTCCCGAACCGACTCGTCAGCCGCGCACCGAGCGAGAGCCCGGCGAGGACGAGTACGCAGGCGGCCGCCGCAGCCGGCGACGCCGTAACCGCGACCGGCAGAGCCGGCGCCAGACCCGTCCGACCGGCATGGGCGTAGAGCGCCTGGACTCCGAACCCGTCGTCGCCGAGGACGATGTACTCCTCGACGTGAGGGGCATCCTCGACGTGCTCGACAACTACGCCTTCGTCCGCACGACCGGCTACCTGCCCGGGCCCAACGACGCGTACGTGTCTTTGTCGATGGTGCGCAAGTACGGTCTGCGCAAGGGGGATATCGTCACTGGCGCGATCCGCCAGCCGCGCGAGGGCGAGCGTCGTGAGAAGTTCAACCCGCTGGTCCGGATCGATACCGTCAACGGCGACGCGCCGGAGAAGGCCAGAGACCGGCCGGAGTTCGCCAAGCTCACCCCCCTCTACCCCCAGGAGCGCCTGCGGCTTGAGACTACGGCCCTGAACATGACGGGGCGCATCATCGACCTGGTGTCACCGGTCGGCAAGGGCCAGCGTGGCCTCATCGTGTCGCCGCCCAAGGCCGGAAAGACCCTGGTGATGCAGGCGATCGCGAACGCTGTCACGGCCAACAACCCGGAGGTCCACCTGATGGTCGTCCTGGTCGACGAGCGTCCTGAGGAAGTCACGGACTTCCAGCGCACGACCTCGGGTGAGGTCATCGCGTCCACCTTCGACCGGCCGGCTGAGGACCACACCACCATCGCCGAACTCGCCATCGAACGTGCCAAGCGCCTGGTCGAAATGGGCCGCGATGTGGTGGTCCTCCTGGACGGCATCACGCGCCTCGGTCGGGCCTACAACCTGGCCGCGCCGGCGTCCGGCCGGATCCTCTCCGGCGGTGTGGACTCCGCTGCGCTCTATCCGCCCAAGAAGTTCTTCGGGGCCGCCCGCAACATCGAGAACGGTGGCTCGCTCACCATCTTGGCCACAGCCCTGATCGAGACCGGATCGAAGATGGACGAGGTGATCTTCGAGGAGTTCAAGGGCACCGGCAACATGGAACTCCGGCTTCGCCGTGAGCTCGCCGACAAGCGCGTGTTTCCCGCCATCGACCCGGTCGCGTCGGGCACCCGGCGAGAGGAACTGCTGCTGGGACGCGACGAGTTGGCAATCATCTGGAAGCTGCGGCGGGTGCTTTCCGCACAGGACCCGCAGCAGGGGCTGGAGATGTTGCTCAACCGCATGCGGAAGACCCAGAGCAACCGCGAGTTCCTGATGCTGATCTCGAAGACAACACCCAGCCCGGAGTGAGCTCCGGGTCAGGTTTGGCCCGTTCCCCGCGATCGGGCACAATGGGTGGCCGGTGCCGGTTCACGCCCGGGCTCATCCAGCCCATCCACACCCATCCAGAGCGACCCGGCATGCACACGAGGAGACAACCATGAAGCCAGGGATCCATCCCGAGTACAAGGAGACCCAGGTGACGTGCACCTGCGGTAACACCTTCACCACGCGCAGCACGTCGAGGAACGGCGTGATCCACGCTGAAGTCTGCGCCGCCTGCCACCCCTTCTATACCGGCAAGCAGAAGATCCTCGACACCGGTGGTCGGGTCGCCCGCTTCGAGAAGCGCTACGCCAAGCGGCTGGGCAAGTAGCCACGCGATGCGCCGGGGGCCAGGTGACTGGCGCCCCGGCGTTTTCGTGCAGCGGTCCGGTCACACCCTCAGGAGTCATGATGTTCGAAGCCACGGACGCCCTCCGCGCGGAGTTCGCCGATCTCGAGACTCAGTTGGCCGACCCTGCGACCCACGCGGATCTCGCCAAGGCCCGTCGAGTCGGTCGGCGTTATTCCGAACTCACGCCCATCGTGAGAGGGCTTGAGGCCTTCGACCGGATCAGCGCCGACCTGTCCGCGGCCAGGGAACTCGCGACGGAGGATGCCGGCTTCGCCGCCGAAGCAGAGGCCCTCCAAGACCAGTTGGACGCCGTGACCGAGCGACTGGCTCGATTGCTGGCGCCGCGAGACCCCAACGACTCTGCCGACTGCCTCATCGAGATCAAGTCGGGGGAGGGCGGAGAGGAGTCTGCCCTGTTCGCGGCGGACCTGTTCAAGATGTACACCCGGTACGCGGAGACCCGGGGATGGAAGGTCGAGGTGCTCGACGCCCAGGAGACCGACCTGGGCGGTTTCAAGGCGGTCACGTTGGCCGTCAAGGCGCCTGCGGCGACCGACCCCGACAACATGCCCTATGGCGTCCTCAGGTTCGAAGGCGGGGTGCACCGCGTCCAGCGAGTCCCGGTCACCGAGTCCCAGGGACGGGTGCACACTTCGGCCGCAGGCGTGCTGGTGATGCCGGAGGTGGAAGCTGCCGAGGTGGAGGTCAACGACGACGACCTGCGCATCGACGTCTACCGCTCCTCCGGACCGGGTGGCCAGGGTGTGAACACCACCGACTCCGCCGTCCGGATCACCCATCTGCCCACCGGCATCGTCGTGTCCTGCCAGAACGAGCGGTCCCAGTTGCAGAACAAGGAGCAGGCGATGCGGATGCTCAGGGCCAGACTGGTCGCCCGCGCCGCCGAGGAGGCCTCCGATGCCGCCTCCGCGGCACGCAGGTCACAGGTGCGGACGGTGGACCGCTCCGAACGTATCCGCACCTACAACTACCCGGAGAACCGGATCGCCGACCATCGGATCGGTTACAAGGCCTACAACCTCGATCAGGTGCTCAACGGGGACCTCGATGCGGTGATCGCGGCGCTCCAGGCAGCGGACCTGGCCGAACGATTGGAGAATGTCGGCTGATGGCCGCACCCTTCGACCTGCTCCGTCAAGCCGGACGGGACCTGGGCTCGCAGGCTGAAGCGCGGACACTGCTGGCGTACGCCTGCGCGGTTCCGGTCGCCACCTTGCTGGCCAGGCCGAACGTCGGCCCGGAGGAGACGGCACGGTTCCAGGACCTGCTGGCGCGCCGACGCGGTGGGATCCCTCTGCAGTACCTGACCGGCGAGGCACCGTTCCGCACTGTGAGTGTCGCGGTAGGCCCAGGGGTCTTCATCCCCAGGCCCGAGACAGAGGTCATGACCGGGTGGGCCATCGACCGCTTGCGCGAGTGGCGGTCTGCGTCGACAACCCCCGTCGTCGTCGAGCTGTGCGCGGGCAGCGGGGCGATCTCGGCGGCCATCGCGGCCGAGGTGCCGGGGTGTGATCACTATGCCGTCGAGTTGTCGGCCGAAGCCTTCAGCTACGCGGTGCGCAACCTGGCTGGATCCGGCGTCCGACTGCTCGAGGGCGACATGGCTCGCGCCTTCGCGGAATTGGACGGGACGGTCGACCTGGTGATCGCCAACCCGCCCTACATCCCCCTCCAGGAGTACGAAGCCGTGGCGGTCGAGGTGCGCGAGCACGAACCCGCCCTGGCCCTGTTCTCCGGGCCGGACGGCCTCAACGCCCTGCGGACGGTGGCGAGGGTGGCGACGAGACTGCTTCGCCCGGGCGGGCTGGTGTGCGCCGAGCACGCCGACAGCCAGTCGGCGTCCGCGGTCGCGGTTTTCACCGGCCGCGGCGCGTTCGACCAGGTCCGCGACCGAATGGACCTGACGGGTCGGCCGCGATTCGTCACCGCCCGGCGCCACGGGCGCCTGGCAGGATGATCCCATGACAGCCCCAGTCCAGCGCTTCGACGTCCGGGTCGACCCTGACGGAGCCATCGACGCCGCGGTGGTCGCTGTCGCTGCCGGGCAGTGCATAGTGCTCCCCACAGACACGGTCTACGGCATAGGGGCGGATGCCTCGTCGCCGAGCGCGGTCCAGAGTCTGCTAGAGGCCAAGCGACGCGGGCGCGACATGCCTCCGCCAGTACTGATCGCGGAGGTGTCGATGTTGCGTTCGTTGGCCGCCGAGGTCACCCCACAGGCCAACGCCCTCGCCGAGGCGTTCTGGCCGGGCGCGCTGACCCTCATCGTCAACGCGCAGCCGAGCCTGCGCATGGATCTCGGCGACCGCGGGGAGACCATCGCGGTCAGGGTGCCGGATCACCAGTTCACCCGTGAACTCCTCCGGGCCACCGGCCCCCTCGCGGTCAGCAGCGCCAACGTCAGCGGCCGGACCGCCGCCATGACCATCGAGGAAGCCGTCGACCAACTCAGCGACAGCGTGGCGGTGTACCTCGACGACGGCCCGGCGTCAGAGCCGGTGCCCTCGACAATCGTGGACCTCACCGCTGCGCCACGGGTGCTCCGCGCGGGGCGGATCTCGAGGGAGGAGTTGGGCCGGGTGGTTCCCGAGCTGGGCAGCGATGACGCGAGTCCACCGGACCTGGACGCCCAGGGCTGAGCTCCATGCGCGAGTACCTGCTGGTTCTGCTCATCGCGGCCGGAGTCACCTACCTGCTCAGCGGCCTGTGTCGACGGCTGGCCTTCCGTTACAACGCCGTGGCGATGGTGCGCGATCGCGACGTGCACACCAAGCCGATCCCGTACTTCGGCGGGATCTCGATGTGGCTCGGGCTGGCAGCTTCCTTCCTGGTCGCCTCACAACTGCCGTGGCTGGGCAGGTTCGACCTCGTCCGTCACGACTCACAGGTCGTCCTTTTGGCCGGTGGGCTCATCTGCGCGGTGGGCGTCCTGGACGACATGCTCGAACTCAGTGCTCTGGCCAAGACCGCCGGGCAGATCCTCGCTGCCGGCGTGGCAGTGCTCAACGGCGTCAAGGTGTACTGGATCCCGCTTCCAGACACCATCGTCTCCCTCGACGACGGCACGAGCATCGCCATGACGGTCGTGCTCATCTTCCTGTGCGTCAACGCGATCAACTTCGTCGACGGTCTGGACGGACTGGCCGCCGGGGTGGTGGCGATCGGCGCCGGGGCCTTCTTCGCCTACGCCTACCTGCTCTCCTACGAACAGGAGCTCGTCCGGGCCACCACGGCCAGTCTGGTCACGGTGGCGACCATCGGCGTCTGCCTTGGGTTCCTTCCGTACAACGTCCATCGCGCCCGGATGTTCATGGGTGACTCCGGCGCCATGCTGCTGGGCTTCCTGCTGGCCACCTCGATGATCAGCCTGACCGGCCAGATCGATCCGTCCCGGTTGGATCCGGGACAGACCGGCTTCCTGGGCGCCTACCTCCCGCTGATCCTTCCGATGGCCGTGATGGGCCTGCCCTTCCTCGACCTCGTCCTGGCCTACGTACGGCGGACGATGGCCGGTCGCTGGTGGTACCAGGCCGACAAGCAACACCTGCACCACCGCATGCTCAACCTGGGTCATAGCCACGCGCGTGCGGTGGCACTGCTGTGGTACTGGTCCGGGCTGCTGGCCTTCGGAGCGGTGCTCATCGGCATGTACCCACAGCCTTCGACGATCGCCGTCGTCGTCGCCGGCGCCACGCTGGCCGCCTGGCTCACCTGGGGTAGCCCTCGCCGGGCCGCGCTGGGCCCCGAGGGCGGCGGGGGTGTCCCAGGGGATGGCTGAGGCCGGCCCTAACCCCAGTGCGAATCGCCAGCGCGCCCTCCGTCTGCTGACGGCGGGGGTCATCGGCGGACACCTGGCCGGGCTGATGTGCGTCGTCGCGTTCTGGGCCTTCGGGGGTTTGGAATCGGGGATGTCCGCCGCGATCGCCGCGGTCGTTGTGATCGCCTTCTCCACCATCGGGCACGCGGTCCAGGTCCTGGTGGCCGATGCTCCTGCCAAGACGGTCATGATCGCCGCACTCGGCTCCTACGGCGGGCGCGTCAGCATTCTGGGAATCCTGCTCATGCTCGCACTGGACAACGCCGAACGCTTCGCGGCGATCGACCCAGTGGCCGTCGTGGTGACCACCATCTCGGTCGTGATGGCATGGCTGTCCGCCGAATTCTGGGCGTTCGCGAGACTGAGGATCCCGGTCTTCGACGATCCCCCGCAGGGGCCGGCCAGATCTGGGCGTCGGGGGTGATATCCGGCAGCACCGACTGCTAGAGTCCGAGTCGCCATGGGTGAGCAGCGAGGTCAGGATCAGGGGTTTCAGATCCTCAGCATCCTGGTCTCGGGACTGCTTTTCTATGGCGGTCTCGGCTGGATCGCTGATCGCTGGCTGCAGACATCCTGGTTGTTGCCCGTGGGGATCATCGTTGGGGCGGCTGCTGGGGTGTACCTGGTGATCATGAAATTCGGGCGGTCGACATGACCGGCCAGAAGGAGGCGCCATGCGTGGGCTGATCGGCCTGCTCATCCCCATGGAAGGGGGTGGCGAGGACGCGGCGCATGGCTGGCCCCCGAGCGCTGAGAGCTTCAACTCCCGTCCGCTGTGGCCCGGTGTCCTCCCGGACTGGGTGAACAACCACATGGCCCAAGCGGTCATCGCTGCGATGCTGGTGATCGCGTTCTGGCTCTGGATGGCCCGGGGCCAGAAGGTCATCCCCACCAAGCGGCAATTCTTCGGCGAGGGTCTCTACAACCTGCTCCGCAACACCATCGCCCGCGACATCCTCGGCCACGACTACCAGAAATTCCTGCCGTACCTGGTGGCGCTGTTCAGCTTCATCCTGGTCAACAACCTGTTCGGGCAGACCTTCCTGTTCATGTTCCCGACGTTCTCCAAGATCGGGTACGCCTACGGCCTGGCCCTCATGTCCTGGCTGCTGTACAACGGCGCCGGCATCGCGAAGTACGGCCTGCCCAACTATCTCAAGCGGATGACCCTCCCGGCGGGCATTCCCTGGCCGCTGTGGTTCCTGATCATTCCGCTGGAGTTCCTGTCGAACTTCATCGTCCGGCCGGTCACGCTCGCCCTCCGTCTCTTCGCGAACCTGTTCGCCGGTCACCTGGTCATCATGGTCTTCGTCGTCGGCGGCGGACTCCTCCTGGCGAATCCCGATCTGCTCCTCACGTTCGCCGGTGGCGTGTCGATCCTGTTCAGCTTCGCGATCTTCGCCCTCGAACTGCTGGTGGCCTGCATCCAGGCTTACATCTTCACCGTCCTGACCGCCCAATACGTCTCTTCGGCGATCGCCGAAGAGCACTGAGACTCCGTCCCCGAAAAACCGTCCGAAAGGAAGACCCCATGCTCCCCATCTTGGAAGGCACCATCAACGGCTCGATCAACATGATCGGCTATGCGCTGGCCACCCTCGGCCCGGCGCTCGGCGTGGCCTGGATCTTCGCGTCCGTCATCAACGGCACCGCCCGCCAGCCCGAGGCCCGCGGCGCCATGATGAGCACCGCCTGGATCGGCTTCGCCGTGGTTGAGGCGCTGGCCATCATCGGCATCGCCCTCGCGTTCGTCATTCAGTGAGGTCTGCCGGCATGTTGCCGCTGGAAACCGGGGGGATCGATCTCGGCCCCCTGCTGCCCGAGCACCTGTCGGAGATCATCGCCGGCATCGTCTTGTTCCTGATCATCTGGTGGGTGGTCGCGAAGAAGGTCGTGCCGGTGTTCGAGCAGACCTACGCCGAGCGCACCGCCGAGATCGCGGGCGGCATCGAGAAGGCGGAGGCCGCGCAGCGTGAGGCGGCCGAGGCCCTGGCGGAGTACCAGGCGCAGCTCGCGTCCGCGCGTGCGGAGGCCGGTCGCATCCGCGAGGAGGCCAGGGCGCAGGCCGTGACCCTCGCCGCGGAGATCCGGGAGCAGGCGCAGGCCGACTCGGCACGCATGGTCGCCGCGGCGAAGGCACAGCTCGAGGCCGAGCGTGCCCAGGTGATCAGCCGGCTCCGCGCCGAGGTCGGTGGCCTGGCCACCCAGCTCGCCGGACGCATCGTCGGCGAGGCGCTCGACGACGACGAGCGTGCCCGGCGCAGCGTCGACCGGTTCATCGCCGAACTCGAGACCGAGTCGGTGGAGAAGGCATGAGCGCCGCCGCCGAGGCCCGGCTCTCCGAGCTCGACCGGGTGCTGGACGCCCAGGAGGCGAGCCCGGAGCTCGCGGCGGACCTGTTCGCCGTGGCGGACCTGCTCGGCGGCCAGGCGCAGCTGCGCAACGCGATGGCCGACCCGACCGTGGCCGACGACCGGCGGCGGGACTTCGCGCGCACGGTGTTCGGCGGACGGATCGGTGCAGCGGCGACCGCCGTGGTGGTCGCCGCGGCCGGGCTGCGGTGGGGGACGGCCTCCGGCCTCGGCGCGGCGATCGACCGGCAGGGCGTGCGCGCCCTGTTCGGGCACGCGCACGCCGCGGGCACCCTGGACGCGGTGGAGGACGAGCTGTTCCGCTTCGGGCGGACGGTCGTCGCCGACCAGGCGCTGAGGCGGGCGCTCGACGACCGCACCGCGCCGGTGGCCGTGCGCCAGACGCTCGTCTCCGACCTGATCGAGGGCCGGACGAGCGCCGACACGGTCGCGCTCGCTCGGCGTGCGGTGGCGACGGCCGCGGTCTCCTTCGAGGCCACGGTCGAGGCCTACCTCGGCCTGGCGGCGGAGATCCGCGCCCGGGCGATCGCGACGATCACCGTCGCGCGTCCGCTCGAGGCGGACCAGAAGGAACGGCTCCAGGCGGCGCTGCAGCGCCAGCTGGGCCGGCAGGTGAACCTGCACATCATCATCGACCCGTCGGTCCTCGGCGGTGCCCGGGTACAGGTGGGCGACGAGGTGATCGAGGGCACCGTCGCCGGCCGCCTGGCTGCCGCCGAGAAGCAACTGACCCAGTAGAGAACGAAAGCAGAAGGTGCACAAATGGCGGAACTGACCATCAGCCCCGAAGAGATCCGGGATGCGCTGGACACGTTCGTTTCCAACTTCAATCCCGACACCGCGACGCGGGACGAGGTTGGCACCGTGGTGACCTCCGGCGACGGGATCGCCAAGGTCGAGGGCCTTCCGTCTGCGATGGCCAACGAGCTGCTGGAGTTCGCCAACGGCACGCTCGGCATCGCGCTGAACCTCGACGTGCGGGAGATCGGCGTCGTCGTGCTGGGCGACTCCGAGGGCATCGAGGAGGGCTCGGTCGTCAAGCGGACGGGGGAGGTGCTCAGCGTCCCCGTCGGCGACGGCTACCTGGGCCGGGTCGTGGACGCCATGGGCAACCCGATCGACGGCCTCGGCGAGATCACCGACGTCGACGAGCGCCGCCCGCTCGAGCTCCAGGCCGCCGGCGTCATGGACCGCCAGAGCGTCAACGAGCCGCTGCAGACCGGCATCAAGGCGATCGACTCGATGACCCCGATCGGTCGCGGCCAGCGCCAGCTGATCATCGGTGACCGCAAGACCGGCAAGACCGCCATCGCGATCGACACGATCATCAACCAGAAGGCCGCCTGGGCCACCGGGGACGCCAAGAAGCAGGTGCGCTGCATCTACGTGGCGATCGGCCAGAAGGGCTCGACGGTCGCCGCCCTGCGGACCGTCCTCGAGGAGGCCGGTGCGCTGGAGTACACCACGATCGTGCACGCTCCCGCGTCCGACCCGGCCGGCTACAAGTACATCGCGCCCTACACCGGCTCGGCCATCGGCCAGCACTGGATGTACGCGGGCAAGCACGTGCTGATCGTCTTCGACGACCTCACCAAGCAGGCCGAGGCGTACCGGTCGATGTCGCTGCTGCTGCGCCGGCCGCCGGGCCGCGAGGCGTACCCCGGCGACGTGTTCTACCTGCACAGCCGCCTGC
>CAZPCM010000079.1:0-13749 GCA_964585085.1 uncultured Propionibacteriaceae bacterium
GGGGCAACCACTCCGCCACCCAGTACCCCGACCTGTTCCACGCCGAGGTCGGCGGACGGAACGCCGCCGAGATCGTCGACGACCAGGAGTGGTTGGAGAGCACCTTCATCCCGACCGTCGCCAAGCGGGGTGCCGCGATCATCGCCGCCCGTGGGTCGTCGTCGGCCGCGTCGGCCGCGAACGCCACCATCGAACACATGCGGGACTGGGTGCTGGGCACCCCCGAAGGCAACTGGGTGTCGATGGCCGTCCCATCCGACGGGTCATACGGGGTACCCGAGGGCCTCATCTCGTCCTTCCCCTGCGTGGTGAAGGACGGGAAGTACGAGATCGTCCAGGGCTTGGAGATCAACGACTTCTCCCGTGCCAAGATCGACGCCTCGGTCGCCGAACTCATCGACGAGCGCGACGCGGTCACCGAACTGGGCCTCATCTGAACCAGCCTCGAAGCGCCCTCGGCCCGCCCGGGGGCGCTTCGTCGTTCCCGGGGCGCTCGCTTCAAGCTACGGTCACGTAACTCTGACGCTAGGCTGAGGCCCGCCCGCCGCAGCACTTCCGTCGATTGGAGCAGGACCATGTCAGCCTCGGGTCGCCCCGCCACTCCAGCCACCGAGAAGGTCCGGGCGGCTCGTGACTTCCTGTTCGATCACGCCTACGACTACGACACTGTGGTGCGGGATTTCCGCTGGCCCGAACTGTCGGAGTTCAACTTCGCCCTGGACTGGTTCGACGTCCTGGCGGCGGAGCATCCCGACCGTCCGGCTGTGAAAATCGTCGACGCCCAACTCACGGCGCGCGAGTGGACCTATGCCGACCTTTCCCGGCGCTCCGACCAGGTCGCCAACTGGCTGCGCAGCCTCGGGATGAGGCGTGGCGACCACATGATCGTGATGCTGAACAACACGATCGAGTTGTGGGAGATCCTGCTCGGACTGCTCAAGGTCGGTGGCGTGGCCATCCCGACGTCGACGCTGCTGTCCGAGAACGACTTGGCCTTCCGCGTCGACCGCGGCGAGGCCACGTTCACGATCGCCCCCGCCGCGCTGCACGCCCGCTTCGCCTACGTGCCGGCGCACGTGGTGACCATCGGTGTCGGCGGTCAGACACCCGACGGCTGGGTCGACTTCGCCGACTCCCACGAGGCGGCGCTCGACTTCGTGCCGGACGGCCCCACCCCTGTCGATGACACGTCGCTGCTCTATTTCACCTCGGGCACGACCGCGCGTCCCAAGCTGGTCAGGCACACCCAGGTGTCCTACCCGGTCGGACACCTGTCCACCATGTGGTGGCTCGGGGTGCGAGACGGGGACGTGCACCTCAACATCTCTTCGCCCGGCTGGGGCAAGCACGCCTGGAGCAACTTCTTCTCCCCCTTCCTGGCCGGCGCCACCGTGTTCATCTTCAACTACGACCGGTTCGATGCGGCCACCCTGATGCGGATCATGGATTCGCACGAGGTCACCTCATTCTGTGCCCCGCCCACGGTGTGGCGGATGCTCATCCAGGCCGACCTGACCCAGCTGAGCAGGCCTCCCCGCGAGTTGGTCGGCGCCGGCGAGCCCCTGAATCCCGAGGTCATCGCCCAAGTTCGGGCCGCCTGGCACAACACGATCCGGGACGGCTTCGGCCAGACGGAGATGACCTGCTGCATCGGCAACTCCCCTGGTCAGCGGGTCAAGGATGGGTCTATGGGGCGTCCGATGCCGGGCTACGCGGTCACCCTGCTCGACACGCTCACGGGCGAGCCGTCCGCGACCGAGGGCGAGATCTGCCTGGACCTGTCGGTGCCCAACATCGCCCTGATGGGCGGCTACTACCTTGATCCCGAGCACACCGCCGAAGCCTGCCGGGGCGGCTTCTACCACACCGGAGACATCGCCACCCGGGACGCCGACGGGTACCTCACGTATGTGGGGCGCGCCGATGACGTGTTCAAGGCGTCCGACTACAAGATCTCGCCGTTCGAGTTGGAATCGGTGCTGCTGGAGCACCCCTGGGTCGCCGAGGCCGCGATCGTGCCCAGCCCGGACCCGGTCCGGCTGGCCGTGCCCAAGGCCTATGTCTGCTTGGTCGCCGGCCTCGAGCCGGGAGCCGACGTGGCCAGGTCGGTGTTCCAGCACGCCCGGGAGAACCTGTCCGGCTTCCAGCGGATCCGCATCATCGAGTTCGTCAGCGAACTACCCAAGACGATCTCCGGGAAGATCCGCCGGGTCGAGTTGCGCGGACGGGAGGCCGAGCGCGTCGCCGCCGGCGCTGAGGCGCCGTCGAGGCAGTTCTACGAGCGAGAACTGCGCTGAGCCCCGCCGGCCGGATCAGCCGCGGCTCGGCGGCACCAGCCAGGCCAGGGCGATGACACCGATCCCCAGGCCCAGCAGCACGATCGTGTCCAGGGTGCGGGAGCGGACGGCGAGCAGTCCCACGCGTTGCTGCGGCATCAGGCGCAGCACCCCGCCCGTGGTCATCGCCAGTCCGATCACGGTGTTCCCGGTCCGCCAGTGCCCGGCGGCCACCACCACCAGACCGAGCGCGACCCCCGCCAGCACGATGGCCAGCGGCCACTGCCCCAGCACCTGCTGAACGAAGCTCTTCGGAGGCCTGTGGTCGGCGGGGACACTCATCGTCGCGCCGACTGCTCGGCTCGGTCGACCACATTGGTCAGCAGCATGGCCCTGGTCATCGGGCCAACCCCCCCGGGCATCGGCGCCACCAGGGACGCCCTGTCCCACACGCTGGGATGAAGGTCGCCGACCAGACCCGCCTCGGTCCGGGTGATGCCGACGTCGAGCAGCACCGCACCCTCGGCCACCATGTCGGCGGTGATCAGGCCGGGGAACCCCGCGGCCGCCACCACGACGTCCGCCCGCCGGGTGTGCTCCGCCAGGTCCCGGGTTCCGGTGTGGCACAGCGTCACGGTCGCGTTCTCGGACTTGCGGGTCAGCATCAACCCCAGGGGACGGCCCACAGTGGTGCCCCTGCCCACGATGCACACCTCGGCTCCGGCCAGTGGCACGTCGTAGCGCCGAAGCAACTCGATGATGCCGCGCGGCGTGCACGGCAGAGCCCCGGGGACCCCGAGCACGAGACGTCCGAGGTTGACCGGGTGCAGGCCGTCCGCGTCCTTGTCCGGATCGATCAGACCCAGCGCCCAGGTGTCGTCGAGGTGCTTGGGCAGCGGCAGTTGGACGATGTAGCCGGTGCAGGCGGGGTTCGCGTTCAATCCTGCGATCTCCGCCGCCACCGCCTCGGCAGGCGCATCCGCGGGGAGGTCCACCCGGATCGACTCGATCCCCACCTGGGCGCAGTCGCGGTGCTTGCCGGCGACGTAGGAACGGCTGCCCGGGTCATCACCGACCAGCACGGTACCCAACCCGGGACGGATCCCCCGGGCGAGCAGGGCATCGACGCGGACGGCCAGTTCGGCCTTGATGGCGCGGGCGGCCGCCAGGCCGTCCATCTTCTGGGCTGTCATGGAACTCCGGGGGTTCAGTGGAAGAAATGGCGGGTGCCGGTGAGGTACATGGTGACTCCGGCGGCCTGCGCCAGAGCGATGGTTTCCGCGTCGCGCACCGAACCACCGGGCTGCACAATGGCCTTCACCCCCGCCTCGACGAGGATGGCTGGACCGTCGGGGAACGGGAAGAAGGCGTCCGAAGCCGCCACCGATCCCCGGGCCCGGTCACCTGCCCGCTCGACCGCCAGTCGGCACGAGTCCACCCTGTTGACCTGGCCCATCCCGACTCCCACGGACGCGCCGCCGGCGGCGAGAAGGATCGCATTGGACTTGACCGCCCGGCAGGCCCGCCAGGCGAAGGTGAGGTCCGCCAGCGTCGCCTCATCGGCGGGCTCGCCGGACACCAACCGCCACGCGTTCGCGTCGTCTCCGGGCGCGTCGATCGCGTCCGACGTCTGCATCAGCAGCCCGCCGGAGATCGGACGCGTCTCCACCCCGCCGCGGCGTCGGGGCTCCACCCGCAGCACTCGGAGGTTCTTCTTCCCCGACAGGACCTCCAGCGCACCGTCGGCATAGCTGGGCGCGAGGATCACCTCGGTGAACACCTCGGCGACCTGCCGGGCCATGTCGACCGACACCGTACGGTTGCAGGCGATGACACCACCGAAGGCCGAGACTGGGTCGCAAGCGTGCGCCGCCCGGTGGGCGGCGGCGATATCGGCACCCACGGCGATCCCACACGGGTTCGCGTGCTTGATGATCGCGACCGCAGGGGCGTCGAAGTCGTACGCCGACCGGTAGGCGGCATCGGCGTCGGTGTAGTTGTTGTACGACATCTCCTTGCCGTGCAGCTGCTCCGCCGTGGCCAGCCCACCCGGGCGATAGCCGTCGCCGTAGAGCGCCGCACGCTGGTGGGCGTTCTCGCCGTAGCGCAGGCCGCCGACCTTGTCCCAGGTCGCACCCACCCAGGCTGGGAATCCGTCCCCGTCGCTGGTGTCGACCAGCACGTTGCCCATCCACGAGGCCACGTGCACGTCGTAGGTGGCCGTGTGCACGAACGCCTGCGCCGCCAGCCGCTGCCGTTGCGCCAGGGTGAACCCACCGGCGGCGAGGGCATCGACCACCTGGGGGTACTGTGCCGGCGAGGTGACGATGGCCACGCTCGGATGGTTCTTGGCCGCCGCGCGCACCATCGAGGGGCCGCCGATGTCGATCTGCTCCACGCATTCATCGGCGGACGCACCGGAGTCGACAGTGGCCGTGAACGGGTAGAGGTTGCTGACCACCAGGTCGAAGGGGGCGATCCCGAGGTCACCCAGCTGAGTCCGGTGGCTCTCCAGACGCCGGTCGGCGAGCAGCCCCGCATGGATCGCAGGGTGCAGGGTCTTCACACGTCCGTCGAGGCACTCGGGGAAGCCCGTCACCGATTCGACAGGGGTGACCGGCAGCCCGGCCGCGGCCAGCGTTCCCGCGGTCGAACCGGTGGAGACGATTTCGACCCCGGCAGCGGTCAGGGCCCGGCCGAGATCGACCAGGCCGGTCTTGTCATAGACGGAGACGAGTGCCCGTCGGATCGGCGACGTGTCGTTCATGGTTCCTCCCGGTGCTCGGCGAGTTGGTTGACGGTCTGGACCAGGAGTTCCCGCTCGACGATCTTGATGCGCTCGTGAAGGAGCTCGACTGTGTCACCAGGAAGGACCCGGACGGGCTCCTGGGCCAGGATGGCACCGCTGTCCACGCCCTCGTCGACCAGGAAGACGGTGGCACCGGTGACCTTCACCCCGTGCTGCAGCGCGTCCCGCACCCCGTGCATCCCGGGGAAGGACGGCAGAAGGGCGGGATGGGTGTTGATCATCCGTCCGCCGAAGCGGGCCAGGAAGGCACTGCCCACGAGCTTCATGAACCCGGCGCTGACCACGAGATCAGGTCGATGGGCGGCGACCAGGTCGGTCAGTTCAGCGTCCCAGGCAGTCCGATCGGCACCCTTGGCCAGCGGATGGACGAAGGTGGGGATCCCGAGCGCCCGCGCCCGGGCCAGGCCGTACGCGTCCGCTCTGTCTGAGCCCACAGCCACGACCGAGGCGTTCACTCTCCCCGCCGCCTCAGCGTCCAGCAGGGCCTGCAGCAGGGTGCCCGAGCCGGAGACCAGGACGACCAGACGCAAGGGCATGGTCCGAGCCTAGCGAGGCGGCGCGCTCAGCCAGACCCAACCTCACCCAGCGGACCCCGTCGGATCCGGCGCGGAGGCGAGACTCACCGTCACCTCGTCGCCCTTGGCGAGAAGCGGGTTTCGCTGACCCCCACGCAGCAACACCGTGGCCTCGCTGTCGCGCAACCTCACGGTCTCGGTCTCTGCGCCGGTGGTCTCCGCGCTCACCTGGATCCGCCTCCGCCGATCGCGCAGCAGGGTCAGCAGCGCGGCCAGGGCCGAGGTCAGCCCGAGCAGCGGGGTCGCGATGAGCACCAACTCCGGCAGTCTGGGGCCTAGTCCGACCAGCCGGTAATGCCCGAGGTCACCTCCACTCAAGGCGGCCAGCGCCACCGTGACCAGCGCGGCGGTGGCCCCGGCGGACCCCCCGATCGCAGCTGTGCGGACGAGTCCCGCTTCCGCTCCCCGCTTGACCGAGGCGACCCCGGCGGCAACGCCGGCCAGGACGCCCACGCACAGCCAGGCCGCCAGCCACGGCGCTGCAACGCCGCTGACCGGCACCGCACCGAGGACGGGGATGGCCGGCAACATGCCGAGCTGGCTTCCGGCCAACGAGACCAACGAGCCCGCACCGAAGGAGAACCCAGCGCCGAGCGCCCACGCCACCGACCACAGCAGCGCGTTGGGCAGGTAGAGCAGGGCGGTCACCGACCAGACGAAGGCGCCAGCTCCCTCCAGCGCCAGGGCGTGCTCGATGGCGGCCACCCTTGCCCCACCGACCAGGAGGCCGGTCGACAGCACAGCCGCCCCCCCCACCGCCAGCACGAGTAGTCCCGCCGCCGCGCCGGCCAACACTGGGACGGCCCCTGCGGGCATCAACGCCGACACCGGATACCGGACTGCCGCCAAGGCGCCGGCGATCGACGACAGAACAGAAACGGCAGCTGCGCCGGCAACCGACTCCAGCACTGCCGAGCCTGGCGTGGTCACGACCAGCGCGATCGCAGCGGCCAGATAGGAGGCGCTGACCAGCCCGGACACCTGGAGAGCCAGCCGGCCCCGTTCGGCGGCGCCGGGCAGTTCCGTGCGGGCCAGCAGCGCCTGCCGCGCGGCCCAGGCGCTGGTGGAGACGCACCACGCTGCGCACATCGCGGTCAATCCGAGAGGGGCAAGGCTGAGGCGGACGCCCCCGACCAGGGCAGGCCCCCCGTGAGCGAGCAGCCACACCTGGGAGGAAAGACGCAGCACCGTCTGGATCGGAATCGCCATAGCGGTGAACCACGAGACCAGCGCAAGCCCGGTGATCAGGAGCCAGCCCCCGAGTGCTGCCACCAGGCCTGCTGCGAGGGCCGCCAACGGCCACGGCAGGAACGGGACGGAGTCGGAGACGGCCGGCTCGCGTCCCTCACCGGCTGCGGTCACCGTGAGCCGCAGGCGGCTGAGTGTTCGGTTCTTCGATACAGGCATCGTCCAACCATGCTGACCGACCCGTGCCGTGCACGTCGTCCGGACACGCCCGCCACAGCTAAACTGGGCCCCGCCAATCCGCTCGAAGGCAGGATCAGTCGTGACACAACAGGGACCGTCCGCGCCGCGGCGGGCTTTCGGGCCCCCGTCGGAGGGGACGCCGGAGTCGTCCGACTCCACCTCCGGTTGGACGCTGGACGACGAGACCCGTCCGCAACGGGCAATCCCACTCTCCGACGAGGCGTCGTCACCGTCGTCACCGTCCGACTCGGTGATCCTGCGCCGGCTCGCGCCCAGTTCCGGCAGGGCCGGCAGGTCGGGCGAACAGCAGCGGCCGGCCTTCGGCGCCCGGGCCTTTGCAGGTCCCGCCACCGCCGACGTGGTGCCCACGACACCGGTGCCGCCACCGGCGCCAGTCCTCCCCGATCCCCCGGCACTCCCCGCGTCGGCCGGCCGGCGGTTCTCCGCCGCCGAACCACTGGATACCCTCGACACCGGATGGGTCGCCCCCAGGCGCTCGGCGACCAGCGTCACCTCCCCGCCTTCCTCGGAGGAGGTCGGGTCCGACACGGTCCGTCGCAGCCTCGATGACACCATCCGCAGGACGGCCCCCGGCGCCGCCGCGGAACCTGGTGCCGCTCCAGTGCCCGCCGCGGTGGACGAGAAGCCAGCCGCCGGTGGTGGGCCGCGCCGGTCCCGGCGTGCCTTGATCGTGATCGCCGCAGTGGCGTTGGTCGGGCTTGTCGTGGCGGGAGCGGTGTGGGCCCTGTCACTGGGTGGACCGGGAGCCCCGGCAGCTTCTTCGTCACCGCCGACGGCCAGCGCCACGGTCCTCGACCGGCTGATCACCACCGCCGATCTGGCCGTACTGGGGGACCGGACCTGGACCTCCGACTCCGAATCCACCTCGCCGACCGAAGGCGCGCCGCGTCCGCTCTGCCTCCCCTTCAGCAGCGGTTCGCTGCCGTCCAACCAGAGCAGCGGCATGCGTCACCTGACCTCGGACAAGATGTCGGTGCTCCACTACGTCAACACGTTCGAAGATGACGTCCAGGCCGGCGCGGCCTACGGCGAGCGGGTCGCCCAGATCGGCACCTGTCCCGACACCCAGGCCCTGATCGTCGACGGCTACGACGTCAGCGGGCTGGGCGATGATTCGATCGCGTCGACGGTGGTCGTCCAAAGCGACCCGGCCGAGTACCACACCCTGCTGGTCAATCGATCGGGACGGACGATCAACCTTTTCGACGTCACCAGCGCCGACAAGCCTGCATCGGCCGGCAACGTCGTCAAGGCGGCCGCTGGAGCCCTGTCCAGGCAGTGCGCCTCAGGGGACGCCCCGTGTCCGACCACGCCCAAGGCCAAGAAGGGCCTCCCCGCCGCCGGCGGGCTGCCGGGCTGGCTGGTCGAGGCCGACCTGCCCCGGGTGACGCTGGGCGCAGGCCGCTGGGGCGCCACCGAACCCGTCAAGCGCCTGTCGGTGGTCGGCAGCCAGTGCGAGGCCATCGACCTCAACAACGTCACCGGAACGACCGAAACCGGACAGCGCACCTTCCTGCTCGCTGACGACCCCGCCGCTCCCACCGGTTTCGGCATCGACCAGGCCGTGTACACCTTCGCGCGCCAGGCCAATGCCAACGCCTTGGCCAAGAAACTCACCGACAACATCAAGAGCTGCGCCCGACGGACGCCCACCGCGGAGGTGAGCGGGGCCACCACGATCAAGGGCACCGGGAAGGACGGCGTCGCCATCGCGGGCACGTCCTACCGAGTGAGCCAGAAGGTGGATGCCAACCGTGTCCTGCTGTTCCGGGTCACCGTGCTGACCGTGGGCAACCACGTGGGTTACCTCCTGGCGAACCCGTCCAGCGGCTTCGATTTCACCGACGCGGCCTGGTCAGCGGTCGCCGTCCGTGCCGGCCAGCGCATCAGCCAGGGGGCCTGACGGTCAACGCAGTGAGGTGATCACTTCGCGCATGAGAGCCGCCGTCTCGCTCGGCGTGCGACCCACGCGGACGCCCGCAGCCTCCAGCGCAGCTGCCTTGGCCGCGGCCGTTCCCGCCGACCCGGTCACGATCGCCCCCGCATGGCCCATCGTCTTGCCCTCGGGAGCAGTGAATCCGGCGACGTAGCCCACGACCGGCTTGGTCACGTGCTTGGCGATATAGGCGGCCGCGCGCTCCTCGGCGTCCCCGCCGATCTCGCCGATCAGCACCACCGCTGCCGTATCCGGATCGCGTTCGAAGTCGGCAAGCGCATCAATGTGGGTACTGCCGTTGATCGGATCCCCACCGATCCCGATCGCCGTGGAGAAGCCGATGTCACGGAGCTCGAACATCATCTGGTAGGTGAGGGTGCCCGACTTCGACACCAGCCCGATCGGACCGGGACCTGAGATGGTCGCGGGGATGATGCCGACGTTCGACCGGCCGGGGCTGATCAGTCCCGGGCAGTTCGGGCCGATCAGCCGCGTGGTCCCGGCGGCCTGCGCGTAAGCGAAGAACTCCGCGGTGTCCTTGACGGGCACGCCCTCGGTGATCACCACCGCCAGGTCGATCGCCGCATCGACGGCCTCGATGACGGCCGCCTTCGTGAACGCCGCCGGAACGAAGACGACCGATACTCCGGCGCCGGTCGCCTCCTTCGCTTCGGCGACGGTGTCGAACACCGGGACGGGGCGTTCCTCGAAGGTGATCGACTGCCCGCCCTTGCCGGGGGTGACCCCGGCGACGATGCGCGTTCCCGCTGCGATCATGCGCTGGGTGTGCTTTCGTCCCTCCCCGCCGGTCATGCCCTGGACGATGACCTTGGAGGTCTGATCCAACCAGATCGACATCATTTCCCCCTATGCGGCCGCGCTGGCCAGTTCGGCGGCCCGGCGAGCCGCAGCATCCATGGTCGCCTCCAGTTGCACCAGTGGGTGCGCGGCCTCGGCGAGGATGTGCCGTCCGACATCGACGGCGTTGCCGTCAAGCCGGACAACGATCGGACGTGTCGCCTTGTCACCCAACATCGCCAGGGCATCCACGATGCCCTTGGCGACCTCGCTGCACGCTGTGATCCCGCCGAAGACGTTGACGAAGACCACCTTCACCTGCGGGTCGGAGAGGATGATCTCCAGGCCGTCGGCCATCACCTTGGCCGAGGCTCCGCCGCCGATGTCGAGGAAATTCGCCGGCTTCGGCCTCCCGGGCAGATCGGCACCCGCCTTGGCCACGACGTCGAGGGTGCTCATCACCAGACCGGCGCCGTTGCCGATCACCCCGACGCTGCCGTCGAGCTTGACGTAGTTGAGGTCTTTGGCGCGGGCCCGGATCTCCAACGGATCGTCCAGCGACTCATCGACGTAGGCCGCCCAGTCGGGGTGCCGGAACTCGGCGTTCTTGTCCAGGGACACCTTTCCATCCAGGGCGATGATCCGGCCGTCACGGGTCTTCACCAACGGGTTCACCTCGACCAGGGTCGCGTCGTTGGCGGAGTAGACCTGACCCAACAGGACGAGCACGTGCGCGATGGCGGCCCGGTCGGATTCGGGGAAGCCCGCCGCGGCCACGATCTCGTCGGCCTTCGCGGCGTCCACACCGACCAGCGGATCGACGGGCACCCTGGCCAACGCCTCCGGCCGCTCCCTGGCCAGGGTCTCGATGTCCATCCCGCCGGCCATGCTGCACATCGCGAGGTAGCTGCGGGAGGCGCGGTCCAGCAGGAGCGAGAAGTAGTACTCCTCGGCGATCTCGGCGCCTTCGGTCACCATCACCGTCTTCACCATGTGGCCCTTGATCTTCATGCCGAGGATCTCTGCCGCCCGGGCTCGGGCCTCCTCGGGCGAACGGGCGATCTTGACCCCGCCCGCCTTGCCGCGTCCGCCGGTCTTCACCTGCGCCTTGACCACCACCACTGGTGTCCCGAGCTTCTCGGCGGCTTCGCGGGCCTGCTCCGGCGTGGTGGCGGTGATACCGCGGAGCACGGGAACCCCGTGCGATTCGAACAGGTCACGCGCCTGGTACTCATAAAGGTCCACGACAACTCCGTCCGGGAAGTCAGCCCGCGCCGCGGGCCAGGAGGATTCAGGCCTGAGCCTAGGGCATGTCCCCTCAACCCTGAGCACGCTGCACTGCACGCGGCCCGCGCTCCCGCCGCGTTGCCTTCGTCGCAGACTGGTCCTGCATCGGCTCGCCGCCGAGGGCCTCCTGGGCGGTTGAGCATCGATTCTGAGAAACAGCCTAAGAAATGCTAAGCTTGGTCCTGGCTCTAGAAGCCACCAGGCAGCGCCACCCAGGCGATCGACGGGAGTCTTGTGAAAAACGCTGAATCGCGGTCCGACAAGCCGCGTCGCGCCGTGCGCCGCACGTGGGGGGAGTCCCTGGCGGACGCCCTGCGGTCGAGCACCGGACCCCGCTCCCCCCTTGGACGTGGGCTGACTGTCACCGTTGTCTCAGGAATCGGACTTGCCAGCCTGGGTGTCTTCGGTTCTGCTACGTCGCAGGCGGCCACTGGAGTGGCCCAGACCCAGCCCAGCATCATCTCCCCTGCCTCCCTGGCTTCGGCGCTGACCGGACGTGACGCCGGCCTGAGCCGGGACGCTGAGCGGATCTCGGTCGCACAGCTGGCCAACCAGCGAGCCGAGCAGATCGCCCAGGACGGTGAAGCCATCAACGAGGCCCAGGACGAGGCTGCCCTGGAGGCTCGTAGCAGCAAGCTGACCGACAGCGCCGAAGCGATCGAGACTGAGGCCGATCGTCTCCGGAACCTGGCCACCTTCCTCTGGCCGACCGCAGGCAGCGTGAGCTCCCAGTACGGGATGCGTTTGCACCCGATCCTGCACTACTACCGGATGCATGATGGTGACGACATCGGCGGCGCCTGCGGCCAGCCGGTCTACGCCGCCCAGTCGGGCGAAGTCATCAAGGCTGCGATGGGCTACAACGGCGGCTCGGGCAACAACATCCGCATCGACCACGGCATCATCAACGGCGTGGACGTCCAGACCGGCTATTTGCACCTGACCGACTACGTGGTCGAGGTCGGCCAGAAGGTCAACAAGGGCGATCTCGTTGGCCACGTCGGGAGCACCGGGCTGTCCACCGCCTGCCACCTGCACTTCTCGGCCTACAACAACGGCCAAGGTGTGGACCCCATGAAGTACATCGGGGACAGCCAGCCCAAGGGCTGAGGCGTCAGAGCTTCTCCATGGGGGCGTGCTTCAGAGAGAGCCGCTTGACCCCCTGCGACCCGAAGTCGACGTCCGCCTTGGCCCCGTCGCCAGCCCCGGACGTCGCGATCACCGTGCCCATCCCGAAGCTGGTGTGCAGGACGCGGTCGCCGACCGCCACCGAAGGGACGGTCTTGGCCAAAGGGCGTGTCCCGTAACCGACCGTGGAACGCCAGGCCTGGTCGCTGCGCTCGGTGGACGAGGAGGCCCAAGCCGAACGGGCCACCCCGAGCCGGCGCCAATCGATCAGGTGCGCCGGGATCTCGTCGGTGAACCGACTAGGGGGGTTGTACTGCGGCTGACCCCAGGCTGATCGGACGGTCGCCCTGGTGAGATAGAGCCGCTGCCTTGCCCTGGTGATGCCGACATAGGCCAGCCGGCGCTCCTCCTCCAACTCCCGACGATCCAGCATGGCTCGCTGGTGGGGGAAGATCCCCTCCTCGAACCCGGTCAGGAACACCGTGTTGAACTCCAGGCCCTTGGCGGTGTGCAGGGTCATCAGCGTGACGACGCCCGCGGCGTCCGGTTCGGCATCGGGGATCTGGTCGGAGTCGGCGACCAGGGCGATCCGCTCCAGGAAGGCCGGCAGCGAATCGTCCGGCTCCGGCGCCGCGGCGGCCAGTTCACCGCTGTCGCCGGGCAGGTCGACCGCGTGCGCGGCAGCCACGAACTCGCCGGCCACCGCCACCAGTTCGACCAGATTCTCAATCCGGGTCTGGTCCTGGGGATCGGAGGACCCGGTCAACTCGGCGAGGTAGCCGGATTCGTTGAGGATGCTGGTCAGGATCTGATCCGCAGGGGCGCCCTGCGCCACCATCTCCTGATGGCGCTCCATCAGCCGCACGAACGTGCCGATCTGGGAGCGTGACCGGGTCGCCAGGCCGGGCACCTCGGCCGAGCGGCGCAGCGCCTCGAAGAAGCTGATCCGCTCTGCGGCGGCGAAGGCTTCGGCCACCGCCTCGGCCCGCTCACCGATCCCCCGCTTCGGCACGTTCAGGACGCGTCGCACCGAGACGTCGTCGCTGGGGTTGGCGATCGCGCGCAGGTAGGAGATCGCGTCCCTGATCTCCTTCCGCTCGTAGAACCGGACGCCGCCGACCACCCGGTACGGCAGGCCGACCCGGATGAACACCTCCTCGAAAGCTCGCGACTGAGCGTTGGTCCGGTAGAACACAGCGACGTCGCCCGGTTTGGACGCGCCGGCGTCGGAGAGCCGGTCGATCTCGCCGGCGACGAACTGCGCCTCGTCGTGTTCGGTGTCGGCGACGTAGCCCACCAGCAATTCGCCGTCCCCGGAGTCCGACCACAGCCTCTTCTCAGGGCGCCCGGGGTTCCGCGTGATCACCGCGTTGGCGGCGTTGAGGATGTTCTGGGTCGACCGGTAGTTCTGCTCCAGCACGATGGTACGAGCGCCGGGGAAATCGGACTCGAAGTCGAGGATGTTGCGGATGGTGGCGCCGCGGAAGGCGT
>CAZPCM010000080.1:0-13448 GCA_964585085.1 uncultured Propionibacteriaceae bacterium
ACAATCCAGGGTGTAGCTGAGGTCTGAATGGCCTCGGCCGGCCGGCACTGATTGAACATGAGGTCGTAGAACTCCTGGACGTTCCGCTTGTTGACCTGGGCGCGCTCTTCGGCAGACATGGGGACCCCTCCATGGTTGGCTGCCCGGCCCAACCCGTGGCTGCGCCGCACTATTCCGCGAGCTCGTCGTGGCGGCCCTGCTACGAGACTCCCACGGGCCCTCAGGAACGCGGACCTTCCATTCGACCTGATTGCGTTGCTTGAGAGGAAGGCCCCTGGTTGGCGTGTCGGAGGGCGACCCCGAAGAACGGCAGCGAGACCCAGCGCCTGGTCCACCAGCGGCAGTTCCTCATTCGCCGACCATCTTCGACAGGCTCTCGGCGATCATCTGGTCCCGGCCCTTCGCGGTGTGCTGATAGAGCAACGCGGCGTTGGCTGTGGAGTGTCCGAGCCTCGCCTGGAGATCGGCGAGGGTCGCGCCTTGCTGGGCGGCCATCACCGCTCCGGTGTGTCGCAGATCGTGGAAGCGCAGGTCCGAGCGCCCGGCGGCCCGCTTGGCCTTGGTGAAGTATCTGTCGACGGTGGAGGCCCACTGCTGGCGTCCGTTGGCGGCCGGGAACAGCAGACCCTCCTGGCCGGGAGCCGCGTGGGTGTCCAGGTGCTCCTTGATGATCGGGATCAGATGGGGCGGGATCGCCACGTCGCGGATTCCAGCCTCGGATTTGGGCGGTTCGACCCGGGGCTCGCGGCCGATGAACACGACGCCGCGGCGCACCTGGATGACGCCGGTCCAGCGGTCGTTGACCAGTTTGAGCTTGATGTCCTTGCGCCGAAGTTCGGCGATCTCGCCGTACCGCAGCGCGCACCAGGAGGCCAGCAGAACCATCAGCTTCCACTTGTCGGGCATGTGCTCGACGATCGTGTCCAGTTCCTCCAGTGAGGCCGGCTCCAGCCTGCGGCGCTTGGGCCGGTAGCCGGCCCCGCGGATGTGGACGGGGCTGGCCTCGATCAGGTCCTCCTCGACGGCGGTGTTCATGATCGCCCGGAGCAAGCCGTACGCCTTGGAGTTGGCCCTCGGGTTGTCCGGGCTGTTCAGCTGAGTCTCCTCGTACCAGTGGCGGACCGTGGCCTTGGTGATGTCCCGCAATCGCAGCTTGCCGAACGTCGGGACGAGGTGGTGCTTGAGCGTGGCCTCGTAGTTGGCCCGGGTGCTGGCCCGCAACGGCTCGCCCTTGTCGGTACGGCGCTTGGCGATCCACCGCATGGCGTAGGTCTCGAAGTCCGGGATCTTCTGGGACGCCCGTGCCCGTTCGGCGCGGTGCTTCGGCGGCGACCAATGGTTGGCCTCGATCAGCTTGCGCTCCTCGTGCAGCCAGCCTTCGGCGTCGATCTTGGCGCTGAACGTGATCGGCGCCAAGTGCCGCATCAGGTCGGGTCCGGTGTAGCCGGCCTGGTAGCGACCCGATTCCAATTTGCGGATCGACCCGAAGTCCCGCCGTTCGCGCCCCATGTGAGCCTCCGATCCCCTGCGCTCCGCGTGCACTTAGCGTGCAATAAGGGGGTCGGAAAGTGCAACCTCGTGACTTCTTGCCACCCTCAGAATCAAGGGTAAACTACCTAGTGAAGAAGCATGAAACCACTGGTGGGGCGGGTGGGGCTCGAACCCACGACCCAGGGATTATGAGTCCCCTGCTCTGACCGGCTGAGCTACCGCCCCCAGCCAGGGCAAGGGTAGCGCAGCCTCGGTGGTGCCCTATCGGCGGCCTTGACCAATCGCATAGACATGAGTCAATATAGAAGCATGCAGTCGAAGAGTGACGCCCGCACCGCCCGCGCTGTGGCCGGGTTGCGGGCTTTGGCCGATCCGGTCCGGCTGCACATGGTGCGGCTCATCCGGGCCAGCAGTGCCGGGGAACTGCGAGTCGGCGACCTGTGTCAGTCGTTCGAGCTCTCCCAGCCGACGATCAGCCATCATCTGCGAGTGCTGTTCGAGGCGGGGCTGGTGGTCCGACGGCACGAGGGGAACGTCGTGCACTACCGGGTCAGCGACGCTGCCCTGGATGAGCTGGTCGAGGTCATCGAAGCCGGCCGTGGGTCGGCCGGACTGCCCCCAACCTCCGTCTCCGTTGAACGACCGCGTCGGGGACTGGCCGGCTTGGCCGCCACGGGTCTGGACGGATTCCTCTCCCGGACGTCGGCTGATCTGGCCTATCGGTTCGCCGGCGTGTTCAGCCCGGAGACGGTGGATCGGTACGTGCGCGAGTCCTACCAGGCGCTGTATTCGAGGTCTGGGTCGAAGGCACACCTGCCCGTCCTGGCCGTCCGTTTCGCCCAGGAGCGTTTGACGGCGCTGGCGCAGGTGTCCGGCGGCGCGGCCAAGCCGGTGCCTGAGTTGCTGTTCGTGTGCACGCAGAATGCGGGCCGCTCGCAGATGGCCGCGGCCATGCTGACGGGGCTGGCCGAAGGACGGGTGCATGTACGAACCGCCGGCTCCCGTCCGGGGACCGCCATCGATCCGGCGGTGATCGAAGCGCTGTCCGAGATCGGCCTGACCGTGGGGGAGGAGTTCCCCAAACCGTTGACCGACGACGTGATCCGGGCCGCCGACGTGGTCGTGACGATGGGGTGCGGCGATGCCTGCCCGATCTATCCCGGCAAGCGCTACCTCGACTGGGACTTGCCCGATCCCGCCGGTCAGCCCCTCGATGTGGTCCGGGACATCCGCGACCGGATCCAGACCAAGCTCCACCAGATTCTCGATGACGTGGGTATCGAACCAGGAAAGGAACTCCCATGACCGAGCGGCCGACCGTACTGTTCGTCTGCATTCACAACGCTGGACGCTCCCAGATGGCCTCCGGCTATCTCCGCCACCTGGCGGGAGGCCGGATCGAGGTGCTATCGGCCGGCTCTGCGCCAGCCGCCTCGATCAACCCGATCGCTGTGAAGGCGATGGCCGAGGAGGGCATCGACATCAGCGGCGAGCAGCCCAAGGTGCTGACCACCGATGCGGTGAAGGCCTCCGATGTCGTCATCACGATGGGCTGCGGCGACACCTGCCCGTTCTACCCGGGCAAGCGTTACGAGGACTGGGTGCTCGACGATCCGGCAGGGCAGGGCATCGAGGCCGTCCGTCCGATCCGTGACGAGATCCGCCGCCGGGTGGAGGCCCTCATCAAGGACTTGCTGCCGTCGGCCTGACCTCTGAGGGGCCGGTTGCATGACACCCTGCCAGTGCGGTTGGCCTCGGCAGGCTGCTCAAACCGCCTGGGGCGTCGCCTCTGACGACCGCCGCTCTGGTGTCCGGTCGCCGACAGGCTTGCGCGCCTGAATGATCGCCCCGTGCATCTGCGGGGCGACTTCGTGGGTGAATCGAACCTCCGGATCTGTGAAGCCCGCGGCGGCCAGCGCGTCCAGGTACTCCGCCCGGGACAGCGCTCCGGCGATGCAGCCCACGAACGAGCCGCGTTCGGCCCGCTGCGCCGGGTCGAGGTGGTCCTCGGCGACAACATCAGAGATCCCGAGGCGTCCGCCGGGGGCGAGCACCCGGAACATCTCGGAGATGACGCGCGGCTTGTCCACCGACAGGTTGATCACACAGTTGGAGATGACCACGTCCACCGCCTCGTCTGGAAGCGGCACGTTCTCGATCGTCCCCTTCAGGAACTCCACATTCGTGGTTCCCGCGGCCGCGGCGTTCTCCCGAGCCAGCGCGAGCATCTCCTCGGTCATGTCGACTCCGTAGGCGAACCCGGTCTCGCCGACCCTGCTGGCCGACAGCAGCACGTCGAGGCCGCCGCCGCTGCCAAGGTCCAGGACCCGTTCTCCCGGTCGTAGGTCCGCGATGGCCGTCGGGTTGCCGCAGCCCAGGCTGGCGTTGAGCACGCGCACCGGCAGCTCGGCTGCCTGGCTGCCGGAGTAGAGGGCCGACCCGAAGAGTTCCGCCGACGCGCCCGGCTCACAGCAGGAACCGGACGCCGGTGCGCAGCATTCGCTGTCGTCGAGGACCGACAGGGTGGTCCGTCCGGTCTGGCGGGACGCGGTTGCCGCCTCTGCGTACCGAGTCCGGATCAGTTCGACAAGTTCCTGGTCGTCCATCGCGTCTCCCTTTGAGTTTGCCGGCTACGCAAGCATGACCGCCCCTCCGCGCCTCTTCAAGGCCGCGGAGCGCACACTCGGCGCTCGCCCGGCCGGGCGAGCGAGGGATGGGCGGGCATCGCGCCCGAGGTCGCGGGATGCCTGTCGGCCGACCCCTCGTCGAAGGCGGCAGGCGTCTCGCCGAATGCTCCGCGGAACCGTGCTGCGACAGGCCCGGCCGGACGTCCCGATATGATCAAGCGACGAGTAGCAGGCCGCCGGCCGGCCTGAGCTCGTCGTCGCCCGTCGTCCGCGGCGGTCGATCGGCACCCCGGTGTCGCGCGAACAGCGTCCCATTTCCCACCTCGCGAGGAGCACGATGACAACGCCCGACCTCATGCCGGTCGAGGTATCGGAGCTTGCCCGATTGTGCAGAGGCGCGCACGGCGATCCCCACACCATTCTGGGCCCGCACTCGTGGGCCGGCGGGGTGACGATCCGCGTCCTGGCCCCCCGCGCCCAGGACGTGCGGATCCGGGGCACCTGGGGGGAGACGCGCCTGGAACGGGAGTACCGCGACGTCTGGGTCGGTGTTCTGCCCGGGCCGGAGGTCTCCGGCTACCAGATCGTGGTGAGCGACGGGCGTGACCAGGTCACGCTGGACGATCCCTACCGCTACGGACCGACCTTGGGTGATGTCGACTTGCACCTGATCAGCGAAGGACGCCACGAACTGCTGTGGACCAGGCTGGGTGCGCACGTGCGAACCATGGACGGCGTCACGGGAACCTCCTTCTCGGTCTGGGCGCCGTCGGCGCGCGGAGTCCGGGTCGCCCCTCAGTCGGGCCCCCGCCAGGCCCCAGCTCTGCCCATGCGCCGCCTGGGCGCGTCCGGCGTGTGGGACCTGTTCGTCCCAGGCCTGCCCGCGGGAACCCGCTACCAGTTCGAAGTCCTCGGCGTGGACGGCGTGTGGCGGGACAAGGCGGATCCGCTGGCGTTTCGCGCCGACGCCGCACCCGGCTCGCACTCGATCGTGCATGAGTCCAGCTACCAGTGGGGCGACAGCTGGTGGATGGACGGACGGGTGGAACGTCAGGCTGACACCGCCCCGATGTCGATCTATGAGCTGCATGCCGGATCGTGGCGACGCGGTCTGGGGTGGGCTGAACTGGCCGACCAGCTGCCCGCCTACCTGACCGAGCTGGGCTTCACCCACGTCGAGTTCATGCCTGTCATGCAGCACCCGTTTGAGGGATCCTGGGGATACCAGGTGACGTCCTACTTCGCGCCCGACTCACGCCGCGGTGACCCCGACGGACTGAAGCTGCTCATCGATCGCCTGCACCAGGCCGGCATCGGGGTGATCCTGGACTGGGTGCCGGCTCACTTCGCTGTCGACAGCTGGTCGCTGTCGGCCTTCGATGGAACAGCTCTGTACGAGGACCCGGAACCGACCCGCGGCTGGCATCCGGAATGGCAGACCTACATCTTCGACTACGGACGCCCCGGGGTGCGCAACTTCCTCTACGCGAGCGCCCTGTACTGGTTGCAGGAGTTCCACGCCGACGGGATCCGGGTCGACGCGGTGTCGTCGATGCTCTACCTGGACTACGCGCGTCCGTACGGCCAGTGGCTGCCGAACCGTTTCGGAGGCAACGAGAACCTCGACGCGGTGTGGTTCCTGCAGGAGCTCAACGCCACCGCCTACCGGCGCCTGCCCGGCATCATCACGATCGCCGAGGAGTCGACGGCCTGGCCTGGGATCACCAGGTCGACGGGGGATTGGGGCTTGGGCTTCGGTCTGAAGTGGAACATGGGCTGGATGCACGACTCGCTGAACTACCTGGGCCGCGCTGCCGAGCACCGTCCGTGGCACCACGACGAAATCATCCATACCCTGAGCTACGCGTGGTCGGAGAAGTATGTGCTGCCGCTCA
The DNA here is from genome assembly GCA_964585085.1 of uncultured Propionibacteriaceae bacterium. GTDB lineage: Bacteria > Actinomycetota > Actinomycetes > Propionibacteriales > Propionibacteriaceae > Propionicimonas. The sequence continues at coordinate 6,014 of CAZPCM010000080.1, forward strand.
GCCACGACGAGGTCGTCCACGGCAAGGGCTCACTGCTCGCAAAGATGCCCGGGCACGAGCACGAGAAGTTCGACACCTTGCGTGCCTACCTCGCGCTGATGTGGGCCTACCCGGGCAAGAAGCTGCTGTTCATGGGAAGCGAACTGGCCCAGCCGCACGAATGGCGATCGACGACTTCGCTCGACTGGGGGTTGCTCGACCGGCGCGAGCACGCGGGTGTGCACACGCTGGTGGGCGACCTCAACCGGCTGTATCGGGCGAACCCGGCGTTGTGGACCGCGGACAACGATCCCGACGCGTTCGCCTGGATCGGCGCCGACGGCGCAGGCGCGAGCGACTGCCTGTTCTCCTTCATGCGGCAGGGGACGGACGGTTCCACGCTGGTGTGCCTGACCAACTTCTCCGGTCTAACCCACGAGAACCACCAGTTCGGACTGCCCAGCCCCGGGGCGTGGGAGGTCGTGCTCAACACCGACTCGTGGCGCTTCCACGACTCCTGGGCCTCGCCCAGCTTCGAGGTGGTTGCCACAGCGGAGCCGTCGGACGGTCAGCCGGCCTCGGTGCGGCTGACCGTCCCGGCGCTCACCACCCTGTGGCTCCGACCGGCCCGATGACGCCGCCTGCGCCGCAGATCAGTCCGGGACCGACGGCCGCGACGCCGACGTCGGGTCCTACCCGAACAGCGACAGCTTTCCGAAGTGCTCGGCCAGCAGGTAGTAGACCGTGACCCGGTTCCGGCGCGTGGCACCCTTCAGCTTCTGCCCGACGGCTGCGATGGCCGCATCCAGGGTCGCGTCGTCGTCGGTCAGGGCCAGCTTCTTCTTCAGGAAGCCCTCCCTCACCCGATCGGTTTCGGACTTCTCCGAGAACGAGACGAGCGATGAGTCCTGATTCCTCAACGCGATCCCGCAATGCTTGACGATGCCGGCGATCACCTTGTCGTCAGCGTCCGGAGCGTACTTCTTGACATCGGCGGCCCAGTCGGCCATGCCACACCTCCTCAGGCGGATGAGGGCCCTTCGTGGGCCCTTGGGCCATGGTAGGGCGAACAAGACCGTGCGTCCGGCCCTGCGGACGGTTCACTGGCCGCAGGTCAGCCGCGCCGATAGACCCGCAGGGCATCCTTGTCGATGAACATCAGCCACGGACGCGAATCCCCGTACCTGACCCCGACGTGGGAGCCGTTGCCGCCGTCGGCCTCGCTGGACAGATCCGGCACGGTCTCGACGGGGGTGACCCGTCCTTGGCGGTCGATGGTGACGAAGCCGGCCAGGGTCCGGGCCTTCCCAGGTTCCTCCTCCTCGGTGACGGCGATGAGCACTGCAAGCACCCCGTCAGCCCCCATGGTCGCCTGGACCCAAGGGTGGACGTCGCTGGTCGGGTTGTCGGCGGCTCGCACCGGCACCGTCCGCTTGGTGGAGCCTCGGGTGATCATCAGGCGGTTGGTGCCGACAGCCAGGGAGTAGGTGTCCCCGGACTGGCCGGTGAAGGCCGTCACCCGCGAGACGGCGCCGGTGCGCGGGTTGACCCTGACCATGCGCTCCTGCTCGTCGAATCCGTACAGCCAGGTGCCGTCGGTGGTAAGGAGTCCGATCCACTCGGCCAGGCGCACCCTGGTCAGCTTCCGGTCCGGCGCCACCAGAAGCAGCGACGGGGGCTCGATGCTGGTGCCGACCAGGACGAGCGTCTGGTCGGCGAGTGCGAACGGGCTCGCGTACTGGAAGTACTGGCCATCGGCGAGGTACTTCTTGGGCAGGACCAGGTCGGACAGGTACTGGCCGGTGTCGCTGAACTGCGCCAGCCGACGATGGGCCGCGTCCAGGAACCACCACGTGCTGTCCGGCATCTGGGTGCCGTAGTCGGGCCCCCACCTCACTCCCTCACCGTCCCCGCCCAGCGAGGTTCCCAACTGGTCCGGGTTGTCGCCGTAGGGCAGGGCGAACACCTGCGACCAGCCCGGCCCGATGGTGGAAGGGGTGCTGAGGAGAATCCGGTCGATGAAGGTGGGCGACGGCGAGGCTGTCACGACCTCCGTGGGGGTCGGACTCACCGACGCCGAAGCTGAGGTCGAGCTGGCAGTCGCCGGCGGGGAACCTGGGGCGACGCAGCCACCCAGGGCCAGCAGCACGACTGTGCTCAAGATCGCGAGACGGGACTTCATCGGCGTTCCCCTTTCGTTGGGACCATCATCCTCGACGGCCGAATCGCTGGTGGGAGACTGGCCCCATGCGACTTCGCGACCTTGCTGAGCCGTACCCGACTGCGAGCCTGGACACCGATGCAGTCGCTGCAGTGCGCGCCATGGCCGAAGCCCACCGGCCCGGGCTGATCGTGCTCAACGCCGACGGCAGCCCTTCGGCGATCCTGCCCGGGCCGAGGATTCTGCGGGCTCTGGTCCCCGGATACATCCGGGAGGACCCCGCTCTGGCCCGTGTGGTGGATGCCGACGCCGCCGAGCGGATGTTCGCCAAGCTGGCCGGCAAGACCGTCGGAGACCTGGTGCGCCCCGGCTCTGACCTGCGCGCTCTGCCCGTCCTCGACGGTGACGACACCATCATGAAGGCGGCCGCGATGATGGCCCAGCAGGGCATTCACTTCGTCGCGGTCACCGAGCACGGACGGCTGCTGGGCGCGATCACCGTGAGCCATCTTCTGCGGCACTTCCTGGATTCGGTGGAGAGCCGGTGATCACCGCCGTGGCGGTGACCCTGGCCTTCATCGCCGCCTACACGCTGATCGCAACAGAACGCATCCACCGGGTGGCCGCCGCGTTGACCGGCGCCGCGGCGATGGTCGTGGTGGGTGCGGCGGACATCCAGAGCGCTTTCGCCGACCCCGACACCGGGATCGACTGGAACGTCATCTGCCTGTTGCTGGGAATGATGATCATCGTCTCGGTGATCAAACAGACCGGCGTGTTCGAGTTCGTCGCCATCTGGTCGGCCAAACGCGCCAGAGGACGCCCCTTCCACGTCATGGTCCAGCTCATCGTGGTCACCGCGGTCGCCTCCTCCCTCCTGGACAACGTCACCACCGTGCTCTTGGTCGCCCCGGTGACCCTGCTGGTGTGTGAGCGGCTGGAATGCGACCCCGTCCCCTTCCTGATCGCGGAGGTGTTCGCGTCCAACGTCGGAGGCGCAGGGACGTTGATCGGCGATCCCCCCAACATCATCATCGGCAGTCGTGCCGGCCTGGATTTCAACGCCTTCCTGATCAACCTCGGCCCGATCGCGGCGCTACTGGTCGTGGTGCTCATCGGGCTGTGCTGGCTCTTCTGGGGACGGAAGCTCCGGGTTGACGCTGAGGCCGTCGAGGCGATCATGGCCCTGGACGAGTTCGAGGCGATCAGTGACCGGAAGTTGCTGGCGCGCTCGCTGACCGTCCTGGGTTTGGTGATGGTCGGATTCACCCTCCACTCAGTCCTCGATGTCGAGCCCGCCATGGTGGCGCTGCTGGGCGCAGGAGCAGTGGTGGCCCTGTCCGGGCTCCCGCCACGGACCTATCTTGAGGAGGTCGAATGGGGGACGCTGGTGTTCTTCATGGGCCTGTTCGTCATGGTGGGTGCCCTAGTAAAGGCTGGCGTGATCACCGCCGTCGGGCAGTGGCTCGCCGACGTGGTGGGGCAGCAGGTGTTCCTGGCCGGGTCGGTGCTGTTGTTCGCCTCCGGAGCCCTGTCCGCGGTAGTCGACAACATCCCCTACGTGGCGACGGTGTCACCGATCGTGGCCAAGCTCGCCGCGGTTCCCGGAGGCGACTCGCTGTGGTGGGCGCTGGCGCTCGGGGCGGGCCTGGGCGGGAACGCCACCGCTGTTGGTGCCAGCGCGAACGTCGTCATCATCGGGATCGCTGCCCGCAACTCTCATCCGATCTCTTTCTGGGAGTTCACCCGCTACGGACTGGTGGTGGCAGCAGTGACCCTGGTGCTGGCCTGGGTCTACTGGGCGCTCCGGTTCTTCGCCCTCGCATGACAGGACGCCCCGGCCTTGGGCCGGGGCGTCCTGTCATGCGGTGTCAGATGGAGTACTCCAGCGACTCGTCGACGGTCTTGGCGAGTACGGGGTCGATTTCGAGGGTCGCCGCCGTCCGATCACCGGGGGCCGGGGCCTTCATGGTCGAGAGGGCGGCGATGATCTTGGCCTTTGCGTCGGCGTCAGAGATCGAGCCGGTGTCCACGACCATGTCGTATTCGGCATCGTTGGCCCAGTCTTGGCCGTAGAACAGGCGGACGTACCGCTCGCGCATGTCGTCGTCGGCCTTGATCTTGGCCGCGGCGGCATCCGCGTCGATCCCGTCGCGGCGGGCGATCCGTTCGATGCGGACATCAGTGGGAGCCTTCACGACCACGTTCAGGACGTCGGTCATCCCCTTGAGGACGGAGAAGCCGCCCCGCCCGAGGATCACCACATCGCCGCGCTTGGCCAGCGCCGCGATGGTGTTGTTCATCATCTCGATCGTGATGGCGCTGTTCTCGTTGAACAGTTCCCAGATGCTGGGTCGCTTGCCGTAGAGCAGGTTGAGCCGGGTGAGCCCGTACTGCCGGATGACCCTGTCGATGAAGTTCTTGTCGACAAAGGTGTAGCCCAGTTCTTTGGCCAGGGCACGCCCGATCCGGGCGCCGTGACTGCCCAGCTGACGGGAGATGGTGATCACAGCCATTGATTGCCTCCTTCTGCGCCGCTAGGCGGCGTCGCTGCCAACCGCGTGGAGCATGATCGACTCCTCGCTCGCTTCTGCACGGGAGAGCTCCTTCACGATCTTCCCCTCGCGCATGACCATGACCCGATCGCTCATCCCGAGCACCTCGGGGAGTTCGGACGAGATCATGATGATGCCTGCACCCTGGTCGGCCAAATCACTCATGATCTGGTAGATCTCGGCCTTGCTCCCGACGTCGATCCCTCGGGTCGGCTCATCCATGATGAAGACCTTAATGCCCAGGCTCAGCCACCGCGCGAGGATCACCTTCTGCTGGTTGCCGCCGCTCATGTTGACCACCATGAACTGGGGGGTGGGCGTCTTGATCCGGAGGTTCTTGATCCACTGGCGGACCAGGTCCATCTCGTCCTTGAGCCGGAGCACCCCGAACCGGGAGAGCCGGTCGAGGCCGGAGATGGTGGTATTGAAGTAGACCTGCAGTTTCAGCAGCAGGCCCTGGCCCTTACGGTCCTCGGTGACCAGCGCCACGCCATGATTGATGGCGTCCCGCGGCGATGACGGCTTGTAGGGCTTGCCCTCCAAGGTCATCTCGCCGGCGGTGGCCGGATCGGCACCGAAGATCACCCTGGCGACCTCGGTGCGTCCCGAGCCGGTGATCCCGGCGAAACCGACGATCTCGCCGGTGTGCAGGCTGAAGCTGACGTCACGGGCCAGATGGCGCTGGGCCACCCCCTTGACCTCCAGCAGGACAGCGCCGCGCTTCTCCTCGCGCTTGGGGTAGACGTCTTCCAGGTTCCGGCCGATCATCAGGCGGACCAGGTCGTCCATGTCCACCTCGCCGATGGCCACGGTGTCGATGTAGCGCCCGTCCTTCAGGACGGTCACCTCGTCGGCGAGTTCGAAGATCTCCTTCAGCCTGTGCGAGATGTAGACGATCCCGATCCCGCTGGCCTGGAGATTGCGGACCACGGCGAACAGGTTGTCCAGATCCTTCTCGCTGAGGACAGCGGAGGGCTCGTCCATGATCAGCACCCTGGTTTGGCGGTTCAGGGCCTTGGCGATCTCAACCATCTGCTGCTGGGCCACCGACAGGGATCCGGTCAACGTGTCGACTGAGAGGTCGACCCCCAGGCGGTCGAGCAGTTCGCGGGAACGGTTCTTGACCGCGGCCCAGTCCACCACTCCCGCCTTGGTCGGCAGGTGGCCGATGAAGATGTTCTCGGCGATGGTCAGGTTGGGTGCGAGGTTGAACTCCTGGTAGATCGTGGAGATCCCCAGCTTCTCGGCGTCCGCCGGAGCCTTGATCTCGACGGGGGAGCCCTCGAAGAGGATCTCACCCTCGTCCTTGGTGTAGGCCCCTGACAGGATCTTGATCAGGGTGGACTTGCCCGCGCCGTTCTCGCCGAGCAGGGCGTGGACCTGGCCCTCACGGATGGTCAGGTTGACGCCTTCCAGGGCCCTCACGCCCGGGAAGGACTTGCCGATCCCCTTCATCTGGAGGATCACCTTGGCGGTTGACTCGGTCATCGCTGTGCCTCCGCCCCGGTCACTTCCGGTGCGTCAGCTGGTCGATGGACACCGCGACGATGACGAGGATGCCGGTGATGAGCACCTGGTAGATGGACTCGACGCCCATCAGTTGGAGGCCGTTGCGGAAGACACCCACGATCAGCGCGCCGATGAGCGTGCCGACGATGCTGCCTCGTCCGCCGAACAGGCTCGTCCCGCCCAGCACCACCGCGGTGATGCTGTCCAGGTTCGAGGTCTGACCTGCCTGCGGGTCGCCGACGCCCGTGCGCGCGACCTGGAGCAGGGCAGCGATGCCGTAGGTGAAGGCAGCGACCGTGTAGACCCCAACCAGCACGCGGGTGGTCTTGATTCCTGCCAGCCGGGCCGCTTCGACGTTGTCACCCACGGCATAGACGGCTCGTCCGGCGGCGGTGGAGCGGAGCACGAACCAGGTGATCGCGTACAGGATCACCATGAGCACGGTGCCATAGGTGATCTTCGTCGCACCGATGCTGAAGGTATCGCCCAGGAAGGTGAGTTCCTTGGGCAGGCCGGCGACGGTCGAGGTGGTGTAGATGCGGGTCAGCGCGTAGGCGATGTTCATGGTGCCCAGCGTGACGATGAAGGCGGGCAGGCGGATCCCGGTGACCAGTCCGCCGTTCATGGCGCCGAAGGCCAGGGCGATGCCCAAGCCGATGAGGATGCCGACCAAAGGCGGCATGTGCGAATTGACCACCAGGCCGGTCATCAGGACGCCGGTGAGCGCCATGACCATGCCGTTGGACAGGTCGATGCCGGTGGTGAGGATGACCAGGGTTTGGCCGATGGCGAGGACGCCCACGACCACGACCTGCTGCAGGATCAGCGAGAAATTGTCACCGGTCAGGAAGCGGCTGGTCTGCGTGCTGAAGAAGATCGACGCCAGCAGCAGCGCCGCCAGCGGACCCATGATCGGCGACGCGAGGATCCTTCCCACGGCGAAGCGGCGCTTGACGGTCGGATTGACAGTGGTGCTCACGAGTTCTTGCCCCTTCCCGGCAGACGGCGGCGGTTGCCCGCCGCCGTCCGACCATGTGGTGAGTTACTTGTTGCCCCAGCAGTTCGCCAGGCCGTAGGTCGAGTCCTGGCTCTCCACGCCGGTCTGCGGCTTGTCGGTGATCAGGGTGACGCCGGTGTCGGTGTAGCCGGAGGGCTTGGTGCCGTCCTTGGCGAACTTGACCACGGCCTCGACGCCCATCTGGGCCATCTTCAGCGGGTACTGCTGCGAGGT
>CAZPCM010000081.1:0-13367 GCA_964585085.1 uncultured Propionibacteriaceae bacterium
GGACGCCGTAGAAGTTCTGCACCCGGCGCTCGGTGGGCAGGCCGTTGTCGTCCCAACCCATCGGGTAGAACACGTGCTTGCCGCGCATCCGCTGATAGCGGGCGACCAGATCGGTGTGGGTGTAGGAGAACACGTGCCCCACGTGCAGCGAACCAGACACCGTGGGGGGCGGCGTGTCGATGCTGAACACCTGGTGGCGCGACTCTGGCCGGACGAAGGCGTAGGTGCCAGTGTCCTTCCAGATCCCTGACCACTTGGCCTCCAGACCCTCCAGGACCGGCCTCTCCGGTACGCCGCCGCCGGAGGCGGTCTCGGCGGTCACGGGGGCGTCGGGCATGGCAATCATGGGGTGCATCCTATTGCGGGGTCCGGCGGCGTCCAGACCAGCGGCGCGCGTGTGAGCGCCGCCGTCCGGTCTGGACGGCCGAGACCGTGGGTCAGGCGTTCGCCTTGATCAGAGCGCCCAGGTCGGTGGGGACGGTGGCGCCGATGGTGTCGTTGGAAACCACCTTCTCGTTCACCTTCAGCGTCGGGGTCGCGTTCACCCCCGCCTTGAAGGCGGCGTCGTTGGTCCCCTTCACGAAGGCCTGGGTGGCTTTGGTGTCGAAGCACTGCTGGAAACCGGTCACGGCGTTCCCGGACAGCCCGATGGTCGTGGGGATCTCGTCGCGCAACAGGGCCGTGGTGTAGCCGTCGCCCTCGGTGGTCGGCTGGTTGGCGAAGACCTGCTCGTGATAGGCGGAGTAGGCCCCCTGGGCGTCGGCGCAGGCGGCGCCGATCCCGGCGCTGATCGAGGAGGTGTTGCCAAGGTTGTTGTCCAGGAAGGTCATCGTGCGGTACTGCAGTTCGATCTCCCCGGAATCGGCCAGGGCCGCCAGCGCGCCCCCGTACAGCGACTCGAACTGCTTGCACACCGGGCACTGGTAGTCCATGTAGAGCGCCACCACGGGCGCGCCCGCCTTCGCCTTGCCCGGGTTCACCACGATGCCGTTCCGGTCCGCGGTGGCGTTGGGCGGCACGACCGAGGACGTGACCTGGTTCGCGCCAACCTGCTGCACCAGCACGACGGCGAAGACCGCAACGAGCACGACCGCGAGGATTGCGGCGCCGATCCCCACGATCCGGGTCAGCCTCTGGTTCTTCGCCTTGGCGATCTGGGCCTGGCGCAGCTGTTCGCGGCGGCTCGGGCTCTGGGTCATCGGGCGGGCTCCTTCTCGATCTCGGTCGCGGGGATCAGGTCGTCATCGGTGTCATCGGGGATGTCGATCGGCCGGAACAGCCAGTTGTCGACCGCCCAGGGGGAGCGGGGCCGCCAGGCCGTCCACACCCCCGCAAGAAGAAGTGCGGCGTCGCGTGCGATCTCCTGCGGGTACTGGGTCTGGGTCGGGTCGACCTCGCCGCCGCCGCCGAAGCAGCCGCAGTCGATCGAGATCCCGCGTGCCCAGACCGAGGCGATGCCGATGATGAAGGCCAGCATGAGCAGCGAGCCGAAGATCGCAGACAGCCTCGTGAAGGTGCCGGTGAGGAGCAGCAGGCCCAGGGCTATTTCGACGATCGGCAGCGCGTACCCGACGAAGGCAGTGACTTCGAACGGCAGGATCTGGTACAGCCGGACGGACTGCACGGAAGCTTCGAGGGTGCCCACCTTGAGCAGTCCCGCCACCAGCAGGACACCGCCCAACAGCCATCGGGTGGCCAGGGTGAGCCATTCCAAGCGCGGACGGGTACCACGGCGCGCGGCGGAGGTCAGGGGCACCTGGCCAGTATATCGAGCCGTTTCTGGATACCGTCCCCGGGTATCCCCTGTGGTTAGGCTTGCGCACATCATGACTGACAACACCCATCGCCAGATCGTCGCCGACCTGCAGTCCCGCTGGCCCGAGCACCGCGTGGCCCGCGGAACCGCGCGCATCCAGGCGCTGTGCGACCTGCTCGGGTCGCCGCAGCGGGCGTACCCGGTCATCCACATCGCAGGCACCAACGGCAAGGGCAGCACCGCGATCATGATCGACTCGCTGCTGCGTGCCCTCGGATTGCGAACAGGACGCTACGCCAGCCCGCACCTGATCGACCTGACCGAGCGCATCTGCCTCGACGGGGAACCGATCCCCGCAGATCGCTTCGACGATCTGGTCGCCGAGGTGCTGCCGTTCGTCGAGATGGTGGACGCGCGCGCGATCGACGGCGTGCCGATGACGTTCTTCGAAGTCATGACCGGCCTGGCCTACGCGGCCTTCGCCGACGCGCCCGTGGACGTGGCCATCGTCGAGGTGGGACTCGGCGGCACCTGGGACGCCACCAACGTCGCCGATGCGCAGGTCGCGGTGATCTGCCCCATCGACTTCGACCACACCCATCTGCTCGGTGGAACGATCGCCGAGATCGCGGGGGAGAAGGCGGGCATCATCAAGCCGGGCTCGCAGGCGGTGCTGGCCGCACAGCACCCGGACGCCGCCGCCGTTCTGATCGCCCGCTGCGCGGAGGTGGGTGCCAGGGTCTTCCGGGAGGGCGTCGAATTCGGGCTGATCGAACGGACGCCCGCCGTCGGTGGGCAGGTGCTCCGGCTGGACACTGTCGAGGGGCCCTTGGGGGATCTGGTTCTCCCGCTGTTCGGCTCCCACATGGCCCGGAATGCAGCGGTGGCGGTCGCCGCGGTCGAGGCCTTCCTGGGCGGCAAGCCGCTGGGCCCTGCCGTGATCGCCGAGGGCCTGGAATCGGTCAGCGCGCCGGCCCGTCTGGAGGTGATGCGCCGTTCCCCGACGGTGGTGCTGGACACCTGCCACAACCCACATGGGGCGCGGGCCACCATCGACGCCGTCACCGAGGCTTTCGCGTTCGCGCCGCTGATCGGCGTGGTGGCGATGATGGCCGACAAGGATGTGGACGGGGTGCTGGCCATCTTCGCCGAGGAGATGGCCGCCGTCGTGACCACAGGCGTCTCCTCCACCACGCGGGGCCTGAGCCCGTCGGCTCTGGGCGAAAGGGCTGCGGGGATCTTCGGTGAGGAGCGCGTCCGGGTGGCCCCGACCATGGCGGACGCGATCGAGGAGGCCGTTCGGCTCGCTGACGACGCCGGTCCGGGCGCGGGCGTCCTGATCGCGGGGTCGGTGATCGCGGCCGGTGAGGCCCGGGCGCTGCTTCTCCGGTCGGCCCCCGACGACGTTGCGAGGCAAGGGTGAGGCTCGCCGCCGGGAACCCGATGACGCGGGTCCTGCTGGCCCTGCTCTGCTTCGAGGCGGTGGTGTTCGCCCTCGCGGTGGCCGGGATGATCCAGGTCTCCGGCGTCCCGGTCGGCACCGCCTTCGCGGTGGGACTCGGTGCGGCGGGCCTGGCGGCGTTGTCCGCCGCCGTGCTGCGCAGCCCGGTCGGCTATGCCTTGGCGTGGCTCACCCAGCTGGTGGGCATCGCCTTGGGCTTTGCGACGGAGATGATGTTCTGGGTCGGAGGGATGTTCGCCCTGTTGTGGGTGATGACCTTCGTGCTGGGTCGGCGGCTGGAGGGTCTTCCCTCGGGCGAGGGGCGCGAACGGTCGCCCCGGTAGTCTTCGCTCCATGAGCGATGCGCAGCGGACTCTCGTCCTGATCAAGCCGGACGCGGTCCGCCGGGGCCTGGCGGGCGTCATTCTCGGCCGTTACGAGGCCAAGGGCCTGGCCCTGGCGGCGCTGGAGCTTCGGAGAATCGATGCGGCGTTCGCCGACCGCCACTACGCCGACCACGTCGAGCAGCCGTGGTATCCGCCGTTGCGTGACTACGTCACCGGCGGCCCGCTCCTGGCGCTCGTGCTCGAAGGCCCGGTCGCGATCGAGGTGGTCCGGCTGATGAACGGGGCCACCAATGCAGCCGTGGCGCTGCCCGGGACCGTCCGCGGCGACCTGGCGCTGTCCAACCGGGAGAACCTCGTTCACGCCTCGGACTCCCCGGAGTCCGCAGCGCGGGAGATCGCGTTGTGGTTCCCGGGCCTCACCTGAGCCCTCCGCCGGCGTGCGCCTGAGTGAGCGGCGGACCGCTTGGGGCGGGGTCGCCCCCCGACGACGGTGCTCGGCAGGTGTCCGGCGGGCGAAGGTCGCAAGCCAGGGTCGGGCGCTGGTGGCATTCTTCCCCAGGTGCGATGTCTCAATTCGGCCTCCGCACTTGCTCTGATGGCCTCACCGCGGCCCACAATGGGACAGACCGCGATGGATGGGGGCATCGAGGCCCGATTTCCGACTCCAGCAAGGGTGTGACATGGGCAACGACGAGGTGAAGCGGCTCGACGCTGCGGCGGCGCTGAAGTGGTTGCGCGCGCAACTGCGTCCCCGGGCGGGACGGACGCTCGTCGCGATCGACGGCGTGGACGGCGCGGGCAAGACCACGTTCGCCAACGAACTGGCGGACCTGCTGCGGGAGTCCGGACTTCAGGTGATCCGGATCTCGATGGACGACTACCTCAACCCTCAGAGCGTCCGTTACGCCCAGGGCCGCGGTTCGGCCAAGGGCTACTTCGAGGACAGCTACGACTACCAGCGTTTCACGGATGAGGTTCTCGAACCCCTCGGCCACGGCGGGTCCGGACGCTACCGGACCGCGTCCTACGACCTGGGCTCGGAGTCGGAGGTGACCTCGCCCTGGAAGGTGGCCCCCGACCACGGGGTGGTGGTCATCGACGGCATGTTCATGCATCGCGACGAACTCTGCAAGAGCCGGAAGAAGAAGGTCTGGGACGTCTCGGTGTGGCTGGAGGTTCCGTTCGAGGAGTCCTTCCTGCGTGCGGCAAGCCGGGACGAGAAGCTGGCACCCAACCCCGAAGACCCGCGCAACACCCGCTACTACCAGGGGCAACTGCTCTATCTGGAGGCGTGCGACCCGGCTACCCGCGCCGACCTGATCGTCGAGAACGCCGCGCCGCACGAGCCGGTCGACTGACCCCTGGGCAGAGGTGCCGCTGCCGCGTCGTCACCCGAGGCGGCTAGAGTGGCCCGACCATGACCGACCACATCGCGCCTGAGTCGCTGTTCCCTCGCCTTGAGCCGCTGCTGGCAAGGGTCAGCAAACCGATCCAGTACGTGGGCGGCGAGGTGAATTCGGTGTCGAAAGAGTTCGCCCACGCCGAGGTCCGCTGGGTCCTCATGTATCCCGACGCCTACGAAGTGGGTCAGCCCAACCAGGGCCTGGCCATCCTGTACGAGCTGCTGAACGAACCTGACTGGCTGCTCGCCGAGCGCACCTTCTCAGTGTGGCCCGACCTTGCCGAACTGATGCGCGGCGCCGGGATCCCCCAGTTCACCCTGGAGAACCACCTGCCGGTGTCGGCGTTCGACGTGCTGGGGGTGAGCTTCTCCACCGAGCTGGGGTACACCAACCTGCTGGAGGCGCTCGACCTGGCCGGGCTGGCCCTGCACGCCCGGGACCGCTGCGACACAGACCCGCTGGTGGTGGCCGGAGGCCACGCGTCCTTCAACCCCGAGCCGATCGCCGACTTCATCGATGCCGCGGTGATCGGCGACGGTGAGGAGGCCTCGGTCCGGCTCTCCCAGCTGATCCGGGAGTGGAAGGCCGCGGGTCGGCCCGGCGGCCGCGCCGGCGTCCTGGAACGCCTGGCCCGTTCCGGTGTGGCCTATGTCCCCTCGTGCTACGACGTCAGCTACTTCGACGACGGACGCATCGCGGCGGTCGTCCCGAACAGGGCCGGTGTCCCGGCGCGTCCGAGAAAACACACCCTGATGGAGTTGGACGACTGGCCGTACCCGGCGCGTCCGATTGTCCCGTTGGCTGAGACGGTCCATGAGCGCTATTCGGTGGAGATCTTCCGCGGATGTACGCGAGGCTGCCGGTTCTGCCAGGCGGGCATGATCACCCGCCCGGTCCGCGAACGGAACATCGAGACGGTGGGATCGATGGTGGCCGCGGGCCTGGCCAGCACGGGCTTGGAGGAGGTCGGGTTGCTGAGCCTCTCCAGCGCCGACCACAGCGAGATCGGTGAGATCACCCGGCAGTTGGCCGACCGCTACGAGGGCACGAACGTCTCGCTGTCCCTGCCGAGCACGCGCGTCGATGCCTTCAACATCGACCTGGCAGGAGAACTGTCCCGCAACGGCCGCCGGTCCGGTCTCACGTTCGCCCCCGAGGGGGGATCGGAGCGGATGCGGAAGGTGATCAACAAGATGGTCAGCGAGGACGACCTGATCGGCACCGTGGCGGCGGCCTTCGGCAAGGGCTGGCGGCAGGTGAAGCTGTACTTCATGTGCGGTCTGCCGACCGAGACCGACGAGGACGTCCTGCAGATCGCGGACCTGGCCGCTCGGGTGATCGAGACCGGCCGCAGGGTCACCGGGAGCCGGGACATTCGTTGCACGGTGAGCATCGGTGGCTTCGTGCCCAAGGCGCACACGCCCTTCCAGTGGGTCGGGCAGGCCTCGGCCGAAACGGTCGATCGACGCCTGATGCTGCTGCGGGACAAGATCCGCTCGGACCGGCGCTATGGCCGCTCGATCGGGATCCGCTACCACGAGGGCAGGCCGGGGATCATCGAGGGGCTCCTGAGCCGGGGTGACCGGCGCGTCGGCGCGGTGATCGAGCGGGTCTGGCGCGACGGCGGGCGCTTCGACGGCTGGAGCGAGCACTTCTCCTACGATCGCTGGGCCACCGCAGCGGCCGAAGGGCTGGCGCCGTACGGCGTGGACCTCGCCTGGTACACCAATCGGGAGCGCGGGGCCACGGAGGTGCTCCCCTGGGATCACCTCGACGCGGGTCTGGACCGGGACTGGTTGTGGCAGGACTATCAGGACTCGCTTTCGGGAGCCGATGTCGAGGATTGCCGGTGGTCGGGTTGCTACGACTGCGGGGTGTGCCCGGAGTTGGGCACCGAGATCCAGATCGGGCCCACCGGGCGATCGTTGCTGCCGCTGACCATCAAGCGCTGAGTAGCTGCGGACGAGACGCGCCTGGCGGCTTGCGAGCCGAGTCAGCCGGAGTAGCTTGCTGCCATGGATTCCGCTGGCGAGCCACGAAGCTGGCGTCGCTGGGCTCCCGGTGTAGCCGTTCTGCTTGGCTATCGGCGGGAATGGCTGCGAGGTGACCTGGTCGCGGGCTTGACCGTGGCCGCCTACCTGGTTCCGCAGGTGATGGCGTATGCCGAGATTGCCGGGCTCCCCGCAGTGGTGGGGCTGTGGGCGATCGTGCTGCCGATGTTGATCTATGCGGCCCTCGGGGCCTCTCGGCAGCTGTCCATCGGGCCCGAGGCGACGACGGCGCTGCTTACTGCGGCGGGCGTCGGCGCACTGGTCGACAGCGTCGGCGCTGGTCGCCACGCTGAGGTCGCCGCTCTGCTCGCGATCGCGGTGGGCATCCTGTGCATTCTGGCGTGGACCGCGCGGCTCGGCTTCCTGGCGAACCTGCTCTCGCGGCCGGTGCTGGTCGGCTACATGGCGGGCATCGCGATCCTGATGATCGCCAGCCAGTTCGGGAAGATCACCCGATTGTCCATCGAGGGGGACTCGCCCTTCTCCGAAACCGTCTCCCTCCTCACGCAGCTGCCGCAGGCGCACCTGCCCACGGTGCTGCTGTCGATGGCCGTCCTGGCCGCACTCCTGCTGCTGCGGCGTTTCGCGCCCACGTGGCCGGGGCCGCTGATCGCCATGGTCGGCGCCGCGGCATCCGTGGCGGTGTGGCATCTCGGCGACAACGGCATCGCGGTCATCGGCTCCATCCCCCAGGGCTTGCCGTCACCCGTCGTGCCTCAGCTGCGGGATCTGTCGGCGCTGGCGCTGCTGCCCGCGGCGCTGGGAATCGCGGTGGTGGGGTACTCCGACAACGTGCTCACCGCCCGGGCGTTCGCTGCCAAACGTCGCGAACGCGTCGACGCCACCCAGGAGTTGTTGGCCCTTGGGGCCGCCAACCTGGCCAACGGCTTCTTCCAGGGCTTCCCGGTCTCCTCCAGCGGCAGCCGGACCGTCCTCGGCGATGCTGTCGGCAGCCGCACCCAAGTGCATTCCCTGGTGGCCGTGGTGATGGTGCTCGGCACACTGTTCCTCCTCGGCCCGATGCTCGCGCTGTTCCCGGTCGCCGCGCTGGGTGCCGTGGTCATCTATGCGGCGCTCCGGCTCATCGACGTCCCCGAACTGCGGCGCATCGCCGGCTTCCGACGCAGCGAGCTGGTCCTGACCGTGGCCACCACGGTGGCCGTGCTGACCGTCGGCGTGCTCGGCGGGATCGGCATCGCAGTCGGCCTGTCGCTGCTCGACCTGATCCGCAGGATCGCCCACCCCCACGACGGCATCCTCGGCTACGTGCCAGGGGTGGCCGGCATGCACGACGTGGAGGACTACCCGCAGGCCACGCTCGTCCCAGGTCTTCTGGTCTACCGCTACGATTCGCCGCTCTTCTTCGCCAACGCCGACGACTTCATCGCCCGAGCGCTCGCCTCGGTCGATCGGACCGAGCCTCCGCCGAAGTGGTTCCTGCTGAACGCCGAGGCGAACATCGAGGTGGACCTCACCGCGGTCGACACGCTGGACGAACTTCGCGACACACTCCAGGCCCGAGGGATCGTCTTCGCCATGGCCCGGGTGAAGCAGGAGATCCGTGACCAGCTCGTCGCCGCCGGATTCGTCGAGAAGATCGGCCAGGAACGCATCTTCGCGACGCTCCCCACCGCGGTGGCCGCGTTCGCCCGCTGGTACACCGACGAGTACGGTGTAGCTCCCGATGGCCTGCCGGGGTCCCTCCCCGCAGCCGAACGACCCGAAGGAGGTGCCCGATGACGTCGCGTCCACTGACGTACCAATTGGTGGTCGACTGCGCCGATCCCCACGTGCTTGCCGAATGGTGGGCGGTGACGCTGGGATGGGAGGTGGAGCCCACCGACGAGGACTTCATCGCCCGGATGGTCGCGCAGGGGCATGCCAGCGAGGCCGACACCACCCGGCACAACGGTCACCTGGTCTGGCGGATCGGTGCCGCGATCCTCAGGCCCCCCGAACCCGGTGTGGCGGCCCAGCAACGCATCCTGTTCCAACTGGTGCCCGAACCGAAGACCGTGAAGAACCGCGTCCACGTGGATGTCCGTGTCGATCCGGACGACCATCGCGACGCCGAACGCGATCGGCTGATTGCCCGCGGAGCCACTTTCCTCTACGAGGGACGCCAGGGTCCCTACAGCTGGTACACGATGACCGACCCTGAGGGGAACGAGTTCTGCCTGACGTGATGGTGGCACCCACGACGTCGGCCATTAGGCTGCCTCCGTGACCGACGCCAGACGCCAGCCTCCGCCGCAGCAGGCGCCGCCGGTCCAGCGGCTCCGGTTGCGCTACGCCAAGCGCGGTCGAGCGAGGTTCGCCTCCCACCGCGACTTCGGACGTGCGTTCGAGCGGGCCCTGCGGAGGGCCGGGATCCCGATGGCCTACTCCTCCGGCTTCTCACCGCACCCGCGGATCTCCTACGCCAACGCCGGTCCGACGGGCTCCGCCAGCGAAGCCGAATACCTGGAGATCGGCTTGGCGGAGCGTCGCGATCCGGATCAGGTTGTGGAGGCGATCAACGCGGCGATGCCACAGGGGCTGGTCATCCTCCAGGCTGTGGAGGCGGGGGAGGGCGCTCTGGCTGACAGGTTGACGGCCTCCCGCTGGCTGCTCGACGTGGCGGGGGTGCCTCGCCACGTGCTGGAGGAAGCGGTGGCCGCCCTCCTCGACGTGCCCGAGCTTGTCGTGGAGCGGATGACTCGGTCAGGTCTGCGGTCCTTCGACGTGCGGGGCGACCTCCTCAACCTGTCCGTCCGGGACGACCGGACGCTGGAGTTGGTCTCGGCGCAGAAGTCGCCCCTGGTGCGACCGGACGACGTGGCCCGGGCCCTGGCCCGGGTGTGCCAGGGTTTCCAGCCCGAACTCCCGCCGGTCTACACGCGCTTGGAGCAGGGCGTCTGGGACGGGCGGGTCCTGGTGGACCCGCTCGACCCGCGTCCAGATCCGGGGCGATCGGCCTAGTCCGGGGGCCCTTGGGCAGCGTTGGCGCGCCGCGCCGCATCGAGGAACCGCCCCGGGTGTGGAATACTTCGTCCAGGTGAGGACTTCAATCAGTCGTCCTTCCGTGACCGAGTGGCCGATGTGACAGGTCGACCACACCGCTGGAACCACACCGCGACGTATCGACGACCGCGGGGGCGACAGTGTCCCGGTCGACCACCGCAAGCTTTGCTGCCCCAGCGCAGCCGACCAGCCGGCATACCCCTGCCGGTCAAAGGAGAGCACCATGCTCGAGCCGGAAGATCCGGGCACCCAGACTGAGCCGACCGTCGAAGCACCGCGCCGCCGTCGTGCCGCCAGCCGGCCCGCGGGACCCCCCACGCCGAAGGACGGTCCCGCTCCCGTCGCCGCGACCACCTCGCCCGAGCCGGGGCCGGAGCAGTCGTCGCCGGACGCGGTCGTGCCGGCTCCTGAGCCTGTCGTCCCGGCCCCTGCGCCTGTCGTCCCGGCCCCCGAGCCGGTTGCTATGGCCCCCGAGCCCGCTACGGCGCCAGAGGCGGAGGCCGCCCCCGCGGCCGCCGTGACGCCTCGGCGTCGGACCGCGGGTACCAAGGCCGCCGGGACACGTCGGGCCAAGGCGTCCGTGGCCGACGCGACGACAGCTGAGGCGTCCGCCGTCCCGACCGAGGAAGGCGGCACCCCACCGGTGGAGGTCCCGTCCACGCCTCGTCGCCGCCGGAGCAGGTCTGCCGTCTCCGAGGCGTCCGCCGAGCTTCCGGCGGCCGCGGACGTGGCTGAAAGCCTGCACGAGCTGGTCCAGGCCGCGCCGCCCCGGCGCTCGTCCCGGACCCGAGTGAAGGCCGAGACGTTCGGGCTCACCGGTTCCGAAACCCCCGATCAGGTCCTGGACTCGCTGGCCGCCGCGATCGGCGGACGCGCACCGGCTCTGCCCGAACCCGAGGCGGTCACCGAGCCGAGCGAGGAGGCTGCGGAGGTCGTTGAGGCGCCTCCGATCGAGGACGAGGCCGCCGAGGACGTCGAGGACGTCGAGGAGAGCCTGGAGGAGGACGAGGAAGCTGTCGACTCCATGGAGGACCTCGGGTCCGGCGAGCAACGTCGGCGACGCCGACGCCGGGGTGGCCGGCGGCGTCGCCGCAGTGCGGCGGACGAGCGCTTGGAGGCCGAGGAAGACGCTGAGGAGGAGGCCGTCCTGGAGCCGCCGGCCGACGACGCCGAACCGGAGCAGCAGCCCGAAGCGGTCGAGGAGACCGGAGTCGAGGGGGCCTCGCGCCGCCGTCGCCGTCGCCGTCGCCGCGGTGAGGACATCACCGCCGCCGAGGATGACCCGACCGAGGTGATCGTCCGAGTTCGCGAGCCGCGCCGGACCGTCCGTCCGATCAGCGATGAGGTCACCGGTATCGAGGGTTCCACCCGCATGGAGGCCAAGCGGCAGCGTCGGCGCGAGGGCCGCGCCGCGGGCCGGCGCCGGGCGCCGATCCTGAGCGAAAGCGAGTTCCTGGCCCGCCGTGAGTCCGTCGACCGCAAGATGCTGGTGCGGCAGGGCGAGGACTACGTGCAGATCGCGGTGCTCGAGGACGGCGTCCTGGTCGAGCACTACGTCGACCGCGCCTCGGCAACGTCCATGATCGGCAACATCTACCTGGGCCGGATCCAGAACGTCCTGCCGTCGATGGAGGCCGCGTTCGTCGACATCGGACGCGGGCGCAACGCGGTCATCTATGCCGGCGAGGTGGACTGGGACTCCTACGGTGTCACGGGCCAGGACAAGAAGGTGGAGAAGGTCTTCAAGTCGGGGCAGTCGGTCCTCGTCCAGGTCACCAAAGACCCGGTCGGTGCCAAGGGTGCCCGGCTGACTTCGCACATCTCGATCCCCGGACGCTACATCGTCTACTCCCCGGGCGGCCAGCTGTCAGGCATCTCCCGCAAGCTGCCAGAGCCCGAGCGGAAGCGGCTCAAGGACGTCCTCGATGCGCTGATCGGCGACCACGCTTCGGTCATCGTGCGGACTGCCGCGGAGGGGGCCAGCGAGGAGGAGCTTGTCCGTGACGTCAACCGGCTCAAGGCCCAGTGGGAGGTCATCGAGAAGAAAGCCAAGGCCGGACAGGCGCCTCAGCTGCTCTACTCCGAACCCGACCTGACCGTCCGGATCGTGCGCGACCTGTTCACAGAGGATTTCGGCCAGCTCGTCGTGGACGGGAACGGGTCGGCCAGCGACGCTTATGACACAGTCGAGGCCTACGTCAGCCACGTCGCCCCCCATCTGCGGAGCCGTCTGGTGCGCTGGGATCGCACCGACTCCGGCGACCTGTTCGCCCACCACAGGGTCCACGAGCAGGTGGCCAAGGCGCTGGAGCGGAAGGTCTTCCTCCCCTCGGGCGGGTCGCTGATCATCGACCGGACCGAGGCGATGACCGTGATCGACGTGAACACTGGGAAGTTCACCGGCACCTCGGGCAATCTGGAGGCCACGGTCACCTCGAACAACCTGGAGGCGGCCGAGGAGATCGTCCGCCAGCTCCGGCTGCGTGACATCGGCGGCATCATCGTCATCGACTTCATCGACATGGTGCTGCCCAGCAACCGTGAACTGCTCCTGCGCCGGCTCGTCGAGTGCCTGGGCCGGGACCGCACCAGGCACCAGGTGGCGGAGGTCACCTCGTTGGGCCTGGTCCAGATGACCCGGAAGAAGATCGGCACGGGGCTGGCCGAAGCGTTCACCGTCGCCTGCGAGACGTGCAAGGGACGCGGGTATCACGTCCACGACGCCCCGGTCGCGTCCCAGGCGCCCGCGGACGGCGGGGATCGCGAGCACGCCCGGCCACGCCCTCCGGCCCGAAGCAGGGCACGCCAAGCGCCGGCCCCGGACGCGGCTCCGGCAGGGCCGGAGCCACACGAGGAGCCGACAGACGTTCCGCCCCCGGGGGCGCCGAGCGCCGACTGACCGCCCTGGTCAGTCGGGGACGTTGTTCCGCAGCTCGTCCAGCCACAGCCGAGCTGACGTGTCGGAGGGGGCCCTCCAGTCACCGCGTGGGGACAGGGATCCACCGCGGACGACCTTCGGTCCGTTCGGCATCGCGGAGCGCTTGAACTGGGCGAAGCCGAAGAACCGCTGGCAGAAGACCGCGAGCCACTTCTTGATCGTGGCCAGGTCGTAGGCGGTGCGCTCGTCGTGGGGGAAGCCTTCGGGCCAGGCGCCGGCGGCAGCGTCCGACCAGGCGTGGTGGGCCAGGAAGGCGATCTTGGACGGTTTCATCCCGTGCCGCAGCACGTGGAACAGGGTGAAGTCCTGCAGGCTGTACGGCCCGATCGACGCCTCGGTGGACTGGGGCTTCTCACCTTCAGCGGCGGGCACCAGTTCTGGCGTGATCTCGGTGTCGAGGATCGCCTGCAGCGTTGCCGAAACCTTCT
>CAZPCM010000082.1:0-12855 GCA_964585085.1 uncultured Propionibacteriaceae bacterium
CCTCAAGCTCCATGCCCACGTACGGTTGCAGGTCGCGGACGCGCCGCATCTCGACCAGGGACGCCGGGAGGAAGCCGCGCAGACCGATGTCCACGATCAGGCCGCCCTTGACGACCTCGATCACCCGGCCGGTGACGACACCGTCCTCCTCCTTGACCCGCTCGATCGTGCCCCAGGCGCGCTCGTACTGGGCGCGCTTCTTGGACAGGATGAGCCGTCCCTCCTTGTCCTCCTTGGTCTGGACGAGGGCCTCGATCACATCACCCACGGCGACCACGTCGAAGGGGTCGACATCGTGCTTGATCGACAGCTCCTTGGAAGGGATGACACCTTCGGTCTTGTAGCCGATGTCGAGCAGGACCTCGTCCCGATCGACCTTGACGACCGTGCCGGTCACGATGTCGCCGTCATTGAAGTACTTGATGGTCGCGTCAACCGCTGCCAGGAAGGCCTCGGGGGATCCGAAATCGTCGACTGCGACGAGAGTTGCCTCAGAAGAGGAGGTCATGTAGTAGGGCTCCGATGGTTCTGCGCTGCGTTCGCACTGTGCCCCTGCCCCGGCCGATCTCCAGCCGGCGGGACCGGCAAGAACTCATCTAGCGGTGCGCGCGCGGGAACCTATGTCCGTCCCCACACGGGTCACAATGACGGTTCACCCTACTCGTGCGGCACAGAAGGGGTCAATCTGGCCAGCCCCTCGCCCACGCCTCGGACGGGGCTCAGTGCGCGGCCTCATGCCAGGACCGTCCCACGCCGATCGAGACCTCCAAGGGGACGGTCAACGCCACGGCCTGTCCCATCTTGTCGCGGACCAGCGCCTCCATCGCCTGGCGTTCACCGGGCGCGACCTCGAAGACCAGTTCGTCGTGGACCTGCAGCAGCATGCGGCTGGCCAGGCCGCCGCGGGCGATCGCGGACTCGACGTCGAGCATGGCGACCTTGATGATGTCCGCCGCAGAACCCTGGATCGGGGCGTTGAGCGCCATCCTTTCGGCCATTTCGCGGCGTTGACGATTCGACGAGGTCAAGTCAGGCAGGTAGCGGCGTCGGCCCAGGATGGTCTGAGTGAAACCCGTCCGCCGAGCCAGGTCGACCACGTCGTGGAGGTAGTCGCGCACATGTCCGAACCGCTCGAAATACTCGGTCATGAGTTCACGGGCCTCGGACACCTCGATGCGCAACTGCTGCGACAGACCGAACGCACTCAAGCCGTAAGCCAATCCGTAGTTCATGGCCTTGATCTTCGCCCGCTGCGCCGGACTCACCTCGCCTGCGGCGACTCCGAACACGCGGGCGGCCATGGTTGTGTGGAAGTCCTGCCCGGAGGCGAAGGCCTCGATCAGACCCGCGTCCTCGCTGGCGTGCGCCATGATGCGCATCTCGATCTGGGAGTAGTCCGCGGTCATCAGAGTGTCGAAGCCCGCTCCCACCACGAACGCCTCCCGAATCCGCCGACCGGCCTCGGTGCGGATCGGGATGTTCTGCAGGTTGGGATCGGTGCTCGAGAGCCGGCCCGTCGCGGCAATGGTCTGCACGTAGGTGGTGTGGATACGACCGTCCTCGGCGACAGCCTTGAGCAGGCCCTCGACCGTCTGCCGCAGCCGGATCTGGTCCCGATGCCGCAGCAAGTGGGCCAGGAACGGATGCTCGGTGCGGACGTACAGCCCCTCCAGGGCTTCGGCGTCAGTGGTCCATCCGGTCTGCGTGCGACGGGTCTTCGGCATTCCGAGTTCGTCGAACAGGACCGCTTGGAGCTGCTTCGGCGAGCCGAGGTTGATCGGATGGCCGAGGACGGCGAAGGCATCGCTCTCCGCGGCTGCGACGGCAGTGTCGAAGTCGCGATGCAGCGCGTTCAGGTGGTCGAGATCGACGGCCACGCCCACCTGCTCCATCCGTGCCAGCGTGCGTGCCAGGGGAAGTTCCACCTCCCGCAGCAGCGTCGCGCCGCCACGTTCGGCCAGGTCGCCCTCCAAGGCAGTCGCCAAGTCGATGACCGCTCGGGCGCGGACCATGGCCTGGCGCCCGGAGGACTCCTCGTCGAAGACCAGGGCCAGCTGGTCCGCCGGTTCCGCCTCCGCGCCGGCCGCGGCAAGGTCGCGATTGAGGTAGCGGGCGGTGAGGTCGGCAAGATCGTAGACGCGCTGGTCCGGCCGCAGCAGGTAGGCCGCCAGCTGGGTGTCGCTGACCAGGCCGGCGAGGTCCCAGCCCCGAGCCCACAACCCCAGAAGAGGGCCCTTGGAGTCGTGCATGGCCTTGCTGGCCGTCGCGTCCGCCAGCCAGGCAGCCAGGGCCGCATCGTCTTCAGGTGACATCTCGGTGACATCGATCCAACCGGCCGCACCGTCAGCAGCGGCCAACGCAAGGCCGCTCACGTCGCCGGTACCGGCCCGCCACCTTCCTGTGACGTCCATTCCCACGACGCCCGACCGGGCATGCCTGGCGAGCCAGCCCGTGACAGCTCCGGGAGCGAGGACGTCGCCGGACACCTCGAACCCGCCCTGCTGGCTCGCCGGCTCGGCCGGGAGGGTCTCCATGAGCCGGTCCCGCAGGACCCGGAACTCCAGTCCGTCGAAGACCGTGTGGACGGCCTCCCGATTCCACTGCCGACGCTCGAGGTCGGCGATGCCCACAGGCAGGCTGAGGTCGCCCACCAGCGCATTCAGTTCCCGATTGCGCACGACGTCGGCGAGGTGGGCCCGGAACGACTCGCCGACCTTGCCGCCCACGTCGGCGGCTCGCCGCACCAGGTTCTCCAGCCCGTCGTAGGTTTCCAGCCACTTGGCGGCCGTCTTGGGTCCCACGCCCGGGACGCCGGGCAGGTTGTCGCTGCTCTCCCCCACCAACGCGGCCAGCTCGGGATAGCGGGCCGGCGGCACAAGGTACTTCTCCTGGACGGCCGCCGGGGTCATCCGGGCCAGGTCGGAGACCCCCTTGCGTGGATAGAGCACCGTGACGTCCGGGGTGACCAGTTGCAGCGTGTCGCGGTCACCGGTGCAGACCAGCACCTTCAGTCCCGCAGCGGCGGCCCGGCGCGCGAGGGTGGCGATGACGTCATCGGCTTCGAACCCCTCAACCGACACGTGGACGATGTTGAGGGCATCCAGCACGTCCTTGATCAGGTCGATCTGGCCGCTGAACTCGGGCGGGGACGCTGCCCGATTGGCCTTGTAGTCGGCGTAGGCCTCGCTGCGGAAGGTCTGTCGCGACACGTCGAAGGCCACCGCGACGTGCGTGGGCCGCTCATCCCGCAGGACGTTGATCAGCATCGCCGTGAAGCCGTACACGGCGTTGGTGTGCTGCCCGGTCGTGGTCGAGAAGTTCTCCATCGGAAGCGCGAAGAATGCGCGGTAGGCGATCGAGTGTCCATCGATCAGCAGCAGGACGCCGTTCCCGGCGCCGGTCTCGGCAGAGGTTGGCGTCGTCACAAACCCGAACTCTAGTGGCCGCCTCCCACAGCCCCGCCAACACCCTGCCCCACGCTGTGCCACAGTGGGGCCCATGACCGTGCCGCAGTGGTTCCAGGGGATGAGGAGTTCTCTGGACGAGAAGCTCGGGATCGAACTGGTCGAGGTGACCCCGACGCGGGCGGTCGGCCGGTGCCCCGTCGACGGCAACACGCAGCCCTTCGGGTTGTGGCACGGCGGAGCCTCGTGCGTGATGGCCGAGAGCCTGGCGTCGCTGGCGGCGGCCGCCGAAGTCGGGCCGAAAGGGGCGGTCACGGGAGTGGACATCAACGCCACCCACCTGCGGACGGCCCGTGCGGGCTGGATCACGGCGACGGCCACGGCTGTCCGCATCGGCGGGACACTGGCCACCTACGATGTCACATTGGTCGACGAAGCCGGCGCGCAGATCTGCGCCGCCCGGATCACGGTGTTCCTGAGGCGGGCACCCGCCGCCTCGTGAGCCGCGTGCTACTTCTTCAGCGGCTTGCCCTTGCCGCCCGACTTGGAGTGCTCGATGACTCCTTCGGCGACCTCCCGCATCGACTTGCGAAGGTCCATCGCTGTCTTCTGGATCCAGCGGAACGCCTCGGGCTCGGTCAGCCCCAAACCCTCCTGCAGCAACCCCTTCGCCTGGTCGACGGCTTTGCGTGAGGCGAACCGCTCCTCAAGGTCAGCCACCTCCGCCTCGACCGCGCGAAGTTCGGCGTAGCGCGCCATCGCGATCTCGATCGCGGGGATCACATCGGAAGCTCCGAAGGGCTTGACCACGTAGGCCATCGCGCCGGCTTCGCGGGCGCGCTCGACCAGTTCGCGCTGGCTGAAGGCGGTCAGCATGACCACCGGGGCGATCCGCTCCTCGGCGATGGTCGAGGCAGCCGTGATCCCGTCCATCTTCGGCATCTTCACGTCCATCACGACCAGGTCCGGTTGGAGTTCGCGGGCCATCGCCACGGCGGCCTCACCGTCGGAGGCCTCGCCGACCACCTGATAGCCCTCCTCGGTGAGCAGTTCGACCAGATCCAGCCGGATCAGGGCCTCGTCCTCGGCGACCAGCACGCGGGGACGTGGATTCGCGGGGACGGCTTGGTCATGGTTGTTGGCCATCGTTGCTTCCTGAGTGGGGGTCTGTGATCGGCCCCCGGCCGGGCCGGGAGCACCACGACATTACCGCGCGAACACGAGAGGGCGCCAAGTTGTGGCACAATCGCTCGTGCCCAGCCGGAGTGGCGGAATGGCATACGCGGACGGCTCAAACCCGTCTGCCCGCAAGGGCATAGGGGTTCGACTCCCCTCTCCGGCACGGCGCGCTCAGTTGAGCGCCATTTCCACGACGGCTCGGCCGGCCACTCCGCCCTTCTCCAGCAGCCGATAGGTCGCGTCGGCCTCCGTCAGCGGCACCCGCAGCGACACCACGCTGCGGTAGTCCAGAACGCCGCGGGCCGCCAGGTCCACCACCGCCGGGAGGTCGGTCCGGGTGCGCGCGCCGTAGGACCCGACGATCTGCTGGCCGCGGCGGACCAGACGGTTGATCGCGACCGCGGCGGTCTGTGCGCCCGCCGCCAGGCCCACCGGGACCATGCGTCCCCCGTCACCGATCAAAGCCAGCGCCTGCTCGAAGGTGGCCGGGAAGCCGAGCGCCTCGATGGCGATGTCGACACCGGCGTCACCGGTCAGCTCGAGCACCGCGTCCCGGGCGTCCACGCGACGCGAGTTGATCACATCGGTGGCTCCCAGGCGTTGCGCGGCCTCGAGCTTCGCGTCGTCGACGTCGATGGCGATGACCCGCCGCGCGCCCATGTCGGCGGCGACCTGGACGATGTTGGAGCCCACACCACCGACACCGATCACGGCCAGCGTCTGACCGTAACGCAGGTCCGCACCATGGCGGACGGCGCCGTAGGCGGTCATCGCCGCACAGCCGAGGATCGCCCCGGCCACCGGGTCGATCTGGTCGGGGATCGGCGCGATCGCCGTCACCGGGATGACGCAGTATTCCGCCAGACCGCCCATCGAGTACTGCGCGATGGGCGTCCCGTCCAGATCCGCCAGCCGGCTCGTGCCGTCGAACAGCTGGCCCTTCAGCCGGTTGTACTGGAAGAAGGGGCCGCACATGTCGTCGCGGCCGCGAGCACAAGCCGGGCACTGGCCGCAGGGCATCAGGAAGGCCCCGCACACCGCCTGACCGACCGACAGTCCAGTGTTCTGGGTGTTCGGCCCGAGTTCGACGATCGTTCCGGACACCTCGTGCCCAAGCACCGCCGGCAGGGGGAAGGCGATCTTCCCATGCATGACGTGCAGGTCCGAATGGCACAGGCCGCACGCGGTCACCTTGACGAGCGCCTCGCCGGCCTTGGGCCGGGGCGTCCGGATCGTCCGGATCTCCAAAGGAGCGCCGGGTGCGGTCAGTACAGCCGCGCGCATCTCAGAAGGGATTGTGTATTCGGTGTCCTGTGCCATGACTGCCTCCGTGTCTGCAGCGGCGCCCTGCGGGCGACGTCAAGAACAAAAGTACTCACATGCATTTGTCCTGTCAATACGTCAAAGTGCGCCTTTGGCAAAGTACTCAGGCCCCGCCGCAGCAAGCGGCGAGGCCTGACGTGGAGGCGGTCTGGGATCAGTCCATCTCGTAGACCCGCAGGGAGTTGGTTTGCCGGGACTGGCGCCCCGGATTGCCGGCCACGATGACCACCCGGTCGCCGTGCTTGACCAGTCCGAGTTCGGTGAGTCCCCGCTGGACGGAGTCGACCATCGAATCGGTGCTGGTGTACTCCGGGGTGACGTAGGACTGGACGCCCCAGCACAGTGTCAGTTCCTGGGCCGTCCGCGGCAGCGGCGTGAACGCCATGATCGGGACCTCGGAGCGCATCCTCGCGAGCCGATGCGGGGTGTCGCCGGAGATGGTGAAGGCCGCCAGGTACTTCGCCCCCACCCGTTCAGCCACCTCGACGGCGGCCTTCGAGATGACCCCGGAGGTGGTGTGCGGATCCCAGTCGATGTGTCGGATCTCGCTGAGGCCGTGCTCCTCCATCCGCACGATGATCCGCCGCATGACCTGAACCGACTCGATGGGGTACTGGCCCATCGCGGTCTCGCCGGACAGCATGACCGCGTCGGCCCCGTCGAGGACGGCGTTGGCGACGTCAGAAGCCTCCGCCCGCGTCGGACGATGAGCGGTGATCATCGATTCCAGCATCTGGGTGGCCACGATCACCGGCTTCGCCCACTTCCGGGCAGCGCTGATGATCCGCTTCTGGACAGCCGGGACTTCCTCCAGCGGCAACTCCACGCCCAGGTCGCCACGGGCCACCATGAAGGCATCGAAGGTGTCGATGATCTCATCGAGGTTCTCGATCGCCTGGGGCTTCTCGAGCTTGGCGATCACCGGTACCTTGTGGCCCTCCTCGACCATCACCCGGTGAACGGGCTCGATGTCGGACGCCGTCCGGACGAAGGACAAGGCGACCATGTCGACGCCGTGACGCAGGGCCCAGCGCAGGTCGGCCTCGTCCTTGGTGCTCAGCGCCGGTACGCTCACCGCCACCCCAGGAAGGTTGATCCCCTTGTTGTCGGACACCTTGCCGCCGACGATCACTTCGGTGACCACGTCGGTGTCGGTGACTTCAACGGCCTTCAGCACGATCCGGCCATCGTCGATCAGGACTTCGTCGCCGGCATTGATGTCATCGGTGAGCGTCTTCAGGGTGGTGGAGCACCGCTCGGCAGTACCGGGGACGTCCTCGGTGGTGATGACGAATCGGGCACCCTCCTCCAGGATCGCCGAGCCCTCGGCGAACCTGCCCAACCGAATCTTCGGGCCCTGCAGATCCGCGAGCACCCCGACCGGGCGTCCGGCGATCCGGGCAGCGTCGCGGATCATGCCGAGGCGACGAGCGTGCAGGACGTGGTCCCCGTGGCTCATGTTGAGGCGGGCGACGTTCATCCCCGCCTTGACCAGTTCGATGACCATCTCCTGGGTATCCGTGGCCGGACCGATGGTGCAGACAATCTTGGCTCTACGCACGCAAAGACACTAGCGGACCGGCCGACAGCATGAGGCTGTCAGTCCCTAACCAGGGCCAACGCCCTGGCGAGGTCCTCGGGGTAGGCCGATCGGAACCGGACAACGTCACCGGTGCCGGGATGGACGAAGGCGAGTTCGGTGGCGTGCAGCCACTGCCTGTCAAGCCCGAGCCGCGAGGCCAGAACCGGATCCCCTCCGTAGGTGGGATCGCCGGCGATCGGGTGCCGAATCGCCTGCATGTGAACGCGGATCTGGTGGGTGCGTCCGGTGTCAAGGTGCACTTCGAGCAGTGTGACGGCAGGGAACGCTTCCAGGTTGCGGTAGTAAGTGACACTGTGGCGCCCGCCGGACACCACCGCCATCTTGTACTCGGCGCCCGGATGGCGGCCGATCGGTGCCTCGATCGTGCCCTCGAAGGGATCCGGGTGCCCTTGGACGAGGGCGTGGTACACCTTCTCGACCCGACGATGCTTGAAGGCCCGCTTCAGCGCTGTATACGCGCTCTCGCTCTTGGCCACCACCATCAGACCGGACGTCCCCACATCCAGGCGCTGCACGACGCCCTGACGCTCCGGCGCGCCCGAGGTGGAAATCCTGAACCCGGCAGCCGCCAGGTGTTCCACGACCGACGGGCCGTCCCAGCCGAGGCTCGGATGCGCGGCAACCCCGGCCGGCTTGTCGACGACCACAATGTCGGCGTCGTCATGCACGATGCCGATGCCCGCGACTTCGGCCGGGACGACAGCCAGCCGAGGCTCGGACGGGATCTCCACTTCCAGCAAGTCGCCACCACGGACCCGCTCGGACTTGGCCACCGTCCTGCCGTTGAGGGCCACCGCCCCGCGCGCGATGAGATCCTCGACGCGACTGCGGCTGAGACCCGTCATACGTGCCGCCGCGGCATCCAACCGGTCGCCGTCGAGGCCATCCGGCACGATCCACACGCTAGCCACTGGAGCCGCCGGCCGTTTCCTTGAGCCGCTCGCCCCGGAGGCTGACCTGGGTGACCATCGAGAGCCAGATCACCAGGACAGCAGCTGTGGTGATCCAGATGTCCGCGACGTTGAAGATGGCGAAGTAGGGAAGCTGAAGAAAGTCGACCACCTTCCCGTGGAACGGTCCCGGTTCCCGGAAAAGCCGGTCGACCAGATTGCCGGCGATCCCGGCCAACAGGAAGCCGGTGGCGACCGCCCAACCAACGTGCCGGATGCGCGGAACCATCCAGCCGACGACGAACACCAGGGCGACCAGCGCGATCACGGTCAGCAGCACCGTGAAGTCCTCACCCATGCTGAAGGCGGCGCCCGAGTTCCTGATCAACCGAAGTGTCAGCAGGCCACCGAGCAACGGGATCGGTTGCTGGGGATCCAGTCGGGCGATCGCCAGGTTCTTGGTCAGCAGATCCGCGGCCAGACCGGCAACGGCGATCACCGCGACCAGCACCCTGAGCCGGCCCGGGGAGACGGGTCGCGCGACGTGCGGCGCGCTTATCTCCGTTCCTCCCGTTGCTTGCACGACACGCACATCGTGGCTCGAGGGAAGACCTGGAGTCGGTCCTTGCCGATCGGCTGTCCGCACGACTCGCACCACCCGTACTCGCCGGACTCGAACAGCCGGTAGGCGAGTTGGGCCTGATCCAGCATGTCGCGGGCATTCTGTGCCAGCGACATCTCCTGATCGCGCTCGAAGTTGGACGAACCCACGTCAGCCGGATCACGTCCGGCTCCATCGGTTCCATCCTCGAACAGGTCAGCCAGACCTGCCTCGGCCACCTCGATGGCACGCTCCATCCGGGCGATGTCTGCCAGCAGCTCCTGACGGATCTCCTCGACCTCTTCCTCGGTCCATGGCTCTTCACCGTCGGAGACCGGGAAGGAACTCGCCCCCGCGTGAACCTTGTGGGCGTTTGCACCGCTCCGTACGGCCATGGGCCTGCCCCTTTCGTGATCTAGAGCAGGGACAGTACCATCCGCCCCCACACGAACGAGGCGAATCGACCGAGTCAGCCCTGTTCGTTCAGCAGGGCGTCCAAGCGGGGCGTTGCTGACTGCTGGGCCGGCTCATTGAGGATGTCGGGAGTGTCTCCAGGCTCCAGCACCGCCTCCTCCAGGATGCGGATCTGGTTGTGCAGGTGGGCCGTGAGGTTGCTGCGGAAATTGCCCTCAAAGGCACGCAGGTGCTCCACGCGACCACGCAGCACGTCCCTCTCCTGCTCCATGGCGGTGAACAACTCAGCTCGACGCTGATCGATCTCCTGGTTGACCGCCTCGGAGCGTGCCTGGGCCTCCGCGGACAGCCGCTCGGCGTTGACCCTGGCCTCGGATTCGATCCGATCCGCGCGGGTGCGAGCGTCGGTGATGGTCTCATGGGCCGCTCGATTGGCTCCGTCGACAACCGACTCGGCCTCGCCGCGGGCCTCGGCCACCAGGCGCTGCGACTCGACCTGCGACTCGCCGACCAGACGCTCGGCCTGTTCCGTCGCCATCTGGAGAAGGCGCGTGACCGCCGGTGCCGCGTCCGCCGCGGAGGTGACGACGATGTTGTCCACCTTCCCGGTAGGGGCCTGGGGCTCCGCTCCCTCGGCCGGGGCCTGGCGCACGGTGTCGAGTTCGTGGCGCACGCCGTCCAACTCCCCGCGCAGCCGGTTCAACTCGTCCTCACGGCCCTGGAGTTCAGAGCGTAGGTGCTCCAACTCGCCCTGGCGTTGCTGAAGCTCTGCGCGCAGCCCGTCCACCTCGTCGGCACGAGCTTGCAGCTCACCCCGGAGGCGGTTCGCCTCACTGGAATCGCCCGGCACGAACGCGGGTGACGGCTGGGACGAGCTGAGCGCCTCGACCTGCTGCCGGAGGCCCTCGTTTTCCTCGGAGAGCTGGGAGAGCGTGGCCTCAACCTTGTCCACAAAATTGTCGACATCGACCGGCTCGTAACCGTTGCGCCTCGCCAGGTGGAAGCGAGTCTGTCGGACCTGCTCCAAGCTCAGGGTCATCGTTCACCTCACGTGATCAATCTCGACATTGCCGTGCCGTCGGGCGGCCGAAGTGGCCCACGAGCATACTGATGCGCAGCGCTCGCGAATGTCAGGCTAGTGCAGAGGGGAAGTGTTCTCCAAGATTCAGCGTGCGTGCCTCAACCTCAACCGAAGAGTGCCGGGATCACTCGCATCAGGATCGAGAGTCCGAAGTAGAGCACCAGGAAGCCCACGTCCCACCGTGTTCCCCCGATCTGAAGGGGCGGGATGAATCGGCGCAGGAACCGCAACGGCGGGTCGGTCAGGGTGTACACGAACTCGGCCACGACCAGGAGCGGACCGCGGGGCTGCCAGTCACGGACGAAAAGCGGCACCAAGGAGAGCACCGCGCGGACCGTGAGCACCATCAGGTAGACCCAGATGATCAAGCCCAAGGCATTCCCGATCAAGCTCACCGGCACTCCCAAGAGTCACGACTGATTGAAGAAGCCACCCGCAATGCGCTCCTTGTCCTCTGCCGCGACATTCACGTTGTGAGGCGAGAGGAGGAAGACCTTGCTGGTGATGCGTTCAATGGTGCCACGCAGCGCAAAGATGAGGCCCGCCGAGAAGTCGACCAACCGCTTGGCGTCGGCGTCCTCCATGTCGGACAGGTTCATGATGACGGGGACGCCGTCGCGGAAGTTCTCTCCGATCGTGCGGGCCTCGTTGTAGGTGCGGGGGTGCACTGTGATGATGCGGTTGATGTCGGCCACCCGTGGCTGGGACGGGACGGGGGCGTGCCGACGGCTCTCCAACTCCGTCACCGTGGCGGAGGGTGCAGCGGTCACCGGAGCCACCGGATCACGTCCGCGCGGGACTTCCTGGGTCACGTCATCGACGCCGCTTTCCGGTTCGGCATAGTCGTTGTCGGAGACCAGACCCAGCCATACGGCGGCCTTCTTGAAGCGGTCAGCCATCTCTCGCCCCTCTACTCAGACTCAAAGCCGACTTTATCCTGCCCGCCCAGCCCGCCCGCGGAGGCCATGGCCGACACGCGGCGTCACCGTCGGGGGATCCAGACGATGCCTGCCTGTCGGCCGCTGCGGGCTCCGTCCCGGCGGAAGGAGTGCAGCGTGGGTGTCGTGCGTGTGCACGGGTCATGGCGGCGTACTTCGCAGCCCAGATCCGCCAGTTGCCGGGCGGCCGCCGCCCCCAGGTCGAGCGCGGGTGTTCCCCAGGCGGTCTGGCAGGCCGCCTCGGGCAGAACCGCCGCGACCGCATCCCGCATCCCGACAGGAACCTCATAGCAGGCGCCGCAGATGTGCGGACCGATCCAGGCCACCAGTCGCTCAGCGCCACGCGCGCGCATGGCCGAGACCGCCTCGCCCAGGACCCCTGCGACCAGACCTGCCCGACCGGCATGGGCGATGGCGGCGACCCCACACCGGGCGTCGGCGAGGGCGACCGGCAGGCAGTCGGCCACGCGGACGGCCATCCCGATCCCGGCCTCGACCGTCACCATCGCATCAGCGGACTCCCTCAGCCACGGGTGGTGGCCGCGGGAGACGCCCACCACCCGAGCGCCGTGCACCTGCTGGACCTGGACGACGGGGACACCCAGCGCCTCCTCGACGTCGCGCCAGGCCTCGGCGCGCTCCTGACCGTCCACGGACAGGTCGAGCACCCACCCGCCGGGATGCCGGGCATCAGTGAAAGCGACCCCGACGCCATCGGCGTCGGGGTCGTTGCGGTACCAGAACACGAATGCGCAGGTTACTTCAGGAAGTCCGGTACATCCAGATCGTCGTCGAAGTCGGGCATGGGCGCCTTGGCGACAGGCTTCACCGGAGCGGGTACCGGCGGCTCGGCCACCGGCTCGGGCGCCGGCCGATTCACCGCAGTCGAGGCGACGCTGGGCCGTTGGCGGGGCTCCGGACGCGCCTGGGGCCGGCGGGGCGGCTGTCCCCCGTCGAACCCCGCCGCGATGACCGTCACCCGGACCTCGTCGCCGAGGGCGTCGTCGATCACCGTGCCGAAGATGATGTTGGCATCCTCATGCGCGGCCGCTTCGATGAGGTTCGCCGCCGCCGAAACCTCGAACAGACCCAGATCCGATCCGCCCGCGATCGAGAGCAGCACGCCGTGCGCGCCGTCGATGCTGGCCTCCAGCAGTGGCGAGCTGACTGCCATCTCGGCGGCTGCCCGAGCCCGGTCCTCCCCGCGCGCCGATCCGATACCCATCAGCGCCGAGCCCGCGTTGGACATGACCGCCTTGACATCGGCGAAGTCGAGGTTGATCAGACCAGGGGTGGTGATCAGGTCGGTGATGCCCGAGACACCTTGCATCAGCACCTGGTCGGCCTGCCGGAACGCGTCGAGGATGGCCACGTGGTGGTCGGTCATCTCCAGCAGCTTGTCGTTGGGGATGACGATGAGGG
>CAZPCM010000083.1:0-12849 GCA_964585085.1 uncultured Propionibacteriaceae bacterium
GCTCACCGACGCGTCGCCTACACCCGGCTGGACCTGATCGACGCCATGGTCAAGGCCGTCGACGCGTCGGTGAGCGACGAGACGTTGACCGCGATCGAACAGAACGCCTGCCCTACCTGCGGTTCCTGCTCGGGCATGTTCACGGCCAACTCGATGAACTGCCTGCTGGAAGTGATCGGCCTGGCCCTGCCCGGAAACGGTTCGACGCTGGCCACCTCGGCCGCCCGCAAGGACATCTTCCTCAACGCCGGCGCTCTGGTGGTGGAACTGGCCAAGCGCTGGTACGACTCGGACGACGCGTCCGTGCTGCCGAAGTCGATCGCCACCAGGGAGGCCTTCGCCAACGCGATGCGGGTCGACGTGGCGATGGGCGGTTCGACCAACACCGTCCTGCACCTGCTCGCCGCGGCCCACGAGGCCGGCGTCGACTTCGACTCCGACGACATCGACGCGATCTCCCGGGTCACCCCGTGCCTGTGCAAGGTGGCTCCCAACACCACGCAGTACTACATGGAGGACGTCCACCGCGCCGGCGGGATCGCCGCCATCATGGGCGAACTCGACCGCGGCGGCCTTCTCGACCGCGACGTGCACGCCGTCCATTCGGCTTCGCTCACCCAGTGGCTGGAGAACTGGGACGTCCGCGGCGGCTCGCCTCTGCCCGAGGCGGTCGAGCTGTTCCACGCCGCCCCGGGAGGCGTCCGAACCACCCAGGCGTTCAGTTCCACCAACCGCTGGGACAGCCTCGACACCGACAGCGCGAGCGGTTGCATCCGTTCGGTGACCACGCCGTACACCGTCGAGGGCGGCTTGGCGATCCTGAAGGGCAACCTCGCCCCCGACGGCTGCATCGTCAAGACGGCGGGCGTGCCGGCCGAGCAGTGGACGTTCCGCGGTACGGCCAAGGTGAGCGAATCCCAGGAGGAGGCCGTGGAGGCGATCCTCGGCAAGAGGATCCAGCCGGGCGATGTCGTGGTCGTCCGCTACGAGGGCCCCCAGGGCGGCCCCGGCATGCAGGAGATGCTGTACCCGACGTCATACCTCAAGGGCGTGGGCCTCGGCCCGAAATGCGCGCTGATCACCGACGGACGCTTCTCCGGCGGCTCGTCGGGCCTGTCCATCGGGCACGTCTCACCCGAGGCGGCCGCCGGCGGGACGATCGGGCTGGTCGAGGACGGCGACCTGATCGAGATCTCGATCCCGGACCGCACGATCACGCTGCTGGTCGACGAGGCGACTCTGGAAGCCCGGCGGGCGCACCAGGACGCGATCGGCTGGAAGCCCAAGCACCGCGACCGCGAGGTGTCGCCGGCGTTGAAGATCTACGCCGCGATGGCGCTCTCCGCCGACAAGGGTGCCGCCCGGTCGCTGGACCGGCTGACCCACCCGACCCACCGTCCGTCCGGTGATCGCGGGGAGTTCAACGCCGGCTGAGCCGATGTCCCCGTTGAGACCCGGCGGGTTGGCCTGCGACACGCGGACGTTCGGCCACAGGGGTCGGCAGTCGGACCCAAGCCGGCGCCGCCACGCGGGCGGAGGATGATGGAGTGGTGAGCCCAGCCGACACCTCCACTCCTCCGGTCACCAAAGCCGTCCTGTTTGACGCCGACGGCGTCATCCAGTACCCGCGCACCGGCTGGCTGGTCGAGATGGCCCGCTTGGGAGGCCTGGGGTTCGTGCAGGAGATCTTCGCCCTGGAGAAGACGACCCTCACCGGCGAGGTCGACCTGCGCGAGCTCATGGAGGAGTCGCTTCGTCGTCGCGAACGCTCGTGCTCCCCTGAGGACATCCTCCGGATCTGGCACGACATCAAGCCGGACGAGCTGATGCTGGACCTGGTCCGGCGAGTCCGCCAGGCGGGTGCTACCACCGTGCTCGCGACGAACCAGCAGTCCTATCGCGGGTCGCACATGAAGCGCACCATGGACTACGACGACTACTTCGACGCAGCCTTCTACTCCTTCGACATCGGCCTGCGGAAGCCCGACCCCGCGTTCTTCCACCACATCCTCGACCACCTGGGCCTCGCGCCCGAGGAGGTGGTCTTCGTCGACGACATGCCGGAGAACGTGACCGGCGCCCGATCAGTCGGCATCCGGGCCGAGGTCTTCGGGTGGGCCGACACCTACGGCCACCTGCGGTACCGGCTCCGCGAGCAGGGCGTCCCGGGCCTGTAACAGCGTTCGGCCGCCCACGGAGCCCTCAGCCGCGGCGTCCAGGCGATGGCGACGACCGGCCGTCCCGGCGCGGCGATGGGATTGCACTTCCAGGCGGGCCTGACCTGACGCCGGCCGGGTCAGGGGGCTAGCCGCTCGCGCAGCCAGACGCCCTCCGACAAGCGGAAACGCAGCCTGTCGTGGAGGCGGCTGGCGCGTCCCTGCCAGAACTCCCAGGCGTCAGGGACAAGCCGGTAGCCGCCCCAGTGCTCCGGACGCGGCGGGTGGAGGCCCATCGTCGCCGACACCTTGGCCGCGTTGGCCAGGAGGACCGCCCGAGAGGAGATGACCTCGCTCTGGGGGGAAGCCCAGGCTCCGATCCTCGAATCGAGTGGGCGGGTGGCGTAGTAAGCGTCCGATTCGGCAGCGCTGGTCTGCTCGACGCGCCCCTCGATCCGAACAACCCGCTCCAACTCCACCCAGTGGAATTGCAGCGCGGCCATCGGGTTGGCGGCCAACTCGCGGGCTTTGCGGCTGCGGTAGTTGGTGTAGAAGACCACGCCGTGCCGGTCATAGCCCTTGATGAGCACGACGCGGGTGGAGGGCCGGCCGTCCGAGCCGACCGTCGCCAGGGTCATCGCGTTCGGCTCGGGGACCTTGGCCGTCAGGGCCTGATGCATCCACGTGTCGAACATCCGCAGAGGGTCGGACCCGGCCGACTCCTCGGCCAGTTCGTCGCGTTCATAGCTCTTGCGGAGGTGGCGCAGGTCCATGGCCGAAGTATAGGAATCGGCCCGCCCGGCGGCGCGGAGGGCCGATCAGTCCTCTGGGGGGACTGTCCGGGTCGCTGTGACTCCAGGGGATCCGGGCTCGCCGCGCACGGCGACGGCCGGCGGCCGGTCGCCCCTGATCGAGGCCACCATGTCGAGCACCTGTCGCGTCGAGGCGATGTCATGGGCCCGGAAGACCGTGGCCCCGAGCCAAGCCGCCACGGCGGTCGCGGCCAGCGTCCCGAAGAGCCGCTCATCAGCCGGCACGTCTAGCGTCTCGCCGACGAAGTCCTTGCGCGACAGCGCCTGGAGCACGGGGTAGCCCAGCGAGGCGACCTGCGCCGTCGCTCGGAGGACCCGCAGGGAGTTCCGCGTGGTCTTCCCGAAGTCGAGGGTCGGATCGATCAGGATGCGTTCGGCGGGGATCCCGGCCTCCGCGGCCCGTTCCGCGCCGGTGGCCAGCGTCCGCAGCACGTCGCGCACCACATCGTCGGGGTCGGGACCGTAGGTGATATCCACTGGATCGGTCCGCGGGGGCAGACCGCCGGTGTGCGAGATCACGTAGCCGGCGCCGATCTCGGCAGCCACTGCAACCAACTCGGGGTCCGCGCCCGCCCAGCTGTCGTTGACCAGGTCGACACCGGCAGGCGCGCACGCTTCAGCCACCTCACTTCGCCAGGTGTCCAGACTCACGCAGACATGGGGATGCCGGCTCCGGAACGCCTCCAGGAACGGCAGGACACGCTCGACCTCCTCCGCCGCATCGACCCAGGGGCCCACCTGACCGGCGCGCACCCCGCCGATGTCGATGATGTCGGCACCCTCGGCCACCAGCCGGTCGGCCGCCTCCAGGGCAGGCTCGAGCCGGGTGAAACGCGCTGCGGCGTAGAAGGAGTCGGGCGTTCGGTTGATGATGCCCATCACCGCAGGGCGTCCCGCATCGAAGGTGCGTCCGCGGAGGACCAGAGGCGAGGGCCGCACCAGCTCAACCGGCCAGACATCAAGGGGAGCGGTCATGACCGGGAGTATAGGAACGCGCCGAAACCGACCCATCCGACCTCGCCGAGTAATTCGCGGCGCTCGATGGGGTGAGCCGCGCTCCGCACGCCCGGCGAGGCTGAACGAGCGTCGCGAATTACTCACCCCCTCCCGAACTCGCCCCGGCCACGGCGCGGCCCGCGGCGCGGAGGTCGCGCCGTCGTCGGCCAACCCACCCTCGCCACGCGGCCGACGGTGTTAGCGTCGAGTGGTAGCAAGGAGGCGCCGATGGGCATTCGAACCGACCACACCATCCTCGCGGCCGCCGACAGCCGCGTCTTCCACTCCGTCCGCGAGGTCACGACCTCGCGCGCCGAACGCACTGCGCTCGGAGTCGCTCTCCGAGATCAGATCCCCCACGCGGCGCTCGGCACCTGGACCGCCTCACCCGAGCGGTTCGATCCGATCGAACTGATCGTCATGTCCCACGCTGGCCGCGTTCCCGAGTTGGTCCCGATCCGGATGGGGCGAATGGCGTCCTCGCCCTACGGCTTCCTCCGCGGCTCCGCGGTGGTGATGGCGGCGGATGTGGCGTCCCTGCCGGCCACCGGGATCCGTCCGGTGATCTGCGGGGACGCTCACCTGGGCAACTTCGGCTTCTATCGCTCACCCGAGGGTGAGCAGGTGATCGACCTCAACGACTTCGACGAAGCGCACCCCGGCGGCTGGGAGTGGGATCTGCGTCGGCTCGTGGCCAGTGTCTGGGTTGCCGGGCGCGAGAACGGCTACTCCGAGAGCGCCTGCGCCGACTCCGTCACCGCCTGCGTGACGGCCTACCGAGAGGAGGTCGCCGGCCTGGCCACTCAGCCGCTGCTGGCCCGCTCGTTCAACCGGCTGGACGTGGACAAGCTCCACGACACGGTCAGCGAGAAGACCCTCAAGGAGGAGATCCGGCGCGCGGCCAAGACCGCCCGCAAGCGGACCAGCGACCGCGCGCTCCCCCGCTTCACCACCGAAACCGACGGACGCCGGCACATCGTGGCCGAACCGCCACTGATCACCTCGGTGACCAGCGAGGAGTACGACGCGATCGCCGAGGCTCTGGACGAGTACCTCGACAGCCTCGCGCCGCACTGGCGGCGGGTCGTCGGCGGCTACACCCTGGTGGACATCGCTCACAAGGTCGTCGGGGTCGGGTCCGTCGGGCTCCGGGCCTACGTGGCACTTCTTGAGGGGTCCAGCCCCGACGACGTGCTGTTCCTCCAGCTCAAGCAGGCACGACGGTCTGTGCTGGCCCGGTTCGTTCACGGCAACGACGCCTGGCATGCCCATCAGGGACAGCGGGTGGTCGAATACCAGCAGGCATTGCAGACGGTCAGCGACCCGCTCCTGGGCTGGACCACGATCCAGGGCAGGCAGTACTACGTTCGGCAATTCCGGAACATGAAGGGCACCGTGCCGCTGAACAACATGACCTCCACAGCGCTCACCGACTACTCCGGGATCGTGGGGCACCTCCTGGCCAAGGGCCATGCCCGGACCTCGGGAGCGTCGATGATCGCTGGCTATCTGGGAGCAACCGACGCCCCCGCCAAGGCCCTGTGCCGCTTCGCGCGACTGTACGCCGACCAGACCGAGGCGGACCACGCCGCCCTGGTCGATGCCGCCCGACGGGGTGTGGTCCCCATCTCCGACGGTGCGCTGGAAGCCATGGGGTCGGCTTTCCGCCCCGGCGGCTGAGCCACCGCGAACAAGCTGTGTCGAATTCGTCGTGGACGACGAATTCGACACAGCTTGTTCTTCACAGCCCTCCGGAGCGGGCGTGAAGTCCTTTTCACCCGCGCGGAACACCGGCGTTACCCGGCCCGAACGGGCGCTCCGTACCGTCGAGACAACGGTTCGCCAAGCCGAGGCGGACCCAGTCCGAGCGGAGCACCCATCATGGCCCCGACGCCTACCCCGGATGTCACCACCACCATCGAGGATCCGTCCGCCCTCGCCTCCAGCCCGGGGACCGATGCCGCGGAGGGGGCGCTGGCCCATCGCTCCGGACGCTGGATCGAACACTGGAACCCGGAGAACCGGGAACAGTGGATCCACGAGGGACGCGGGATCGCCCGCCGCAACCTGGGTTGGTCGATCTTCGCCGAATTCCTCGGGTTCGCCGTCTGGGCGCTGTGGAGCATCGTCGTCCCGCAGCTCAACGGCGCCGGGTTCAGCCTCAGTGTCGACCAGATGTTCTGGCTGGTGTCGGTGCCGAGCCTGGTCGGCGCGACGCTGCGGATCCCCTACACCTTCGCCGTCCCGATCTTCGGCGGACGCAATTGGACCGTGATCTCAGCCCTGCTGCTGCTCCTGCCGACACTGGGCCTGGTGTGGGCGGTCAACAACCCGCAGACCCCGTTCGCCGTCCTACTGCTCATCGCCGCGCTGGCCGGGGTCGGGGGCGGCAACTTCGCGTCCTCGATGGCCAACATCAGCTTCTTCTACCCCGAGGCCGAGAAGGGCAAGGCCCTGGGCCTCAACGCCGCCGGCGGCAACATCGGGACGGCTGCAGTGCAGTTCGCCGTGCCGCTGGTCGTCGTCACCGGCAGCGGGATCGCCCTGGACCGGGCCGGCTTGATGTTCGTCCCCCTGATCGCGCTGGCTGCCTTCGGGGCGTGGCGCTGGATGGACAACCTGGCCGGCGCGAGCTCCGATCCTCGCAGCTTCGCCACCGCGACCACCCACCCCCACACCTGGATCCTGTCCTACATCTACATCGGCACCTTCGGCTCGTTCATCGGCTACTCCGGCGCCTTCCCGACGCTGCTGAAGAGCCAGTTCCCCGACGTGACCGCATCGCTGGCGTTCCTGGGCGCCCTGGTGGGGTCGGTGGCCCGTCCCCTCGGCGGGATCCTCGCCGACCGGTTCGGCGGAGCGTGGATCACGATCGTGTCGTTCGCCGCCATGGCCCTGGGCGCCTGCGGTGCGATCGCCGGCCTCGGGCAGCACAACTTCGCCCTGTTCTTCGTCTCGTTCCTGGGCCTGTTCGTCTTCACCGGCGTCGGCAACGGCTCGATCTACCGGATGATCCCGGCGGTGTTCCGGGCGACCGCGTCCGACGATTCCGCAGCCGCCCTGCTCAAGGCCCGCAAGGCCGCCGCCGGTTGCCTCGGCATCGCCGGGGCGGTGGGCGCCTTCGGCGGGTTCCTGATCCCCCGCGGGTTCGCCGTCTCGGTCGCGCAGGCGGGCAGCCTGGTGCCGGCGCTGTGGGTGTTCATCGGGGCCTACCTGGTGATGGGCGTTGTCACCTGGGCCTGCTACGTGAACCGACGGTCGACCGTCGCCGCCCACGCGATCTGAGACGCCATGACCGCCACCCACTGTCCCTACTGCGCGCTGCAGTGCGCGATGACCCTGACCGTGCCCGAGCGCCGGGGCGCGGGCCAGCCGGTGGTCGAGGTGTCCCCCCGCGAGTTCCCGACCAACCGGGGCGGTCTGTGCCAGAAGGGCTGGACAGCCGCCGCCGTCCTGGACACCCCTGACCGGCTCACTCAGCCGCTGATCCGGGACGACGGCGAGTTGCGGCCGGCCTCCTGGGACGAGGCCCTCGACCTGATCGCCTCCCGGGTCGTCTGTCTCCAGGCCGAGCACGGCAAGGACTGCGTCGGAGTCTTCGGCGGCGGCGGGCTGACCAATGAGAAGGCCTACACCCTGGGCAAGTTCGCCAGGGTCGCCCTCGGCACCCGCTTCATCGATTACAACGGACGCTTCTGCATGTCCTCCGCCGCCGCCGCGGTGAACCGGGCCTTCGGCCTCGACAGGGGCCTCCCGTTCCCGCTGACGGACCTGGCCGGCGCGCAGGCGATCATGATCATCGGCGGCAACCCGGCCGAGACCATGCCGCCGATGGTTCGCCACCTTGCCGGCGCCCGGCGCCACGGCGGGCTCATCGTGATCGATCCTCGCCGGACGCCGACAGCTGCGCTCGCCGACGACGGGGCCGGCATCCACCTGGCGCCGCTGCCCGGCACGGACATCACGGTCCTGCTCGGCCTGTTGCAGGCGGTCTTCGCGTCCGGCCACGCCGACGCCGCTTTCCTCACCGAGCGGGTCACCGGGGTCGAAGAGGTGCGCCGGTCAGTGGCGTCGTACTGGCCCGAGCGGGTCGAACGTGAGACTGGCGTCCCGGCTACTGAGATTCGTCGGGCCGCTGGGCTGCTCGCCGCGGCAGCCCCTCATCGCGGCGGCGGTGGGGCGTACCTGCTGACCGGACGCGGCGCCGAGCAGCACGCGCACGGCACGGACACAGTCTCGGCGGCGATCAACCTGGCCCTGGCCCTCGGCCTGCCCGGACGGGTCGGCAGCGGCTACGGCTGCATCACCGGCCAGGGCAACGGTCAGGGCGGACGTGAGCACGGCCAGAAGTGCGACCAGCTCCCTGGCTATCGCTCGATCTCCGATCCGAAGGCGCGAGCCCACGTGGCCGCGGTGTGGGGGGTGCCGGAGACTTCCCTGCCTGGCCCGGGCGTCCCGGCGATGCAGCTGTTCGCCAAGCTCGCCGAACCGGACGGCCTCCGGGCGCTGTTCGTCCACGGCTCCAATCTCGTCGTCAGCGTCCCGGACGCGACCGAGCTCACTGACAGGCTGCGGCGGCTCGACCTGCTGGTGGTCTGCGACTTCGTGCCCTCGGAGACCGCGCAGCTGGCCGACGTCGTCCTGCCGGTCACCCAGTGGGCCGAGGAGGAGGGCACGATGACCTCCCTGGAAGGACGCGTCCTGCGGCGCCGCCGGGCAATCGCGCCGCCGGAGGGTGTGCGGACGGAGCTGCAGATCTGGCACGACCTGGCGGCCCGGCTGGGCTGCCAGGCCACCTTCCACACCGATCCCGCCCGGGTGCTGGACGAGTTGGGCCTGGCCAGCGCCGGCGGGGTCGCCGATTACGCCGGGGTTTCGCTGGAGCGACTGGACGCCGGCGAGCAGATCGCCGCCGACCCCCCCGGCGGATCTGTGGGGGGCTTCCGCGCCGTCCCGGGACGGCGATCCCAGCCGAGACTGCCGGAGGCGCTGTACTGGCCCTGCCCGTCGGCCGACCACCCCGGCACGCCCCGTCTGTTCCTGGAACGGTTCGCAACCCCCGACGGCCGCGCCGCGATGCGCCCGGTGGCACCGACACCGGTCGCCGACGACGTCCGCGCCGGCGCGCCGCTGTACCTGGTCACCGGTCGGGTGATGCAGCACTACCAGTCGGGCGCCCAGACCCGTCGTGTCGCCGAGCTGGTCGAGGCGAGTCCCACGGCGTTCGTGCAGATCAACCGGCTCACCGCCCAGCGGTTGGGCATCGCCGAGGGCGATCCCGTCCGGGTCGAGTCGGCGCGCGGAAGCTGCGTCGCCCCGGCCCGGCTCTCGGCCGACCTCCGCCCCGACGTCGTCTTCATGCCATTCCACTACCCCGGCGCCGAGGCTGCCAACGCGGTCACCAACCCGGCCGCGGACCCGATCAGCGGGATGCCGGAGGTGAAGGTGTGCGCGGTCAGCATCACCCGGGCCGACGGCGGGCGAAGGGGACGCGATGTCGACGTCGCCTGACCGTCCCCCTCCCGAGGCTTTGGCGCGACGGCCGCATCGGATCGTCGTGGTGGGCCACGGCCTGGTCGCGGCGCGCTTCCTCGACGACCTGGCCAGGCACGGCGACCCCACCGGCGTCCAGGTCACGGTGCTGGGTGAGGAGCGCCTCCCTCCGTACAACCGGCTGCTGCTGGCCGAGGTGGTCGCCGGCGAGGTCGACCCGACGTCGCTGACGCTGCCCGGGCCACCGGCCGGGGTCACCGTCCACACCGGACGCCGCGCCGTCCGCATCGACCGGACCCGTGGGTTCGTGGTGGACGACCTGCACGGCCGGCACCCCTTCGACACTCTGGTCCTGGCCACCGGGGCGGCGCCCCGCGTCCCGGAGCTCTCAGGGTTGACACCGCACGACCCGCTGCCGGCCGGGGTGCACACCCTGCGCACGTTGGACGACTGCCGCCGATTGATCCGGTCCTGCCGGGGGGCCACCCGGGCTGTGGTGCTCGGCGGAGGCCTGCTCGGCGTCGAGGCGGCGCGCGGGCTGATGGCCCGTGGCGTCGGCGCCACCGTCGTCCACGCCGGACCGCACGTCCTCGATCGCCAGCTCGACCCGACGTCCGCCGACGTCGCCAGCCGGGCGATGGGCGACCTCGGGCTGTCCGTGATCCCTGCCAGGCGTCCGTCGGCCCTGGTGCTGGACGGCCCTGGTCGGGTCCGCGCGGTCCGGCTCGACGACGGCCGCGAACTCCCCGCGGACGTCGTGCTGATCACCGTGGGGGTGGTCCCCCGGACCGAACTCGCCCGAACCGCGGGGCTCATGGTCGACCGCGGCATCGTCGTCGGCAGCGACCTTCGGTGTCCGGACGACCCGCGGATCGCGGCGATCGGCGACTGCGCCCAGCCGCCCGAGGGCTGTCCCGGACTGCTGGCTCCCGGCTGGGAGCAGGCCGGACGGCTGGCCGCCGCCATCGCCGGCCACCTCGGTACGACCGACACCCCCACCGGCGCATCGGCACCGGCCACCGGGGACGTCCGGCGCGCGGAGGTGGTCCGGCTCAAAGCCACCGGCCTGGACATCGTCACCTTGGGCCGCCTGCCCGACGATGACGAGGCCAGGTTGGTCAGCCTGGTCGACCGCCAGGCCCGACGCAGTCTCCACGTGGCTATCGCCGAGCAGCGGATCGTCGGCGCGGTTCTGGTCGGCGCCGGGCACATCGCCGCCGACCTCACCCTCGCCTACGAACGGCGGATCCCGGTTCCCGACGACCCGGCGTTGCTCCTGGTCGGTGGCGCGGCGATGCTGGCTCCCCCTGAGGACGACGACGAAGTCACCGTCTGCACCTGCAACCACGTCAGCCGGGGCGCGATCGTCGAGGCCTGCCGGGCCGGGTCGCACACGGTGGCCGACGTGGCCTGCGCCACCCGCGCTACCACCGGCTGCGGCGGCTGCCTGGGGGCGGTGACCGCCCTGCTGAGGAGGGACGGCGCTTTGGCGGACGGCGCCCCACCGCGCATGGCGGTGGCCGTGTGAGCCCGAGTTTTCACCACTGAAACATTTGCCGACGCGACGTGAAACAAACCGCGCCTAGCCTGGATCGACCAGGCGAGGACGCTCCAACACCCCTGTGACAACGGAGGACAGCATGCCGAGCGAGTATGTCGAGCACCTTCCGGTGGCCCCTGCGCCGCCGGTCGACCAGCCTGGAAATCACCAGTCCGCGCAGAACCTCGTGATCGTGGGCGGCGGCATGGTCGCCCACCGTCTGGTGGAGGCCCTGCGGGACCGCGACACCGACGGACGTTGGCGGATCACCGTTCTGGCCGAGGAACCCCGCCCG
Organism: uncultured Propionibacteriaceae bacterium; assembly: GCA_964585085.1. Lineage (GTDB taxonomy): Bacteria > Actinomycetota > Actinomycetes > Propionibacteriales > Propionibacteriaceae > Propionicimonas. The sequence goes on from CAZPCM010000083.1 coordinate 11,293, forward strand.
CCCTACGACCGGGTGGCGCTGACCACCTATTTCAGCGGACGCAACCCCGAGCAGCTCTCCCTCGGCGACGGCAGCCTCTGGCGTGACCCGCTGGTCACGCTGCGCCGCGGCCAGCGGGCGACCGGGATCGAGCGTGACGCCAAGATCGTCGCCCTCGCCAACGGGAACCGGCTGCCCTACGACCAGCTGGTGCTCGCCACCGGCTCCTACGCCGCCGTCCCGCCGGTGGAAGGACGGGAGACCACTGGCTGCTTCGTCTACCGGACCATCGACGACGTGGCCGCCCTGCGCGGTTTCGTGGAGACCCGACGGGCCGAGCTCGACCGTCCGGTTCGTGGCACCGTGATCGGCGGCGGCCTGCTCGGACTTGAGGCGGCGGGGGCGTTGAAGGCCCTCGACGTCGACACCACCGTGGTGGAGTTCGCTCCCCGACTCATGCCGCTCCAGGTGGACGACGGCGGCGGGGAGGCGCTACGTCGGTTGATCGAAGGCATGGGCGTCACCGTCCGCACCTCCACCGCCACCGCCCGCATCTCCCACAAGGTGGGTCTGGTCAGTGGCATGCGGTTCGCCGACGGCGGCCGGATCGAGACCGACGTGGTGATCTTCGCCACCGGCGTCCGGCCGCGCGACGAACTGGCCCGGGGCGCCGGGCTTGCCGTGGGTGAACGCGGTGGCGTGGTCGTCGACGACACCTGCCGTACCTCCGATCCGGCGATCTGGGCGGTCGGCGAGGTCGCCTGCATCCAGGGACGGGTCTGGGGTCTGGTCGGACCGGGCTACGACATGGCCGAAATCGTCACCGACCGGCTGCTCGGGGGCGGCGCGTCCTTCACCGGGGCGGACCTGTCGACCAAGCTGAAGCTGCTCGGGGTCGACGTGGCGTCCTTCGGCGACGCGTTCGCCACCGAACCCGGCTCGCTCGAGGTGACCTACGCGGACCCGATCGCCGGGGTGTACAAGAAGCTCGTCCTCTCCGACGACGCGGCCACCCTGCGCGGCGGCATTCTGGTCGGGGACGCCTCGGCCTACACGCTGCTGCGTCCCATGGTGGGGCGCCCGCTGGGCGGAGACCCGGCGCGCTTCCTGCTCCCCGAGGGTTCGGCCGCCGACCCAGGCGTCGAACTCCCCGACGAGGTGGGCGTCTGCTCCTGCAACAACGTCTCCGCCGGCACCATTCGCGCCGCGGTCACCCAGCACGGCTGCGGCGATCTGGCCGCGGTCAAGAAGTGCACCAGGGCCGGCACCAGCTGCGGTTCGTGCGTCCCGCTGGTGAAGAAGCTGATGGTCGCCGAGCAGCTCAAGGCCGGCGTCACCGTGAGCAAGGCGCTGTGCGAGCACTTCGACCTCAATCGCGCCGAGCTGTTCAACGTGGTCCGGGTCAGCGGAATGCGCTCGTTCAGCGAGGTCGTCGCGCGGCACGGACGCGGGCGCGGCTGTGACATCTGCAAGCCGACGATCGCCTCGATCCTGGCCAGCCTCGGCAACGGGCACATCCTGGACGGCGAGCAGGCCGCGCTGCAGGACTCCAACGACCACGTCCTGGCCAACATCCAG
>CAZPCM010000084.1:0-801 GCA_964585085.1 uncultured Propionibacteriaceae bacterium
GCGAACACCGGGGCGGCACCGGAGGCCCATGCGGCGCCGGTCGTCAAGCTGAAGGCCGACCGGTCGTTCGACGCCGCCACCTGCATCGGCTGCGGGGCGTGCGTCGCCGCTTGTCCGAACTCGTCGGCGATGCTGTTCACCTCGGCGAAGATCACTCACCTGGCGATGCTTCCCCAGGGGCAGCCTGAGCGTTACCTCCGGATCAAGAACATGATCGGGCAGCACGACGCAGAGGGCTTCGGCGGTTGCACCAACATCGGCGAGTGCTCCGCAGTCTGTCCCAAGGAGATCCCGCTGGACGTGATCAGCCAGCTCAACCGCGACCTTATCGCGTCCCTGTTCAAGAGGGACGGCAAGTAGGTCCACCGCACAGTGAGGGTCCCGGCTCTGGCCGGGACCCTCACTGATTTCCCGGCAGCGGCCGGGCTGTGGCAGACTTGGCAGTCGTTGTGCCGCGTGCGCTCCTGCCACAGGGGGAAAGCGTCGCGTCGCCACGTAGGAATCCGTCCACCGAAGTGACCTGTGGCGCTTGGCGAGGAAGACACCCATGAACAAGCTGGTTGCCGAGATTGCGGCGCAGTCCCTCCGGACCGACATCCCCGACTTCCGTCCCGGCGACGCTGTGAAGGTGCACGTTCGGGTCATCGAGGGGAACCGGTCCCGCATCCAGGTTTTCGCCGGTGCCGTCATCGCCCGAGACGGGGCCGGTATCGCGGAGGCCTTCACCGTCCGGAAGGTCTCCTTCGGGACCGGTGTCGAGCGAACATTCCCGATGAATTCTCCGATCATCGAGAAGATCGA
>CAZPCM010000084.1:811-7177 GCA_964585085.1 uncultured Propionibacteriaceae bacterium
GCCGCCAAGATCAAGGAGAAGCGCGACCGCTGAGCTCGTGGGCCGCGGGCGGCTCGTGGGAGCTCAGGTGAAGGGACTTCGGTGAGCGGTTCGGCACCTGCCGAGACTAGGCGCGGTCCGTCCCTGGGGCGGGTCGTCTGGGTGTGGACCCGCGAGATCACCATCGTGGTGATCGGTGCGTTGATCGCGTCCACCATGCTCCGGCTGTTCGTCGCTCAGATGTTCGTGATCCCTTCGGGATCGATGGAGCAGACGCTCATGATCCGAGACAGAGTCGCCGTGCAGAAGCTCATCGGCTTCCAACGCGGCGACATCGTGGTGTTCCGGGACACCGAGGGCTGGCTGGCCCCCGCGGAAGAGGAGAGCAACCCCCTGCGCAAGGCGCTGATCTTCGTCGGGCTGGCTCCGGACGAAAGCGCCAACCACCTCATCAAACGCGTGATCGGCATGCCCGGAGATCACGTGACCTGCTGTGACGCGGGGGGCCGCGTCCTTGTCAACGGCGTTCCGCTGGACGAGCGTTCGTACTTGTACACCGACGCGTCGACCGGCCGCCAGGTGGCGCCGTCGATGGTCTCCTTCGATGTCGTGGTCCCCAAGGGCCGCATCTTCGTGCTGGGTGACCACCGCAACAACTCGCAAGACTCTCGCTGCCATCTCAGTGACGAACGCGAGGGTGAACCCGTGGGTGCCAGCGCGTTCATTCCGACCGCGAATGTCGTGGGCACTGCGGTTGCCGTGGTGTTCCCGTTCTCCCGCATCCGTGGCTTGTCACGACCAGCCATCTTCGAATCAGTCCCCGTGGCAAGTTCGGCGCCTGAGGATCCCGTGATCACCGGGCCGCGAGTCAACTGCTGAGACGGCGCTGCATGGTCAGTGTGGTCAGACGCGACGCCGGGCTGTACGGCTACGAGCGCTCACTTCGACGAGCCGGCTTCACCAGGATCGCCGGAGCCGACGAGGCTGGCCGTGGTGCGTGCGCGGGCCCACTGGTCGCGGCCGCGGTCATCCTGCGACCGGCCGCAGCAGGGCAGATCCCGGAGTTGGCGGATTCGAAGCTGCTCACACCCACGCAACGCGAGAGGGTCCTCGAGCACATACTCGAGCGTTCCCTCGCGTGGTCGGTCGTCTCGATCGAGCCGGCCGAATGTGATCTCATGGGGATGCACGTGGCCAACCTGACTGCGCTACGGCGGGCTCTGGCAAGGCTGCATCCCACTCCGGACTTCGCTCTGACCGACGGTTTCGCGGTCGACGGACTCCCGATGCCCTCACTGGCGATGTGGAAGGGCGATCAGGTGGCTGCGTGCGTCGCTGCGGCTTCGGTTGTCGCGAAGGTCACCAGGGACCGGATCATGGTGGAGCTGAGCGCCCATCTCCCGCACTACGGCTTCGACATCCATAAGGGGTACTGCACGCCTGAACATCAGCGCCTGCTGGACTCGCACGGACCCAGCGACGTCCACCGACGATGCTTCGAAAACGTTCGGCGTGCGTCTCTCCCGCCGGGCCGCTGACGCGGCCCGGGTCGAGACTCCCCGCGTCCGCCCGCTTTCGCGGCCGTCTGCGGGATCGTCTGTTCCGCCGGGCCGCTGACGCGGCCCGGGTCGAGACTCCCCGCGCCTGCCCGCTTTCGCGGCCGTCTGCGGGATCGTCTACAGTGGGCTGGTCATGAGCGCCGAAGACCTTGAACAGTACGAGTCCGAACTCGAGTTGCAGCTGTACCGCGAGTACAAGGATGTCGTTGGGATCTTCACCTACGCCGTGGAGACCGAGCGGCGCTTCTACCTTTGCAACGCCGTCGACCTGAAGGTTCGTACCGAAGGTGGGGACGTCTACTACGAGGTGTCGATGGGCGACGCGTGGGTGTGGGACATGTACCGGCCGGCGCGCTTCGTGAAGAGCGCGAAGGTGCTGACTTTCCGTGACGTCTCCATCGAGGAAATCGCGCACAGCGACCTGAGGGTGCCAGAAGGCCTCTGATCTGTGGACAGCGAAGTCGTTATCCACAACCTTCGGTCCGGCTGACACCTTCGGGGCGCATCGGCCCATGCTCTCCCGCGGAGGTGCACCGTGGGAAACAGACAGGTTTGGCTGGCCGGCGAGAACGCGGCGGTCGGGCATCTGGTCGGACTGGGATGGACGATCCTGGATCGCAACTGGCGTTGCAGTGCAGGCGAACTCGACATCGTCGCGCTTCAGCCCGGCGATCAGCCGGTGGTCGTGTTCTGCGAGGTCAAATGCCGCCGCGGGCTTGGTTACGGGCCACCACTGGAGGCGATCACCGAAGCCAAGGTGCTGAAGCTCCGTGAGGTGGCCTTGCATTGGCTGCGGGGGCGGCAGCGGCCCGTCGCCCATGTGCGCTTCGACGGCATCGGAGTCCTTCTCAGCAGCGGTGATCCGCCGGCTATCAGCCATGTGAGGGGGATCGGCTGATGACCCTCGCACGGTCATGGTCGGTGGCCTTGGTCGGCATGGAAGGCACCATGGTCGAGGTTGAGGTCGCCATCGGCAGCGGGTTGCCCAAGACGATCCTTGTCGGGTTGCCGGACACATCGCTCTACGAGGCAAGGGACCGCTGCAAGGCGGCGATGGCCTCTGCGGGGGTCGGTTGGCCGAGCGACCCCGTCACCATCAATCTGTCGCCGGCAACGCTGCCCAAGGCGGGTTCGCATTACGACCTGAGCATCGTCGCGGCAGTGGCCGTCGCGCGCGGCACCTGCCCGGCAGAGCAGCTGGAGCGGCTGGTACTGCTCGGTGAATTGGGCCTGGACGGGCGTGTTCGGACTGTCCGCGGGCTGCTGCCGGTGCTCCTAGCCTGCGCCGCTCACGGGTTCGAACGCGTCGTTATCCCTGCTGCCCAGCTCCGGGAGGCCGCCCTCGTCGACGGCTTGACTGTTGTCGGCGTGAACGACCTGACCGACCTTGTGGAAGTCCTGCGAGGAGGCCCGGGAGCATCGGCACCCGCGCCGTCCGAACCATCAGAGACGGGTGCCAGGGATCGCGACCTCGCCGATGTCGCCGGGCAGATCGAGGCGAAGTGGGCGCTCGAAGTGGCTGCCGCCGGGCGCCACCATCTCTACCTGCATGGGCCGCCGGGGGTCGGCAAGACATTGCTGGCCGAACGGATGCCGGGGATCCTGCCAGACCTGGAGCTGTCGGAGGCGTTGGAGGTGTCCGCGATCCACTCGCTCGCCGGGGCGTCGCTTGACGGAGGGCTGATTCGCCGACCGCCTTATGCCGACCCGCACCATTCTGCCTCGTTGGCCAGCCTCGTCGGCGGAGGGGCGAGGGTGGCGCTGCCGGGCGCTGTGTCCCGGGCCCACCGGGGCATCCTCTTCCTGGACGAGGCGCCTGAGTTCTCGCCGAGGGTGATGGAGGCTCTACGCGTTCCGCTCGAGTCGGGGCGGATCGTCCTGGGCCGCTCGATCGCCACTGCCGTCTACCCGGCCAGCTTCCAACTCGTCCTTGCAGCGAACCCCTGTCCCTGTGGGATGGCCACCAGCCCAGGGTGCCTGTGCCGGTGTGCCCCCATGGTCGTGCGACGCTACTCCGAGCGGGTCTCCGGCCCGATCCTGGACCGCATCGACATCCACCAGCACCTACGGCCGCTGCGTAAGTCGTTCCTGGCCGCCGCGCTGAGAAGCGGAGAAGCCAGTCGCGTCGTGGCCGATCGGGTGCACCAAGCGCGCGAGCGACAGGCACACCGGCTGTCCTTTGGTGGGTGGCGCACCAACGGCGAGGTCCCGGGGGCAGCATTGCGACGGCGACTTCCCTTGCCCGAGGGAGTGGAGGTGCTCGACGAAGCGGTCAGCAGAGGTCAGCTGTCCGCACGAGGAGTCGACAAGGTCCTCAGGCTCGCCTGGACTGTGGCGGACCTGGACGGCGAGGGGCGCCCGAATCGCAGGCACCTGCACACGGCCCTCGCCATGAGGCGTGGCCAGGACCCCCATGAAGCGAGGATGTGATGGAGGAGCGCGAAGCCCGGATGGCGCTGAGCTGCGTGTTCGAGGGGGGCACGGCCTCGCTGGCGGAAGCGGTGAGTCAGTACGGGGCTGCAGAGGTGTGGTCAGGCCTGAGAAGCCTGCACGTCGAGTCCGCGGCGGCCCGGCGGGCGCGGCATTTCGAGCTGGGTCCGGTGGCCGAACGCGCGGCCACGGACGGCCAGCGCTTCATCATGCCGGGTGATGACGAATGGCCCGTGCGTCTGACCGATCTGCTGGGCTGCGAGCCGGTGAACGACATGACGGGCGCGCCGGTGGGCCTCTGGGTGCGGGGCGCCGGGAACCTGTCCGACCTGAGTCAGCTATCGGTGGCGGTGATCGGCTCCCGCGCGTCCACACCCTACGGCGATGCGGTGGCTGCGGAGTTGGCTGCCGATCTCGGGGAGGCAAGCTGCGCGGTCGTCTCTGGCGGCGCTTATGGCATCGACGCCGCCGCCCACCGCGGGTGCCTGGCCAGCCGCACACCCACGGTCGCGGTCCTGGCCGGAGGATTGGATCGTCCCTACCCGTCCGGTCACCGATCTCTGTTCGAGAGGATTGCTGAACGCGGCGTGCTGGTCTCCGAACTCCCCCCGGGGGAGCATCCCACTCGCGTGCGTTTCCTCAGCCGGAATCGACTCATTGCAGCGATGACGCCAGGCACGGTCATGGTGGAGGCTGCCGCCCGCAGCGGAGCTCGAAACACCGTCACCTGGGCCACGGTGCTTCACCGGATCGTCATGGCAGTGCCTGGGCCGGTGACGAGCGCGAACTCGGTGACCCCGCATCGGCTCATCCGCGAGGCGGAGGCGGTGCTGGTCACCCGGGCATCCGAGGTGCTGGAAATGGTCGGACCACTCGGACGGTGCGGCCCGGCGAGGGTGCCGACGTTGCGTCCTCTCGACGCGCTGACTGCTCACGAGCTCAGCGTGTACGAGGCCGTTCCTGGCCGGGGTAGCCTCGGTGCCGGCGAGATCGCGCTGAAGTCAGGTCTCGCCTTGGGCGAATGTCTGGCGGTCCTCGACGACCTGTGCACCCGGGGCCTGCTGGTTCAGAACCCGCGTCTGGGGTGGCAGTTGCCGCCGAAAGCGCGGGCTGCCGTGTGCTGACGACGCCAATGCGGACGCGGATCCGCGCCCGGCTCCCGGCCAGATCGACCGGCCAAACACCAGGGGAGCGGACGGAGCGCGCACCTCCTGAGGGCGTGGTCCTTCACGATCGGCTGAGCGGCCGCCTCCGGGCGGGCCGACGGGATGCGGTCCTCCTGCAACCAAAGCAGGAGCTGAAGCGTGCCATGTGCATGACCAGTCTGCTTGCAGTCAGACGTCCCCGTCGGATCCTGGCCGGCGTCCTGGCGGCGTTCATGACGCTGACGGCATGCAGTTCAGCCGTTAAGAGCGACGCCGATCAGGCCGCGGCGGGAGGCGCACCCGCTGACGCCGGGAAGACTCTGCCGGAGGCCGTGCCTGAGGAGGGGGGCAAGCCCGCTTCGGATCGCCAGATAGCCAGGACCGCCGGCCTGACCATCGTGGTCGAGGACCTGGCCACCGCCGCGACCACGCTACGCCAAGTCGCCGCGAGCTTCGGCGGTTCAGTCACCTCTGAGAACCTCATCACTGGTTCGATTTCGGCCGAGGACGAGCAGCGGACGATTCCGTCCAGCTTCTCGACGATCGTGTTGTCCGTTCCCTCGGAGCGACTGGACGAGGCGTTGGATGCGGCTGCCGCGGTCGGTGAGCTTCGCGTCCGGACCGTTTCGGCCGAGGACGTCACGACCCAGGTGGTGGACGTCGAGGCACGGATCACGACCATGCGGGAATCAATCGCGCGGGTGCGTGCGCTCATGGAACGGGCCGGCACCCTCACCGAGATCGCCAGACTGGAGGCAGAACTGACCCGGCGCCAAGCGGACCTGGAATCGCTTGTTGCCCAACAGAAGGTACTGGCTGCAATGGTGGACCAAGCGACGATTGCGGTCACCATCATCACTCGGCGCCAGGCCGAAGTCGCCAGTGACGGGTTCCTGGGCGGACTCCAAGCGGGGTGGGCGGCCCTTCTGGCTTCGGGCCGGGTGCTGTTGACCCTGCTCGGGGCGGTTCTGCCCTTCGCGCTCGTGCTGGCGGTTGCCGGCGCACCGGTCTGGTGGGTAGTCCGTCGTCGCCGGGCTCGACATCGGGGACCGGCCGCTGGCGAGCCCCGCCCGACCGCCGGAGTCGGTGGGAAGGCGCCAGTCGAAGTGCAGGACGCGGTGCCGCTGGCGACCGCGTCGACGCAAGCTGCACCCGAGACGGCTCCGCACAGCGATAGCCCGGCGTCGCCCGGCGACAGCCCCGCCCGGCCGTCCACGACCTGAGCCCCGCCCGGCCGTCCACGACCTGAGCCC
>CAZPCM010000084.1:7277-12705 GCA_964585085.1 uncultured Propionibacteriaceae bacterium
CCCCGCCCGGCCGTCCACGACCTGAGCCCCGCCCGGCCGTCCACGACCTGAGCCCGGCTCGACGTCCATGACCTGAGCCCCGCCCGGCCGTCCACGACCTGAGCCCGGCTCGACGTCCATGACCTGAGCCCGGCTCGACGTCCATGACCTGAACCTCGGCACCGGCGCGCGACCTTGGCGTCCGGAGTTCGCGTCGGCGCCTCCCGGGCTGGGCTTCTGGGATCGGTGTGGGAGGCCCCGGTGATGGAGGTAACAGCAGGGACTCCCATCCCTGTCGAGGCCGGCGTAGCGTCGGGTGGGTGGACGGCAAGCAACACGCGCGTGAGTTCCTGATCTCCCGGCGGGAGCGGATCACGCCCGAGCAGGCGGGACTCCCACTGTGGGGGGATCGCCGTCGCGTGAAGGGACTGCGCCGCGAAGAGGTCGCACTCCTGGCAGGGGTCAGCGTCGAGTACTACACACGGCTCGAGCGCGGGAATCTGAGCGGGGTATCCGAGGGGGTGTTGGAAGCGTTGGCGAGCGCGCTTCAGCTCGATGAGGCGGAGCGATCCCACCTGCGCGACCTGGCCCGCAACGCCAGCGCGTCCCTGCGGGTGACAAGCACGCCGGGCCGGCAGCGGGTGCGCGCGCCGGTGCAGTGGCTGCTGGACGCGATGGGCGGAAGTGCGGCCTACGTGCGGAATGCCCGGACAGACCTGCTGGCAGCGAATGCGCTGGGCCGAGCGCTGTACTCCCCGGTGTTCGCGATGCCGGGCCGTCCGAATGTGGCGCGCTTCATCTTCCTGGACGAGCGGGCCACCGAGTTCTTCGTGAAGTGGGACCAGGTCGCAGCCGAGGCCGCTGCGCTGCTGCGTACGCTCGCCGGTGAGAACCCCTATGACCAGGGACTCACCGAGCTTGTCGGTGAACTGTCCACTCGCAGCGAGGCCTTCCGAACGCTGTGGGCAGATCACGGTGTCCGGCTGCACCGCACCGGCACCAAGCACTTCCGCCACCCGGTCGTGGGGGAGATGACGCTGGCGTACGAGTCGCTCGAGCTCGCTGCCGACCACGGTCTGCGTCTCAACGCCTACGTGGCCGAGCCGGGCACGGCATCGGCCGATGCCCTGGCCTTGCTGGCCAGTTGGAGCGCCGCGCCCGCGGTGAGCCGATCGCAACCGACCCCGATCAAGGAGTAACCCATGCAAAGTGTGCCGATGATCCCTACAACCAAGGCCCCGGCGGACTGGTTCTCCGGCGACGTCTACTACGACGTTATTGTGCGGGGCGCCGAGCCTTCCCGCGTCCGGGTCAACATCGTGCGGTTCACGCCAGGCGCCAGGACCGCGTGGCACAGGCACACCTGCGGACAGACCCTGCACGTGACCGAAGGACTCGGTCTGGTCGTGACCGCGGAGAAAGTGATTGTCATGCGCCCCGGCGACACCGTCTGGACGCCGCCCGAGGAGTGGCACTGGCACGGTGCGGTCCCGGGGCATTTCATGGCGCATCTGGCCATCTGGGAGGGACCCGACCCGGCAGCCGGGCTGCTGGAAACCACCTGGGGTGACCACGTCACCGATGATGCCTATCGCCTGGCTGCCAGCGCCGCCCTCTGATCGGCGCACCGGGATCCGTCGAAGGGGAGTACGACATGGAATACACGCGTCTGGGCAACTCCGGTCTGAAGGTGAGCCGGATCGCGCTCGGCTGCATGAGCTTCGGCGACCCCGAGCGAGGGTTCAGCGCCTGGTCGCTCACCGAAGAGGAGTCGCAGCCCTTCTTCGCCCAGGCCGTCGATGCGGGCATCACCTTCTGGGACACCGCCAACGTCTACACCTACGGCAGTTCCGAGGAGATCGTCGGGCGCGCGATCCGCAAGTACTCCCGCCGCGAGGACGTGGTGCTGGCCACCAAGCTGTACTTCCGGATGCACGACGGCCCCGGCGGGCGGGGTCTGTCCCGCAAGGCGATCATGGAGAACATCGACGCCAGCCTGACCCGCCTGGGAACCGATCACGTGGACCTGTACCAGATCCACCGCTTCGATGCCGAAACCCCGGTCGAAGAAACGATGGAGGCCCTGCATGAGGTGGTGAAGGCCGGCAAGGCGCGCTACATCGGGGCGTCGGCGATGTGGGCCTGGCAGTTCAGCAAGATGCAGTACACCGCCAAGCTGAACGGCTGGACCAGGTTCGTTTCTATGCAGGACGAGTACAGCCTCCTGATGCGAGAGGAGGAGCGGGAGATGTTCGGACTCCTGGCCGACCAGGGCGTGGGCAGCATTCCCTTCTCCCCATTGGCCAAGGGACGTGTGTGCCGACCCTGGGGGCATCGGACTGCCCGCATGGACGCGGACCCGGTCGGCCGGCGTTTCGACATCGACGCCGACGCCCCCATCGTGGACGCCGTCGCGGCCATCGCCCAAGCCCGGGGGATCCCGATGGCGCAGGTGGCGCTGGCGTGGGTGCTGAAGAACCCGGTGGTCAGCGCCCCCATCGTCGGAGCCACCAAACCCCACCACCTCAGTGACGCCGTGGCTGCCCTCGACATCACCCTGACTCAGGAGGAGACCGCGAGGCTCGAAGAGCACTACGTCCCACACACCCCGAAGTCGTTCTGACCGGCTTCTGCCCAGGCAGGAACCGAAGCCCGAGCAGCCACCCGGCCGCTCGGCAGGCCACCGGGCCTGGGGAGGAGAGTGCACGGGGGAGCGTCAGTCCGGGACCGACTCACTCGCGTCCGCGTCGGAACCGGCGTTTGAGTCTCAGCTCGCTGGGCAGTGGAGGTGCTTTCAAGCGAGGCGTCGTGCCGCGGTAGCCGGACACCCGGCCGAAGCGGTCCTCGGGAGCGTCGTTCCACTCCCGGCGGAGCCTCACGATGTCCTCGTGGCTGCGGCCGATGAAGTTCCACCACATCACCACCCCCTCCGCGAACGGTTCGCCCCCGAGCAGCATGACCCGGGCAGGGGAGTCGGTCGGGTTGGCGACTCGGAGGTGGTCAGGGCCGGCGTCGCGAACGCCGAGCAGGGTGCGGTCCAGCCGGACCCCGTCGAAGTCGACGTGCCCCGTGTCGACCAGCACGCCATGTTCGAACCCCGGGTCGACGGACAACTCCCAGGTCGCTCCCGGGCCGAGGGTCACCTCTGCTCCCAGCAGCGGCGTCTGCGTGCGAACCGGCGAGGAAGCCCCTGCGAGCGAGCCGAGCAGCACCCGGGCGCGGACGCCCCGATCGTCCACCGCCTCCGGCACATGGTGCTGGAACTCGCGCACCAGATCCTTGCTGGCCTCGGGCAGCACCACCCACAACTGCACCCCGTGCAGCCAGCCACCGTCCCGGATCGACACCTCCGAGTGGGCGATCCCGTGTCCGGAGGTCATCAGGTTCACCTCGCCCGGTCGCACCAGGGTGTGCACGCCACTGGAGTCGCGATGTTCGATCTCGCCCTCGAACAGCCAACTCACCGTCTGCAGGCCGGTGTGGGGGTGGGGCGGGACGTCCATACAGACGCCCTGCTCCGGTCCGTAGTGGTCGGCGAAGCACCAAGCGCCCACGAATGAACGCCGCAGCGACGGCAGCGTGCGTCGGACCCGGAGAGCATCCTGTCCTCCGAGGTCCACCGCCTTGGGCTCGATGATCTGGACGTGCTCCGGGTCATGCCTGTCCGCCACAGGGCAGTCCAGAACCACGGATCGGATCTCGGTGTTGCTCATCGTGCCTCCTCGAACCGGATCAGCGTAGGCGGTCGATCCGGCTCGTAGAAGCCCAGGTGACTACAGGACGATCTTGTTCAGCGGGTATTCGACGATCCCTTCGGCGCGCACGGCCGTCAGTTGCGGGATCAGATCTCGGACAGTGTGCTCCTCGATGATGGTGTTCACCGCGACCCAGCCGTCGTCGCTCAGCGCGGAGATGGTCGGACGCTGCAGTGCCGGCAGGAGCCCCAGTACTGCGTCCAGGTCGGACCGGCGCACGTTGAGCATCAGCCCGACCCGTCCCTGGGCCTGCATCGCGGCCTTCAGCAGCAGCGCGATGTTGTCGATCTTGGTCCGTTTCCACGGATCCGTCAGGGCTGTCCTGTTCGCCACCAGTTGCGTGTTCGACTCCATCACGGTGTCGACGATGCGGAGGTGGTTGGCCCGCAACGATGACCCGGTCTCGGTCACCTCCACGATGGCGTCAGCCAGCATCGGTGGCTTGACCTCGGTTGCGCCCCAGGAGAACTCCACATCCACGTTCACTGCGTGGGCTGCGAAGTAGGCCTCGGAAGCGCGGACGAGTTCGGTGGCGACGGTCTTGCCCTCCAGATCCGCCACCGACCGAACCGGGGAGTCCTCGGGCACCGCGAGCACCCAGCGCACCTTGCGGAAACTCTGCTTGGAGTAGACCAGGTCGGCGATCGTCTCAAGCGCGCCGCTGGTCCGATTGCCCGCCTCGTGCTCGGCGATCCAGTCCCGCCCAGTCAGGCCGGCGTCCAGAACGCCGTCGGCGACGTAACGGGCCATCTCCTGCGCACGGATGAGCATGCATTCGATGTCGGGATCGTCGATGGAGGGGTAGTACGAGCGCGAGTCGACGATGATGTTGAAGCCCGCCCGGGCGAACAGGTTGATGGTGGAGTCCTGCAGAGACCCCTTCGGGATGCCCAGTCGCAGGGTCATTGCGCTGCCTTCGCGGCCTCGAAGTCGAGGGTGCGGAAGAAGCACGTCCGCTCGCCGGTGTGGCAGACGTTTCCTTCGCCCAAGCGCTTCACCTTCACCAGCACCGTGTCGTCGTCGCAGTCGGCGAGCATCTCGACCACCGCCAGAAGGTTGCCCGAGGTCTCGCCCTTGGTCCACAGGGTGTTCCGCGTGCGGCTGTAGAAGGTCGCATACCCAGTTCGCTGGGTGATGGCAAGGGCCTCGTCGTTCATGAAGCCGACCATGAGCACCTCAGAGGTCTCAGCATCCTGCATGATCGCAGGGATCAACCCGTCGAGTTTCGAGAAATCCATCGTGAACATCCTCACCGAAGAGCTCGCCGGACGGGCGAGTCGCGGCGTCAGAGTACCAACGCCGCACGCACTCGGTCTCCGGACCCGGCATCCGAACGGGTGGACCGGATGCGGAGGTGAGCGATGATGGCGGCTCGGCTCCCCGGGGCCGGCGCACGGTTGCGGGATCGGTCAGGTGAAGGCAGGCTGGCGGCTCAGCACCGGACACCGTTGTCCAGACCGTGGCGCGCCGTCCCGGGTTCGGCCTGTCGCCGGCGGTGACATCGGGGACACGCAGCAGCGAGAGAGGACCTGTCGTGGAGATCGCAGGCAAGGTGTTCGTGGTGACCGGTGGCGGCAACGGCATCGGACGGGAAGTCGTCCTGGAACTGCTTCGCCGAGGTGCGCGAGTTGCGGCGGTGGACGTGAACGGAGAGCGGCTCGCGGAGACCGCCACGTTGGCTGGAGGGGACACCG
>CAZPCM010000085.1:0-11948 GCA_964585085.1 uncultured Propionibacteriaceae bacterium
TGGCCTGGTAGCGACCCGACCGCTGCTTCGCGACCTTTCCGAAGGCCCGCCGGCGCCTGGTTGACCTGGTCCGACTGGACGGCCGCGGGGCCGATCCGGTGCGCGCGGGCGTACCCGCAGCCCCGTCCACCAGTCGGAGATTGGTCACCCTGTCACCTTGCCCCTAAATCTCACCTGCATCCTAACGCATCCTAACAACAGCCCATTTCTGCCTATTTGCGCCTACTTGGCGTTCGAGAGGCAGAGACCATCATGCCTAGTCACCACGCTGAAACTGGTAGTCAGGAGAGGTAGACGAAAGAGCCTCAGGTGGCAGTTCAAATCCTGTCACCCCGACGGCATGAAAGCCGCTTTGACTCGGGATCAACTTCCGGTCGGAGCGGCTTTCGCCGTTTCGTGCCCTTGCCAAGTTCGGACCAACCGATCCGACATCGTCGAGAACGACCTCTACGTCCCCCACGACCTTGAGGGGACTTGGCTGCACCCGGAGTACGAGCGAGCAGTCCTGCGCGCCTACCGCGTGGACGACGTCACGAGCGCCCGGGCACTGTCCCTACTGCGGCAGAACTTCAGCGAGGACGACCTACCCGGTCGGGCAACGGTGGATGAGGGTTCGCTCTGGGCGCTCACAGAATGACCGCCGAATGGGCCGTCGACACGGGCCAGCTGAGCCACTTCGCCAGGGCAGGCTGGCTCGGCGTGCTGCAGATGCTCGCACCTGGCAACGTCATCGTCATTCCCGACACCGTAGAGCGGGAGATACAGGAAGCTTGCGGCGTCAACGCTTGGCTCGCCCAGATCCTCACGCACAGCTGGATTGAGGTCGCGCCGATCCAGTCCGAGGCCGAGATAGACGCTTACAGCCGCTACGCCCGGCGACTCGTCGGCGACAACGGCCGCAACACGGGAGAATGCGGCGTCCTTGCGCTCGCCGAAGTTCACGGCCTAGTTGCTGTGGTTGACGATCATGCCGGTCACAAGGCCGGATCAGCCAATGGTGTCCGCGTCCCGTCGAACGCTCCCAATTCCACCAGGCGGGTTCGCCCAGTGGGCAATCGAGTCGGGACGAATCACCAGAGGCTAGCCCCGATCGACGCTGCAGGGTCGCGGTCGCCTCGCGCGTACTTACGTCTCCTGCGAGGTCCCATCGCCCTCCGCGATTCAGATCACGAGGTTGGTCATTGCGAGCAGACCATCAGTGCTGAACACCTCGATCGAGCAGGTGTCCACGAGGACGTCGAGTTCGATTTCCGCCGGTGAATCAGCCACGGGAGCGGAGGTGGTCCCGCCGAACCCGGCGTCGAAATCGACCGGACCGCGGGTGAGTCTCAGTGCGCCACCGGCGTAACCCAATGTTGCCGCACCGAGACTCAGGACCTCCCCTTCGGCCAGACGGAGGCGGCGGAGCGCATTTGGCGGCAGCTCCCGAACGGGGCGCTGGGCGAGCAGGTGCCGCCCCTCGCGGCGGACGAGCCACAGTTCGCGCGGAATGGTCATCATCCCCCGGCCTCCGGTGAGGGGGACCGCGGCGGCGTAGTCCCAGTTGTTCATCCAGCCGAGCACGATCCGGCGGCCGTGCGGAGCTTCGGCGAAACTCACTACTGCGTAACAGTCCCGGCCGTGGTCGAACCAGTCGAACACGCGAAGGTCGGGGCTCTCCGTGGCGCCACGGAGGGCAACCCCAGCGTTCCGCTCGGGCAGAAAGCGGGTGCCGTCGAACTCGCCGACGAAATATTGACACCCCGAGCCACCGCCGATCGCCCCGGGATTGAGGTTCACCAGCAGCACCCACCGGATCTCGTCCGTGCCGGCGACCGGCAGCGGGAACAGATCCGGGCACTCCCAGGCCCCACCTGCGGCGTGGGCCGGCCCGAACGAGGAGAGGTACACCCAGCTGATGAGGTCGGTTGAGCGATAGAGCACCACCATCTGCTGCTCCGCCTCGACAGCGACCATGACCCAGCCGTCGCGGTCCCGAAAGACCTTGGGGTCGCGGAAGTTGGCCGAACCGCGGTCCAGCACTGGATTGCCCTTGTGCCGCAGCCATGTCAGTCCAGCGTCCAGACTGTAGGCCAACGATTGAGCTTGGATCCCGACGGGGAGGTTGGCGGTGTAGACGGCCACCAGCGCCGGCGACTCGACCGTTCCCAGTCCAGACGTGTTCCCGGCGTCCAACACACACGAGCCGGAGAAGAACTCCTCACGTTCATCGGATCTCAGGGCGATCGGTTGCTCCTGCCAGGTGATCAGATCGGCAGACGTCGCATGACCCCAAGACACATTGCCCCAGTGGACGCCCTCCGGATTGCATTGGAAGAACAGGTGCCAAAGGCCTTGGTGCCAGATGAGCCCGTTCGGGTCGTTCGCCCACGTCCGGGAGGGCGCGAAGTGATACCGCGGAGGTTGCATGGACATTGGCACGGCGGACCTAGTTCCTACTCCGGTCAGTGCCTGCCGGCACCCCGCGGGGCACCGCTGCAGACGATCGCTCCGAACCCTCGCCGTCGTGTGCCTGCAGCCACACAGCGGTGTCGGGAGGCAACAGGGAGTCGGGCAACGGGCCGCTGGCCAGCAGCACGCGCCGCCCGTCGTGATCCAGTGGGAAGGCATCCTCGGAGAGGTTCACGACGCACTCGAAGCCTTCGCCCCGGCGGAAGGCGAGGACGCCGCTCGGCGTCCCCCGCCAGCGGAAGTCCTCTTCCGACAGGTCCGGCAGGTGTCGACGAAGGTCGAGCGCAGCGCGATAGAGGCTGAGCATGGAGTCGGGGTCCTCAGACTGGGCCTCGACGGTGAGCACTCGCCAGTCGGAGGGCTGCGGGAGCCAGGTCGCGGTGCCTGGGGGAGAGAACCCGAAGGGCGGTTCGGAGCCATTCCACGGCAGCGGAACACGGCAGCCGTCCCGGCCTCTGCTGGTGTGACCGGAGCGTTCCCAGATCGGGTCCTGGAGCACCTCCTCGGGAAGGTCGACGACCTCGGGCAGGCCGAGTTCGTCTCCCTGATAGAGGCAGGCCATCCCCGGGAGCGCCAGTTGCAGCAGGGCTGCCGCTCTGGCGCGTCGAGTGCCCAGTTCCCGCTCACTGGTCGGGTCGACGTCGAAGCCCATGATCGCGGCCCGGGACTCGGCCCGCCCCAGGCGGGTCACGTGCCTGGTCTCGTCATGGCTGGACAGCACCCACGTGGCCGGGGCCCCGACGGGGCGCAGGCTGTTCAGAGTCACGTCGATGGCTGCCCGGAGCCGGGAGGCGTCCCAGCCGGCACGGAGGAAGTCGAAGTTGAACCCGGCGTGCAGCTCGTCGGGCCGAAGATACCTGGCGAGTCGCTGCGGCGAGGACACCACGGCCTCGGCGATGAAGAAGCGGGGCGGCTCGTAGGTGTCCGCAATGGCCCGCCACTGGCGCATGATCGCGTGGACCTCGTCGACGTCCCAGTTCGGCGCGTCGGTCCAGACCGACGAACGGAACCCGAGCGACGCATCGTGGGGCGTGTCCGGCAGCCCCTGGGCCTTCGCCATGGCCGGGACGGCGTCGGCGCGGATTCCGTCCACGCCGCGATCGAACCAGAATCTGAGGATGTCGGCCACCTCTGCCCGTACTTCCGGGTTGGTCCAGTCGAGGTCGGGCTGTTCGGGCGCGAAGGTGTGCAGGTACCACTGTCCGGGCATCCCATCCGCCTCGGTGACGCGGGTCCAACTGCAATCGCCGAAGGCGCTGAACCAGTTGTTGGGCGGCCGGTCACCGTTGACTCCAACCCCGTCGCGGAAGATGTACCGCGCCCGCTCAGGAGAGCCGGCGCCCGCGGCCAGCGCTTCGGCGAACCAAGGGTGCTGGTTGGAGGTGTGGTTGACGACCAGGTCGGTGATCACCCTGAGCCCGGCACGATGTGCCTCGGCGATCAGCGCCTCGGCTTGGGCGAGGGTGCCCAGAACCGGATCGATCGCGCGATAGTCGGTGATGTCGTAGCCGCCGTCCGCTCCCGGGGAGGGGTACCAGGGCGCGATCCAGACGGCGTCCGCGCCCAGGTCGGCGATGTGTTGCAACCTGCTGCGAAGGCCGGCCACGTCGCCCACGCCGTCGCCGTCGCCGTCGGAGTAGCTCTTGGGGTAGATC
Source organism: uncultured Propionibacteriaceae bacterium (assembly GCA_964585085.1). Lineage (GTDB taxonomy): Bacteria > Actinomycetota > Actinomycetes > Propionibacteriales > Propionibacteriaceae > Propionicimonas. The sequence continues at coordinate 4,107 of CAZPCM010000085.1, forward strand.
TCGTAGACGACTTGTCGGCGCCACGTGGGCGTGTTGCCGGGGCTCAGACTACGCAGGTTCATGAGTGCTGGTCTCCTGGTCACAGACCTCGATGAGCGCGCCGCTCAACGAGGCCGGCAGCGCAATGGTGTTCAGTTCCTGCACGAGCCTGATCCCGCTCAGCCGTTCGACGGCTCTGAGAGCCTGGTTCTTGAGCCGATACTCGATCTCGGCTCGGTCCAGGTGAGCGAAGGTCGCGCCGTCCCTGTCGAACGAAGGCACGGTGACACCCGCGACGTGGATCTCCAGCCCGGACGACAGGTCCTGGGTGCCGAGATCGAGCCGGAGGGCAGGGGCCAGGGTCCCGTCCACCCTGACCGACGCGCCCCGAGTCTGGCTTCGGGCACCTCCGATCTCCACACGGTCGGCCGTGTGCGCACCCACGAGATCGAGGGTGAGATCGCGTACCCCCCGAACCCCTGGTCCTGACGGGGGGTCGATCCGAATGATCACGTCCGCCGGCGATCCGTTCGGCCACTCGACGTGCACCCTGGTCGCGTGCCGCTCCGACCGCGTGGGCGCCGCCGAACCGTCGTCTTCAAAGACCATGCTGTCTCCAGTGCCTGGGACGATCCGCAGGACCAGCCTTTCCGGATTCTCCCCGATGTCCTGTGCGAGGTCGTCAAGCATCGGGATGGCCGCGCCCCCTCGCGCCAGCACCGGGATCTGTTCGAGCGGGCGATGCATCGTGAGCATGCTGCCGCCGCTGTATCGCTTGCCCGTGAACAGATCGAACCAATCGCCGTCGGGGAGCCAGACGGTCACGCTCGCCAAGCCGGTGCGACGGTCGCGCGGTGTGGTGATGGGGGCGACGATCAAGTCGCTGCCGAACAGATACTGGTGAGGGACGCTGAACGCCTCTGGGTGCGTCGGATGGTCGTGGTACATCGGCCGGACGATCCCGATGCAGTCCGCATGCGCTCTCCAAGCGGCGGTGTAGAGGTACGGAACGAGCCGGTGGCGGAGCCTCAGGAACGCGATGAGGATGCGGGACGCCTCCGGGCCGAAGCGCGATGGCTCCTTGGAGTTGAAAGGGTCGTTGGACGAATGCAGGCGGTTGATCGGCGAGAAGGCGCCGAACTGGAACCAACGCACCGTGAGCTCATCGTCGGAAACGCCGAGCATGTGTCCGCCGATGTCGTGACTCCACCAGAAGTAGCCGACATTGGCAGCCGTGGCGGTGAAGTACGGCTGAAAACCGAGGGAGTCCCAGGTCGTGATCGTGTCACCGGAGAATCCGACCGGATAGCGGTGGCTGCCCAGTCCTGCATACCGGGACAACGTGAGCGGTCGCCGCCCTTCTCGGGCGGAGTCATGGAAGTGGATGTGGTTGAGCATCCACAGGGGGTCCAGACCCGGGACGCGGGTGGAACCCCCGGACTGCCAGTCGAGCCACCAGAAGTCCACCCCGTCCTTTTCGAGGGGATGGTGGAGTCGTTTCAGGTAGGAATCGACGAAGCGCGGGGAGGTGATGTCGAACGGGATCTCGACGCCGCTGTCCGGATCGATGCCGAGGTCGGCGGCCATCGCCGGATAGGCGTCCTCATGACGCCGCACCCCGTCGGCGGGGTGCACGTTGAGGCAGACGAGCATCCTCCGTCGGTGCAGTTCGTGGACGAATCCGGGAGGGTCGGGGAAGAGCTGCCGGTTCCAGGTGTAACCGGTCCACCCACTACCAAGTTGCGGGTCGATGTCGACGAGGTGCCAGTCCATGTCGAGAACCGCGACAGAGAAGGGAGCGCCTTCGGCCGCGAATCGGTCCATCAGGTCGAGGTATTCAGTGTCGGTGTAGGCCCAATAGCGGCTCCACCAGTTGCCGAGGGCGCGACGTGGCACCAGCGGTACGGGTCCGGTGAGGCGGAAGAACTCGGCCAGTGCGGCGTGGAAGTCCCGTCCGTGCCCGAAGAAGTAGAGGTCGCTTCCGCCGGACGGCCGAGGCGCGATCCACCCATTCTCGCCGAGCTCGACCGAGGTGGAGTCGTCGACCACCGCGAAACCGTACGTCGCAAGCAGGCCGGGTGGGAGCTCACAGGCACCGTCCACTTCGTCCAGTGTCCGGGCAGTGCCCCCGAGATTGCCTGCCTCTCCCCCTGTCTGAGGAAGCGGTTCTCCGCAACGCCAGGTCGAGAAGTGGCTCGACTGCGCCCTCTGCCGAAGGGCGATGGACAGGCCACCCCCGGTGAAGGGACGCTTGTCGTAGCGGAGGAGGAGATGCTCAGTGCGGAGGACCAACAGCTCGTCGTTCTCCTCCACCTCGAACGGTGGCACGTCGAACCGGCGGTTGATCACCATCGACGTGGCACGGTCGACGAAGTCGCCCGAAGGAGACCATTCCAGGCGGATCAGTCGGCTTGACAGCACCGTGAACCGGTAGTGAGCTCCCTGAACGATGGCGGACGAGTGGGCAGTCGGTGATTGCTCGTTGTGAACTTCGGAGACGAAGCGGGAAATCAACACGTCAGGTTGCGGGTCGATGGTCATGACTTCCTTCCAGCGCATGGCGCCGGGTCAGGACTGAGGCGACCCTTGGATCAGCGCACCATGATGGCTGAATGGGGTCGACCAGGGTAAGCCCCGCCGCCGGCCGTGCGGGCGGCGGGGCCCTTGCTCAGCTCCAGATGGATTCGGAGTTCGCGATGTCGAAGAAGTGCGCCCGCTCGACGTCCACGGCGATCTCGATGTCGTCGCCCATGTGGACGCGGGACCGCGGCCCGAACGAAGCCACCCACTTCACACCGACGTCCTTCTGGACATGGAGTTCCTCGGCGCCGGACTCCTTGGCGATCAGCTTGGTGTCGTCGGTGATCACCGGCCGTCCCGCGAAAGTGAAGTGCACCACGATCTCCGAGCCCAGGGCCTCGGTGAGCGTCACCGTGCCCTTGATCCGCTGGTCCGGGGGAACCTTGGCCAGCGCCGCGTCCTCCATGTCCTCGCTGCGCACACCGACCGCCACATCCTGGCCGAAATAGCGCTTCAGGCCCGGCCGCGCCTCCAGCACTGACGAAGGGACCTGGAGGACTGAACCGCCCAGTTCGAGCTGCACGCCGTCGCCGCTACTGACGAGCTTGCCCAGAGCCAGGTTCATCGGCGGGGAGCCGACGAACTGGGCAACGAAGATGTTGGCCGGGCTGTCGTAGCACTCCGAGGGAGTGCCCAGCTGCTGCAGGATCCCCGCCTTCATCACCGCCATCCGATCACCCATGGTCATCGCTTCGGTCTGGTCATGGGTGACGTACATGGTCGTGGTCTTCAATGACCTCACCACGGCGGAGATCTCCGCGCGCATTTGCACCCGAAGCTTCGCGTCGAGGTTCGAGAGTGGCTCGTCCATCAAGAAGACCTGCGGTTCCCGGACGATCGCCCTGCCCATCGCCACCCGCTGCCGCTGGCCGCCGGACAGTTGCGCCGGCTTGCGGCCCAGCAGCGCAGTCAGTTCCAGCATGTCGGCGGCCTTCTTGATCCGGCGTTCGATCTCGTCTTTGGGCATCTTGCGGATCCGCAGACCGTAACCGATGTTGTCGCCGACCGTCATGTGCGGGTAGAGCGCGTAGGACTGGAAGACCATCGCGATGTCGCGTCCCTGCGGGTCAACCTCGTTGACGCGACGGCCGCCGATCCGCAGTTCGCCGGTGGAGATGTCCTCCAAGCCGGCGACCATCCGCAACGCCGTCGACTTGCCGCAGCCGGACGGGCCCACCAGAACGAGGAACTCGCCATCGGCCACGTCGATGCTGAGGTCCTTGACCGCGTGGAACCCGTTTTCGTACACCTTGTTCATCTTGTCGATCTCAACGGATGCCATGATCGATCCTTCCTGCCGCGACCATCGCCGGGGCGGCTTCACACACTGAGTAAGGGGTCATGTCACTCAGCCCTTCACCGCGCCGGCGGTCAAACCGGTGACGAGCGACTTCTGGGTGAACAGGAAGAGCAGGAACAACGGAACCGCTGCCATCACGCCACCGGCCGCCATGAGGCCCCACTGCTGCACCAGCGGGTTGGACACCAGACCGTTCAAACCGACCGCGAGCGTGGTGTTGCCGGCATCCGGCAGGACCACCTGGGCCAACGGCAGTTCGTTGAAGGCTGACTGGAAGCTGACGAAGAACACCACGACCAGGATCGGCAAGGCAAGACGCATGATCAGGCCGAAGAAGATCCGGACGTGACCCGCCCCATCGATCCGCGCGGACTCGTCGATGTCCACCGGGATAGTGTCGAAGTACCCCTTCATCAAGAAGGTGTTCACCCCCAGCGCCCCGCCCAGGTAGACCAGGGTCAGGCCCCAGATGCTGTTGATGCCGAACGAGGGGTACACGTCGGCGATCTGGGTCAGCAACGAGTAGATCGCGGTGATGGCCAGGACGCCCGGGAACATCTGCACGAGCATGAGCGCCAGCAGGCCCATGCGTCGTCCCTTGAAGCGCAGCCGGCTGAAGGCGAACGCCGCAGCAGCCCCCATGAAGAGCGCCGCGAACGAGTTGACCGCGGCTATCAACAGGGTGTTGCGGAACCAGACCATGACCGGCCACTGGTCGGAGGTCATCAGGATCTGGAAGTTGTTCAGGGAGAACTGCGTCGGGATGATGCAGGCCAGCGCGGACAGGCCGCGCCGTTCCGGCGGGCAGGCGGCGGTAAGCGTATTGCCACCGGAGAAGGCCAGAGTGATGACGTAGAACGCCGGGAAGATCGCCCAGATGCAGAACACGATTGCCACGAGGTGCCGCCACCCGACAAGCCGGAACCAGCGGCCGAACGGCAACTTGTCGGCCTTGATCGTGGCCTTCTCGGCCACAGTTGTGCTCATCGCATCTCCTCCAGTCGCTTGGTCAGCCGGAAACCGTACGCCGAGACGGTGCCGACGATCAGGAAGATCACCATGGCGATCGCCGACGCCAGACCCAATTGCTGACTGGCCGGGTTGAACGCCGTGCGGAAGGTGTAGTTGATCAACAGGTCTGTCGACCCGCCCTCGATGATGCTGCCGGAGAACGGCCCACCTTGGGTCAACATCTCGATCAGGGTGTAGTTGTTGAAGTTGAAGGCGAACGTGGTGACCAGCAGCGGGGCGGTTGCCACCAGGAGCAGCGGCAGAACCACCGTCCGGAACGCATAGGTGCCCGAAGCGCCGTCGACGAACGCCGCCTCTTTCAGATCAGCCGGAATGGCTGTCAACGCGCCTGAACAGACCAGGAAGAAGTACGGGAACCCCATCCAGAGGTTCACCAACAGGATCGACAGCTTCGCCAGCCAGGGATCGGTCAGCCAGGGCACCGGGGCGCCGAGGATCTGGTTGATCAACCCGAAGTCGGTGTTCAGCATGCCCTTCCACACCAGCGTGGTCAGGATGCCAGGAAGGCCGTAGGGGATGATAAGCAGCAGCCGATAGATCTTCTGGCCCTTCATGCGACGCTCGTTCAACACCAGGGCCAGCAGCAGCCCCATCGCGAAGTTGAGGAAGGTTGTGGCGATGGCGAAGAAGAACGTCCATCCGGCGATCGGCAGGAACCGCGACCGGATGGTCGAATCGGTGAACAAGGACAGGTAATTGGCGCCGCCCACGTTCACGCGCCAGCCGGGCATGAGTGGTTCCCCGCTGGGCGAGACGAAGTTGCCGCGCTGCTCATCGGCCGGGTAGACAAGCCCCTCGGACGAGACCATTGCGTTCTTCGCCTGGTCGAAGATGAAGCCGGACTTGGCGATGGTGGCCTTGGTGATGGAATTGGCTCGCAGGTAGGTGCCGGCCGTCCTGTCCACAGGCGGGCGAAGGCTGTCCCATTGCGTCTTGTAATCGGGATTCGAGCTCATCTGGGCGAGGGTCAGCGTGGTGAAGCCCGCCAGACCGGTGACCTTCGTGCCTGACTTCTGCACATCGGCGGGATTCACCGGCGACAGTCCGTCATTGGTGCCCAAGCTCACCTGACCTGTCGTGGGGTCGGTCACCAGCATGGAGACCTGTCCATCCTTCAGGAGCGGCACGACGGCGAACTCCGGGCTTCCCTCGACCGCCACCACGTTGCTCTGCTGGATCGCGATGATGGCCGAGGCCTTGTCGTCCAGGTGGCCGGTGCCGTAGTTGGTGAAGGATGCATAGCCGGTGAAGAGCATCGTGTACACCTGAAAAACGATCATGAACGCCAGGCCCGGCAGAAGGTACTTCAGCGGCATCGACCATTTGGTGAGGTAGATCGCGTTCACCGCGACCAGCACGATGCCGAAGAAGACGACCGCCAACCACCACTGGTGGGTCACGGCACCGGCGATGGATGCGATCAGGAGGGCGTCGAGCAGCCCTACCAGCACCAGCTTGACAGTGAGGTTTCCGGCTGAGGTGGAGCGGGAGGCTTTCGCCTCCCGCTCCTCGACCGCCGTGGCGGTATCGGTCATGAAGCTACTCCTCGGAGTGGGTCAGCCCAGCTTTTCGTTGCGCTTGTTGATGGAGTCTCCGGCTTCCTTCATGGTCTTCTCCGGATCGGACCCGGAGGCCACCTTGAACTGCGCCAAGCCCCAGTCCTGGAACAGGTTGTCCATCTGCGGGATCGCCGGCATCGGCATGCCCTTCTGGCCGTACTCGCCGAAACCCTTGATGAAGGGATCTGCGGCAGCCTTGGCGAACGATTCGCTCCAGGCCGGCGGACGGGGGTCAACGGTGTACATGCCGTCCATGAACTCGGTGGTCATGACCGCATCGGAGAGGAAGGTCGATGCCAGCACCGGGTTCTTGGCCTTGGCCACCTGGAAGAACACTCGCACGCCGAGGAACGGCTGCGAGGTGAACTGGCTCCCCTCCCAACTCGGCACGGGGCAGACCATCAGGTCATTGCCGAGAGCCTTCTGCTGCTCGGGCAGCTGCCACGGGCCGGTGATGAAGTACGGCGACTTGCCCTTGGCGAAGGTCTCGCGGGCGATGTCATAGCTGACCGAGGCCTTGACGATGCCGTCGTTGGCCAGTTGCTGCAGGCGCTTGGCGGCGGCGATGCTGCCTTCCTTGCCGATCCCCATGTCCTTGCGATCGAAGCTGCCGTCGGGGAGCTGCTTGAAGGCGTAACCACCGTCAGCGGTGAACAGCGGGAACCAGTGGTAGCCATCGCCATTGCTGCCGATCTGCAAGGCGATGCCCAGGCCCTTGGTGACCTTGCCGTCAGCGATCAGCTTCTTGGCATTGGCGACCGCCGCATCCAACGTCGCCGGGCACGCAGGAGACAGCTTCTTGTTCGTCAGCAGGGCGACGTTCTCCACTGCCCACGGGACGCCGTACGTGTTGCCGTTGTTGGTGACGCCGGCCACAGCCGCGGCCGAGAAGTTCCCCTTGTTCGCGCCCAGGTCCACCGGGGCCAGGATGCCGTTGGCGACCATCTTGCCGATGCCGTTGTGCGCACCTTCATAAATGTCCGGGACGTCACCGCTGCTATTGCCCTTGATCAGGGCGTCTTCCAGTTCGGTGCCGCCGTTGAACTTCTTCACGGTGCACTTGACACCGTTGGCTTCAGCCCACTTCTGGCACAACGGCTCGATCGCTTTGGCGGTGTTGGCCGAATTGTCAGCCCAGATCACCAGTTCCCCACCGGCCGCCGCAGAGGACGCCGGTGCCGACGTGCTACCCGCTGGGGTGCCACTGCTGCACGCAGACAGCGCTAGGACGAGGGCCGCGATCGCGGCTCCCGCGTGGATGGATCGACGCATGGGCGTCCTCCGTTTCTTGATTGTGATGGTGGAAAGGACGAGCATTGGGGGCATTACATGTGCGACAGCACGGTCAGGCGTCCGACGGTTGTCCCTGCAGGCTACAACGGGATGCCAGGC
>CAZPCM010000086.1:0-9169 GCA_964585085.1 uncultured Propionibacteriaceae bacterium
TCGGCCGGCTGATGTACGAGGGCCGCTGGCTCGACCCGCAGTCGCTGATGCTGCGGGAGTCCCTCCAGCGGTGGGTGGGCTCGGCGATCACCGGGTCGGTCACCCTTCGCCTGCGCCGCGGTGACGACTACTCGATCCTCGACACCGACGGACCGGCGCTGAGCTACCACCCCGAGAAGCTGTCCATGGAGCGGGTCGGCGACGCAGCGTTCGGGCCGCTGGATCGCATCGGCCAGCTGACGATGCGCAACCTGGACATCGCCGATTCCCGCACTCGACTGGAGCAGTACGCCGAGCTCGGACTGGTCGGCGGAGCGGTGTCGCACCTGGTCGGAGCGCTGGAGTCGGGCGCGGCCCGCGGGATCACCGAGCTACCTGGGTCCACCAGCGACGAGGTCGAACAGGCGCAGCTTCGCTCGGGTCTGGAGTCCGGGACGGACTGATTCGGGGTCGGCCGGGTCAGCCGATCTGGTTCGGCAGTGCTCCGCCATAGCGCCGATCGCGCCTGGCGTACTCCTGGATCGCTCGCCAGAGGTCACGACGGTCGAAGTCCGGCCAGAGCCGATCCATGAAGACCATCTCGGCGTAGGCCGACTGCCACAGCAGGAAGTTCGATGTCCGCTGCTCGCCCGAGGAGCGGACGAACAGGTCCACGTCGGGGATCTCAGGCTCGTCGAGGAAGCGTCGGAACCGCTCCTCGGTCAAGCGGGACGGGTCCAGTTCGCCGCGAGTGGCCGCCTCGGCGATGGCGCGGGCGGCGTCCACGATCTCGGCCCGTCCTCCGTAGTTGACGCAGAACTGCAGGGTGAGGACGTCGTTGTCGCGGCTCTGCGCCTCGGCCTGCTGGAGCTCCCGGATCACCGAGCGCCACAACCGGGGCGCGCGACCCGCCCAGCGGACGCACACGCCCATGGCGTCCAACTGGTCGCGGCGCCGGTGGATGACGTCCCGGTTGAACCCCATCAGCCAGCGCACCTCGTCGGGGGAGCGACGCCAGTTCTCGGTGGAGAACGCGTAGGCCGACAGGTACTTGACCCCGATCTCGATGGCACCTTCGATCACGTCAAAAAGGGCCGCCTCGCCCCGGGCGTGGCCCTCGGTGCGCGGCAGGTTCCGCTCCTTGGCCCAGCGCCCGTTGCCGTCCATCACGATGGCCACGTGGCGCGGCAGCACCGCCGCCGGAATGGCGGGCGGTCGAGCGCCGGACGGGTGGGGGATCGGGGGTCGGGGAACCTTCTTCTCAGCCACGAACGCAGCCTACTCGCGCAAGACTTGAGTCCGGCGGACGCAACTCTTGATCGTGGTCGGGAATCAAGGCAGACTGGGAGTGCATTAGCACTCAGGCCAAGTGAGTGCTAGAACGAGAAGAGGAGTGATCACCATGGCACGCACCTTCGACCCCTTCCGTGAGATGGACCGCTGGTTCTCCGACGCCGCACGCACGCCGGCCAGCGTGGCCATGCCGATGGATCTGTACCGGGTCGGCGATGCCTTCGTCGCCAAGCTCGACCTGCCGGGAGTCGACCCTGCGTCGATCGACGTGGACATCGACGACCGCACGTTGACCATCCGGGCCGAACGCCGTCCCGAAGCCGAGGAAGGCGAGCAGAAGTGGCTGGTGCGGGAGCGCCCCACCGGGACGTTCGCCCGCCAGCTCACCTTGGGCTACGGGGTGGCTTTGGACAAGATCGGGGCCGAGTACCGCGACGGTGTGCTCAGCCTGCACATCCCGGTGGCTGAGGAGGCCAAGCCCCGCAAGGTCACCGTGCAGCACGCCGCCGGTGCGACCCAGATCGAAGGGTCCGTCGAGCCGACGATCTGACCCTCACAGGAACGGCGCGGACACCTTGGCCAAGCGGTTGAGGTGTCCGCGCGCCAGTCGCAGGGTCATCGCCGCCAGCAGGGTCGGCACCTGTTCCACACTGCTGGCGCTGGCGATGGGCGCCACCACGCCGGGCTGTTGCCGGACCCAGGCGACGGCGACCGCAGCCGGGTCCACCGCCAGCTCCTCGGCGATCGCGACCACTTGGTCGACCACTGCGAAGCCCTCATCGGTGAAATACGACTTGACCCGTCCCGCGCGGGCGCCGTGGGCGGCCTCGCCCTGGCGGTACTTCCCGGTCAGGAAGCCGGCGGCCAGGGCGTAGTAGGGCACGATGGCCAGGTGGTGCTCGGCGGCCAGCCGGCCCAGGCCAGCGGTCTCCACGTCGCCGCGATGCACCAGGTTGTACTGCGGCTGCAGCGCCACGGGGAGGGCCAGCCCCTCGCGCGCGGCGACTTCGATCACCTCCGCCACGCGCTCGGCGGTGAAGTTCGACAAGGCGTAATGCCTGATCGTCCCGCGTTTGATCATCTGGTCGAAGGCGCCGACCCATTCCACAATCGGCACGTGGGTGTCGTCCTCGTGGGCGTAGTAGAGGTCGATCGTCTCCACTCCCAGCCGGCGGCGCGACCCGTCGAGGCAGATCTTGAGATTGGCCGGACGAAGCCCGCGGTGGGTCAGATGCTTGCCGGCCTTCGTCGCCAGGACCACCTTGTCCCGATTGCCGCGGCGGCGCAGCCAGTGGCCGATGATGCTCTCGGACTCACCGCCCGAATGGCCGGGCACCCAGGAGGAGTAGACATCCGCGGTGTCGATGAAATTGCCGCCGCCGTCGACGAACGCGTCGAGGATCCGCTCCGATTCCTCGGCGCCGGCCGTCCACCCGAATACGTTGCCGCCCAGGCAGAGGGGCGAAACCCGCAGCGATGCGATCCGATTCATCCGCCCAGCGTATGGGGTGCTTGCTCAGCCGACGGTGAAGTCAACGCTGAGATGGACGTAGAGCTTCTGTGTCGAGCTGAACTCCACGCCGAGGTCGAGCTCGGGAGCGGCGCCCTTCGCCATCCGCGGAGAGGCCTCCATGGCGGCCATCATGACCCTCGGCTCCGGCATGGACCACGAATCGCTGGCGTTGTGAACGCCGGCCACAGTCAGTCCGGCCGCTTCAGCCAGGGCATCCGCCTTGCGCCGTGCCTTCCGCATCGCCTGTGCGGCGAGCGGAATGCTGGCTTCGAACGAGTCGAAGACCCATTCCAGCTCGGCCAGTTTGAGGTTGGGTGCTTCGGCGAGGGCGCCGAGAACCGAAGGCAGCAGGTCCGGGGTCGAGGTGATCACGAGCAGGATCTCGACCTTCTGCGTGCGGTTCAGCATCGCCGTCGAGGAGGACATCCGGATGCCCTGCACCTCGACCGCGTCCTCGCTCAGGCCGGCTCGGCCCAGGGCGGCGACCAGGTCACGCACTTCGGCCGCCTTCTTGACCGCGGCGTTGCCGAGGAGGGGTGAGGAGCCCTTGATCGACACGTGCAGCCGCGCTGCCGTGGCGGTGACGTCGGTAGTGTCGTCGATGGTGATTCGCAGCAGGCCCATCGGCGCAGCGTAGTGGAGAATGGGCCGGTGCCGACCTACCGTGACGAGGCGGTCGTGCTCCGCACGCACAAGTTGGGCGAAGCCGATCGGATCATCACCTTCCTCTCGCGCCGGCACGGGAAGATCCGCGCGGTGGCCCGTGGGGTACGGCGGACGTCGTCGAAGTTCGGGGGGCGGCTCGAACCCTTCAGCCATGTCGACCTGCAGTTCGCCACCGGCCGATCCCTGGACGTGGTCACCCAGGCGGTGACCCTGCACCCGTTCTCCGAACCTCTCAGTCAGGACTACCAGCGCTTCACCACCGGCCAGGTGATCCTCGAAGCCGCGGATCGCCTGGTGGCCGAAGAGGGGGAGCCGGCCGTGCGGCAGTACCTGCTCCTGGTCGGCGCGCTCAACGCGCTCACCCAGGGCACCAACGACGGGCCTCGACCAGGGATCATGATCATGGATTCGTACCTTCTGCGCGCGATCGCCGTCGCCGGCTATGCCCCCAGCTTGTCGACCTGCGCCCGTTGCGGCGCGCCCGGGCCGCACGAAGCCTTCTCTCCGGCGACCGGCGGTGTGGTCTGCCGGAGTTGTCGACCGCCCGGCTCGGCGCACGCCTGGCCGGCGACCATCGCCTACCTCACCCATCTGATGTCCGGCAACTGGACGGACACCCGCGAGGTGGGCGAACCCGTCGTCAGGCAGGGCAGCGGACTTGTCGCCGCCTTCGTGGGATGGCACCTCGACCGCGGACTGCGGTCGCTCGCCCACGTCGATCGTGTGTCACCCGCGGGGATGATACCGCTATCAAAGCGTGATCTGACCGAGACCAAATCGTGACCAAAAGGTGCTGTACACCGCCGATGTGACCGGTAACGTTCTGAACGTGGGTGGCAGCGGAGCCCCCTTTCTGGAGGCACAACGATCGTGACCAAACCTGATGCCCAAGTGATGGGAATCGACTTCGACACTCTCGGCGGACTCGGCCATGCGGCCCCGGCGGCCGCGGAACCAGGGCCCGGCAACGGGGTCGGACGACTCTCTCGTGGGGAGGTGACTCGATGACCGGCGTGCCTCCTGAACTGCGCGAGATCGTCGACGCGCTGAAGGTCGAGGTGGCGGCGCTCCACGCGGAACTGCCGCGGAACGGCCTGGTGGTGTGGACCGCCGGCAACGTCTCGGCCCGGGTTCCCGGTGCCGACCTGCTGGTGATCAAGCCGTCCGGCGTTTCCTATGACGACCTCTCGCCCGAAGCCATGGTGGTGACCGACTTCGAGGCCAATCTCGTCGAGGGCGATCGGGCGCCCTCCTCCGACACCGCTGCCCATGCCTACGTCTACGCGCACCTGAGTGACGTCGGTGGCGTCGTCCACACCCACTCCGACTACGCGACCGCGTGGGCCGCCCGACGTGAGCCGATCCCGTGCGTGCTCACGATGATGGGCGACGAGTTCGGCGGCGACATCCCGATCGGTCCGTTCGCGCTGATCGGCGACGACTCGATCGGCCGGGGGATCGTCGAGACGCTGCGGTCCAGTCGCTCCCGCGCGGTCCTGATGGCCAACCACGGGCCCTTCACCATCGGCAAGAACGCCAGGGACGCGGTCAAAGCCGCGGTGATGCTGGAGGACGTGGCCCGGACCGTCCACATCGCCCGGCAGTTGGGCGAGCCCGTGCGTCTCGACCAGCGCGACATCGATTCGCTTTTCCATCGCTATCAATACGTCTACGGACAGGGGAGTGGCTCATGACAGCCCGCAAGCAGATCTGGTTCCTCACCGGGAGCCAACACCTCTACGGCCCGGAGGTGCTGGCTCAGGTCGCCAGCCAGTCGGCCAGCATTTCTGACGTGCTCGCGGTGGCGGATGCCGTCCCGGTGGACGTCGTCGCCAAGCCGGTGCTGACCGATGCCGACGCCATCCGTCGGGTGATGATCGACGCCAGCGCTGACGACGACTGCGTGGGCGTGATCGCCTGGATGCACACCTTCTCCCCGGCGAAGATGTGGATCACCGGGCTGGACCTACTGCGCAAGCCCCTGTTGCACCTGCACACCCAGGTCAACCGCGATCTGCCCTGGGCCACCATCGACATGGACTTCATGAACCTGAACCAGGCCGCTCACGGCGACCGTGAGTTCGGCTACATCCAGACCAGGCTCGGGGTTCCCCGCAAGACCGTCTCCGGCCACATCAGCGACCCCCGCGTGGTCGCCCGGATCGCGGTCTGGGCACGGGCCGCCGTTGCCCTGGCCGACCTGCGCACGCTGAAACTGGTGCGGTTCGGCGACAACATGCGCAATGTCGCGGTGACCGAGGGTGACAAGGTCGAGGCCGAGCGCCGGTTCGGGGTTTCGGTCAACACCTACGGGGTCAACGATCTCGTCGCAGTGGTCGACCAGGTCTCGGAGAGTGCAGTCAACGCGCTCATCGAGGAATACCTCGACGGCTATGACGTCGCGCCGGAGCTTCGTCCCGGTGGCGACCGCGCCGAATCGCTGCGCTACGGCGCCAAGACCGAGTCCGCCCTGCGCCAGTTCGTGATCGAGGGTGGGTACGGCGCATTCACGACCAACTTCGAAGATCTCGGTGGGCTGCGCCAGCTGCCCGGCCTGGCCGTCCAGCGGCTGATGGCCGACGGCATCGGCTTCGGCGGGGAAGGCGACTGGAAGACCGCGGTCATCGGCCGGACGCTGAAGACGATGGCCCAAGGACTGCCGGGTGGCACGTCGTTCATGGAGGACTACACCTACCATCTCGAGCCGGGCAACGAACTCATCCTCGGCGCGCACATGCTGGAGGTCTGCCCATCCATCGCCTCGGCCAAGCCGAAGATCGAGGTGCACCCCCTCGGCATCGGCAACCGTGAGGATCCGGTCCGCATGGTATTCGACGCCGCCCCCGGCGAGGCAGTCATCCTGGGCATCTGCGATCTGGGCGACCGGTTCCGTTTCGTCGGCAACGAGGTCACCGTGGTCGAACCTCTGGCCGAGATGCCCAAGCTCCCCGTGGCGCGTGCGGTCTGGCGTCCGAAGCCGGACTTCTCCACCTCGACGGAGTGCTGGCTCGCCGCCGGCGGCCCGCACCACACCGTGTTGTCGACTGCGCTCACCAGTGAGCACCTGCAGGACCTCGCGATGATGACCGGTACGGAACTCGCCCACATCGACGGCTCCACCTCAGCCGCGCAATTCGCCAAGGAATTGCGCTGGAACAACGCTTACCATCGCCTGGCGGCCGGTCTGTGACGACCGCCCGACGAGGGTCTTCCTGACAACTTCATATGGCCTGGGAGCGGGGACTTCCCGTCCGGGCACAACACCACAATGATCCGGACGCGAAGCTGCGGCCGGGTCGAGAAAGTGAGCAGCAATGCGCAAACTCGTTGCAGTTGCAGCCGCAGCCGCAATGGCGCTGACCGTCACCGCGTGCGGTCGCGCGACCGAGACCGCAGCGCCGGCAGCGTCCGGCGGCGCGGCGGCCAAGGGCACTATCGGTGTCGCGATGCCCACCAAGACCTCTGAGCGGTGGATCAAAGACGGCGAGAACATGAAGAAGCAGCTTGAGGCTGCTGGGTACACCGTCAACCTGCAGTACGCCAATGACGACATCCCGACCCAGGTCATCCAGGTCAATGACATGGTGACCAAGAAGAACCAGGTCCTGGTCGTCGCCGCCATCGACGGCGTGGCGCTGAAGGGCGCGCTGCAGGAGGCCGCGGACGCCAAGATCCCGGTCATCGCCTACGACCGCCTGCTCCGGGAGACCGAAGCGGTGCAGTACTACACCACGTTCGACAACTTCAAGGTCGGCGTGCTGCAGGGCACCTCGCTGGTCGACGGCCTGAAGGCTTCCGGCGTGGCCAAGCCGTGGAACGTCGAGCTGTTCGCCGGTTCCCCCGACGACAACAACGCGACCTTCTTCTTCAACGGCGCCATGAGCATCCTGCAGCCGCTGATCGACTCCGGTGACATCAAGATCCAGTCCGGTGAGACCGAGTTCAACAAGGTCGCCACCCTGCGTTGGGACGCCGCCGTGGCGAAGAAGCGCATGGAGAACATTCTGACCAAGGCCTACACCACCAAGGATGTCAACGGCGTGCTCGCCCCCTACGACGGGCTGTCCCGCGGCATCATCGCGGCTCTGAAGGGCGCCGGCTACGGTACCGGCGACAAGAAGCTGCCGATCGTCACCGGTCAGGACGCCGAACTCGAGAGCGTCAAGATGATCCTGGCCGGCGAGCAGTTCTCGACGGTCTTCAAGGACACCGCCAAGCTGGCCGAGGCCACCGTAAAGATGATCGGCGAGATCACCTCCGGCGCGACGGTCACCGTCAACGACACCAAGACCTACAACAACGGTATCAAGGTCGTCCCGACCATGCTCCTCGACCCGGTCCTGGTGGACAAGTCCAACATCGTGCAGGTCCTGGTTGACGCCGGGTACTACACCAAGGAACAGATGGGTCAGTGACCCTCATGGTTCTGGGGGCGGAACTTCCGCTCCGCCCCCAGAACCCACACCACTCAGCAACGCTCGTTAGGGGTCTCCACGAATGACAGACACCATCCTCTCGATGCGCCACATCACCAAGGAGTTTCCGGGGGTCAAGGCCCTGTCGAACGTGAACTTCGATGTGAAGCGCGGCGAGATCCACAGCATCTGCGGTGAGAACGGCGCGGGCAAGTCGACCCTGATGAAGGTCCTCTCCGGCGTCTACCCGCATGGAACATATGACGGCGAGATCCACTTCGACGGCAAGGAGGTCCGTTTCCGGGGGATCCGCGAATCGGAGCAGGCCGGCATCGCGATCATCCATCAAGAGCTCGCGCTCATTCCCGAACTCACCATCACCGAGAACCTGTTCCTCGGCAATGAACACGCCAAGAACGGCGTGATCGACTGGGCGGAGAACACCCGCCGCGCTCGCGATCTGCTCGAACGGGTCGATCTCAAGGAGGACCCGAACTCGCTGATCAAGAGCATCGGCGTCGGGAAGCAGCAGTTGGTCGAGATCGCGAAGGCGCTGGCCAAGCGGGTCGAGCTGCTCATTCTGGACGAGCCGACCGCGGCGCTGCCCGACGACGACTCCGAGCATCTGCTCAATCTGGTGCGGGCGCTGCGCGACCAGGGCGTGACCTGCATCATCATCTCTCACAAGCTCGGCGAGGTGTTGTCGATCGCCGACGCGATCACGATCATCCGCGACGGCCGGGTGATCGAGATCCTGCAGACCGCTGACGGGGTCACCGAGGAGCGGCTGATCAAGGGAATGGTCGGACGGGAGATGGACAGCCGGTTCCCGGAGCGCAGCGCACCGGAGTCCAGGGTCGGTGACGAGGCCTTCCGGCTCGAGGACTGGACGGTTCACCACCCGGTGGACGCCGGCCGCAAGATGGTGGACGGGGCGTCGCTGATCGTCCACGCCGGCGAGATCGTCGGGCTGGCCGGGCTGATGGGCTCCGGTCGCACCGAACTGGCGATGAGCGTCTTCGGTCAGACCTACGGACGTGACATCAGCGGCACCGCCTACCGCAACGGCAGGCCGGTGGAGCTGCGGACCGTCCCGCAGGCGGTCGCCAACGGCATCGCCTACGTCACCGAGGACCGCAAACGCTACGGGCTGAACCTCATCCAATCCGTCAAGGAGAACATGACGGCCGCCGCGATAAACCACGGGGTGACCTTTGGCCCTTCGAGGGCTGCGGCGTCAGCCATGTTCCCCCATTGCCGCGATAATCGCGTCGGCCGCGGCCTGTTCACCGATGGCCGAATT
>CAZPCM010000086.1:9179-11907 GCA_964585085.1 uncultured Propionibacteriaceae bacterium
CGTCAAGGAGAACATGACGGCCGCCGCGATGCGGAAGGTCTCCAGTCGCGGCGTGATCGAGCCCAACGCCGAGACCGTGGTCGCCAACCGGCTGCGCGACGAGCTGCGGGTCAAGACGCCGACCGTCGAGGCCCAGGTGCTCAAGCTCTCCGGCGGCAATCAGCAGAAGGTCGCGCTGGCCAAGTGGGTCTTCACCGACCCGGAGGTGCTGATCCTCGATGAGCCCACCCGTGGCATCGACGTCGGAGCCAAGTTCGAGATCTACGCCATCATCAACCAACTTGCCAACCAGGGCAGGGCGGTGCTCGTGATCTCCTCCGAACTGCCCGAGCTGATCGGGATCTGCGATCGTATCTACACACTGAGCGAAGGCCGCATCACGGGGGACGTCGACAGGGCGGACGCGACCCAGGAACACCTGATGAAGCTCATGACCCAGGAAGCATAGGAAGACGCCAATGACCTCCATCCAGGAATCGCTGCGCAGCAATCTGCGCCAGTACGGCATCATGGCCGCGCTGGTGCTGGTGATCGTGGTGTTCAACGTCCTCACCGGCGGCCGGCTGCTGTGGCCGGACAATGTCGCCGCCCTGATCGGGCAGAACGCGTACGTGCTGATCCTCGCCATCGGCATGGTGATGGTGATCGTCGCCGGGCACATCGATCTCTCCGTGGGTTCGCTGGTGGCCTTCATCGGCGGCGTGCTGGGCTGGGCGATGTACCACTGGAACTGGTCGTGGCCGATGGCGGTGCTGCTGGCGCTCGCCCTGGGAGCGGTCGTCGGCGCCTGGCACGGCCTGTGGATCGCCTACGTCCGGATCCCGGCCTTCATCGTCACCCTCGCCGGCATGCTGGTGTTCCGCGGGCTGGCGATCGTCATCGCCGGGTTCACGATGGCCGGCTTCGACCAAGGGTTCGTGAAGATCTCGGCGGGATCCCTGCCGAACCTGCTGGGCGTCGCTGGCGACTACGACGTCGTCACGCGGCTGGGCGGCGTGGTCGGCGTGGCCGGCCTGGTGTGGTCGCGGCTGGGGGCTCGGAGCTCGCAGATCCGCCACGGCATCGCGCCGGAGCCGATCGCCTTGCTGATCGCGAAGCTGATCGTGATCGCCATCGCCGTGCTGGGGCTCACCGCTCTGCTCGCCCTCAGCGCCGGAGGCACCCCGATCGTGCTGGTGATCGTGGGCGTGCTGATCTTCGTCTACAGCTTCGTGCTCAATCGGACGGTGTTCGGCCGCCATGTCTACGCGATCGGCGGCAACCTCAACGCGGCCATCCTGTCGGGCATCAACACAGCCAAGACCAACTTCATGATCTTCGTCCACATGGGCGTGCTCTCGGCCGTGGCGGCGGTGGTGGTCACCTCGCGCGCCAATGCCGCTACCTCGACCGCCGGCCAGAGCTACGAACTGGACGCCATCGCGGCCTGCTTCATCGGCGGAACCGCGGTCACTGGCGGCATCGGCCGGATCTCCGGCGCGATGGTGGGAGCCCTGATCATGGGCGTGCTGAACATGGGCCTTTCCATCACCGGCGTCGGCTCGGCCTGGCAGCAGGTCGTCAAGGGCCTGGTGCTGCTGGCCGCCGTCGCCTTCGATCTGCTCTCCAAGCGGCGCACCAAGGTCAGCTGACCTGCGTCCGCTGCGGTAACTTTGTGGGGTTGACCGCGGCGAGAGGACGATCGAGTGAGCCAGGCGGGTTCTGGGGACGGGCGGCCGAACCGCCGGACGGGCGGCGTCGGCAAACCCCGGTCGAGCGGCCAGCGGCCGAGCTCGGGCGGCTACCGCAAGCCGGAGCAGCGCGGTGATTCTTCGCGCGGCGGCCAAGGCGGAAAGCGCAGCGGCTCGGACGAGCACCAGCCGCGAAGCGGCGGGGCGGGGCGACCCGCACGCAGCGGCGGCTCGGAGGGTTACCGGCCTCGTGGTGGTGACGCCCAGGGTTCGTCGCAGCGGGGACGCTCAGCGGGCTACCAGGCTCGCAGCGGCCAGGCGCCGTCGCGGCGGAGCGAAGCGAGCGGCGACCGTCGGCAGTCGGCGTCGGGCCGGTCGCAGTGGGAGGACCGCCGAGACCGCCCGAATGCCGGTGAGGATCGGCGTCCGCGTCCGGCTGGTGGCGCACGGGCCGGCGCCGGGCGTGGCAAGCCGGCCGAGTCCGGCGGTTATCGCAAGCCTCGAAGCGACGTCGGCCCCCGGGACGCCGGCACCGGAGGCGACCGGCGAGGCCCCTACGGCGACGAGCGAAAGCCGCGCGTCGAGCGTCAGGGCGGCGAGAACCGCGGCGGCGCCCCGCGCCGTGGGGCAGGCTCTGATCGCAGCCGGCCGGCGTATTCCGACGATCGCAGGCCGCGCACCGGCGGACCGGCACGCTCTGGTGGTGGCGATGATCGCCGGCGTCCGGAGCGGTACGAACGCGGCGATCGAGGACGAGACGCAGAGGCGGGCCACCGCCGCGGCCGTCCGAGCGCTGGCCGGGCAGCCGGTGGCGCCGCGGTGGCCGGGGGCGCCTACGCCGCTGCTCGGCGTTCAGATCGGCCGGGGCGGAACGACTCGCGTCCGCCTCGCCGCGACGAAGAGCGCGAGCCGCTGCATCCTGGCTTGGCCCCGAAGGAAAACGAGCCGGCGACCCCGACCGACCTCGACTTGCGGACCTTGCCGCGGGCGGTCCGCGCCGAGCTGCGCAGCCTGACCCCGGAGCATGCCGAGGTGGTGGGCGCGCACCTGCTGATGGC
>CAZPCM010000087.1:0-5333 GCA_964585085.1 uncultured Propionibacteriaceae bacterium
AGGGCCAGCCCTCAGCGTCGAGAGCCAGCGTTGTGGCCGAGGGCCAGCACCGGTGTACGAGCCCTCGACGCCAAGGCTGGCCCTCGACGGAGGCGGAGAGCCGCGGTGCGGCGGAGAGGGGCGGGGCGGTGCGGCGGAGCGGCGGCGTGCGCAGAGGGACGCGGGCCGGTCAGTCGAGTGGCGGCAGGGGGACGGCGTGCCGCAGCACGGGCAGGCGCTCACGGACGGCGGCCACGGCCGACAGGTCGAGGTCGACGACGGCGAGTTCGTCGTCCTCGCCGAGTTCGAGCAGCACCGCGCCGGTCGGGTCGATCACCAGGGAGTGGCCGATGCCCGTCGGTGCCGGGCCCGTCGCCACGGCCGGTGGCACGGACTGGTCGACCGCGACGACGAAGCTGGTGGAGTCCATCGCGCGGGCGGTCGCCAGCGTCCGCCACTGGTGCAGCTTGGCCTCGCCCGGAGCCCACGACGCGGGCAGCGCGACCAGTTCCGCCCCCAGCGCGGCGAGGTGGGTGAACAGCCCGGGGAAGCGGACGTCGTAGCACGTCGCGAGCCCGACCCTGTGCCCGGCCAGGTCGAAGGTGACCGGCCGCGAACCCGGCTCGATCTGGCGGGACTCGGCGTAGCCGAGGGCGTCGAACAGGTGCAGCTTGTCGTAGCGCGCCTCGGCGCCACCGGTCACGAGCAGGGTGTTCCGGACGCGGGGCGTGTTCGTGGTGGTGAACATCCCCGCGACGATCGTCACTCCGAGGTCGGCCGCGATGGTGCGGACGCCGCCCGCCCACGGGCCGTCGAAGGGCTCGGCCGCCTCCGCGCGCGGACGCGCGAACGAGGACATCGCCGCCTCAGGGAACACGACCAGCTCCGCGGAGCGTGCCGCGGCCTCGGTGGCGAACTCGCGGACGCGGGCCAGGTTCCCGGCCGGATCCGTCGACGCTGCGAACTGGGCGAGGGCGACGCGCATGGCGCCAGCCTCGCACGGCAGCGCGCGGTTTGGCCCGGCCACGGGGACGGATTCGCCGCGCGGACCGCGTCCGGCAGGGGCGACCCCGACCGGCCGGACGCGTGGATTGTGCCCGTGACAAGCACCGACGCCGAGTTGGAGTTATCCCGTCGGATCCCGGTATCCTTCTCCGCGGAGGATTCGCCTAGAGGCCTATGGCGCTCGCTTGGAAAGCGGGTTGGGTTCACGCCCTCACGAGTTCGAATCTCGTATCCTCCGCCACTGCGAAACCGGCTCTGACTAGGCTGAATGGCCCGCCTAGGCTGGTTCTGTCTCAGGCCCGTGCTTTTATCGTGCTTTTATGGGTGACGCCCTACGCTGCCCAAGTCCTCGCCGACCGGCGACATCAGCGTGTGTACGCACGACCCTCTCCGGTCAGGGTGCTTGCGGATAGACCCATGGCTGGGTCGCGCTCGGAGGCCGAGGTCGTGGTTCATTGGCGCCGCTGGGCGAAGGCCTGGGGTCGGGGTGCGCCCTCCTAGGCTTTCGCCGAGCTAGACAGCACAGCCATTGGGCTTCACTCGAACTTCCATCGCAACTCCCACTCGTTCGCAAGGTACATCTCCCAGGCTGTGTCCTCGTCCCGCTGATACCCGCAGGCAATGCACAGCCCGACGGTCATGGTGCCGCCGCTGTTGTCGAAGCCGAGTGGAACGAAGGTTTGTCGTAGGCATGAGTCGCACGCTTCGGGGTCCATCACATCCAGGAGATCCTTGACTCGGCGAACATCCCGCTCCGCGTAGGCCCGAGCCTTCTCGTAAAAGAGTGTGACCATCATGTCGTCGACCGTGGGATGTGCGCCCACATGATGTAGCACCTGAAGCCCGTCGATCTCATCGAGAGCCCGCAGCGCCTCGAGGTGCTGCGGGCCGAGTTGAATCCACTCGTCGTCAGCACGACCGTGTCGTAGCGGCTGAGTCAGAGCAAGACCCTCCGCCAGAATGGCAGGATCAACGGCGAGGCCAAAGGCCACCGCCTTCGGCAGCAGTGCGCTGGCTGGAAGTGTGAGTCCTCCACTGCCGATCACGGCCGCTGGCTCGACGGCTGCTATGACGGCAAGCAGGCCGTTCGTCAGGGCGACATCGAACGGCCCCTCAGGTGGCACGCGGTCCTCGTCCAGCACGGAGACGTTGAGGGCGTAGCGAGCCTGGCGCATGACCTGTCTACGAACGTGGTCTGGGGTCCATTGGTCCGTAGTCAAGCTGCCCGCCACATATTGCCGAGGGCCATGAGAGGACACTACCGCCGGACGTGGCTCGGCAGCACAGGTCACGAATGGCGGCTGAGAGCACTGAACTCAGTGCGTCCCGTCAGGCACTGGCGCGGTACCTCCGCGCTGCAGGGAGTGGGCGGAACATTCGCTTGAGATCCTCGATCCGCACCCGGATGAGCCGGCGACCGGCATGCACTGCAGGCAGCTCGCCGGTGCGGATGCGCTCCCTCAAGAGGTCAACGCTCACGGCGTAGAGCGCGGCGGCGTCCTGGAGCGAGATGTACTCGGGCCTCAAGGTGCTGGAGGTCATGGCGCGTTCTCCGTTTCGCTCGCGGTGGCTGCCGCCTGTGGGATCTGCCTGCACCAATAACAGGCAGACGAGTCGTCCTTGTGTGGCCAACAGTGCGACGGGTGCGCCATGGGTGATGCCAGCGTGTGCTGAATTGCTTCAGGCCGCGAGGGGTTGACGACCCGGAGACCGGGGTTCACGCTGGAAGCACTCCAACCTTCCCCGGGGTAGCGAGTTCTTCCCGCGAGGCGCCTCTCGGCGTGGGGGAGGACTGGTTCCCCGCTGTGGCTGGAGCACAACTGGAACCAGCTGGACCCCCTCAGCGGTGAATCTTCGAAGCGCATCTCCGAAGTCGTGGCCACCGAAGCCTCGGCCATCTGCCTGTAAGGGGTAGGAGCGGAAGGAGATCCGCGTGCTGTTCTGGAGAGAACGCCGCCAAGCCGTGCTCGTCGGTGCGATCGCGCTGGCTGCGCTCGCGGGATGCACTTCGACCGTGGCGCCTGCGCAGACGCCGACTCCGAGCGGGCCGTCGTCGGCCTCGGCACCTCCAACTGTCACTGCAACTCCCACTCCCACCCCCACCTGGAACGAGATGCAAACGGCCGCGATCAAGGCCGTCGACGACTTTGATGCCACCTCGGCGCAGATCGCGGCAGATCCCGCGGAGTTCACCCGCGCGCAGATGACCAAGCTCTTCGAGCAGTCGGTGGGTGGAGACGTTCTCCAGCGCAACGTTGATTCCTTCATGAGCATGCGCGAGAAGGGCTACCGGGAGGTTGGCAGTCGTACCGCCGTCTTCACCCAAGCGACCAGGGAAGTGAACGACGGGAAGGGCACCGAGATTCACGTCACCCGATGCTGGGATCAGCGCGGGTTGTCCGTCGTCACCGCGGACGGCGCCACCGTCGGCACGGCGAAGGGCGACGAGGGCTACGTCTACCCCGACTACAACCTCCGGCAGTACACGGTGCTCCAGCCCGAAGGCCAGAACACGTTTCGGGTGTTCGGCGTTCAGACCATCAACGGGGCGTGCCCATGATCCGACGCCTGGCCCTGGCACTCTCGGCACTCCTTGCGTCAGCAGCGGCACTTGCCGCCGCCTCGCCCGCGATCGCTGATCCCGGGTGCGAGCAGTACAACGATCGCGGCGTCTGCGTGATCTACGTGGAGCTCCCGGGCGACAAGAACCCGAAAGAGCCGCCGCCGGGTGACCCGAAGGACAAGGCGCCCGAGTTGCCACTTTGCGCGGACTTCCCAGGCGCTTCAGATTCGCCGCCTGACGACCCGACCGGATGGGTTCAGGTGGGCTGCATGGAGGGTTCGATCGCCATCACTCTGTGGGTGGAGGGCGGTCCGAGCGCCGAGCAGATCGCGCGGTCACTTGTTGCCCGGGTCCAGCTGAAGCCGATCAACATCGGACTGGTTCCACGGGGCGTGGACGCGATGACGGTGGTCGGGATGCCGGTGTGGTTGTGGGTGAACGATCCGACTCCGACGACGTGGGGTCCGGCGACGATCTCCGCCGGCGGGGTGACCCTCACCGCAAGGGTGCAATCGGTGACCTGGGAGATGGGGGACGGGACGACGCTGACCTGCGGCAAGGGCACCGAGTGGAAGCGCGGGATGGGCGGCAACCCGTCTCCGACCTGCGGCCACACGTACGACGAGCAGGGCCGCTACACGATCCGGGCGCGGTCGCACTGGCTTGCGACGTGGTCGGGCTATAGCCGGTCGGGGACGATTCCGGTCACGTTGAGCGCGTCGAGGCGACTTGATGTGGGGGAGATCCAGGTGATCGAGACGGACGGATAGCGCTGGAAGGTCTGGGATGAGAGCCGAGCCACAGACGAAGAAGACCCCGGGTACGGACTCCGAGCTGTCCGCCGGGGCGCGCCCGGTGGCGGCTGGACGCACCAAGCTGCAGCGCAGTCCTCTGTTGATCGTGTTCGGCTTGCTGGTCTTGGCCGCGGGCGGGGTGTTCGGCTGGTTCATGTGGGTAACGACGTCCACAGCCTCTGAGGTGGTGGCCGCAAGGGCGGACGTCCAGCGAGGGCAACTCATCACCGCCGAGGATCTGACCACTGTGCGCGTCACCTTGGATCCGTCATTGCGGACCGTGCCCGGCGCCAACCTCAAGTCGCTGGTTGGCCAGCGAGCTGCGACCGATCTGGCGGCCGGCACGCTGATCTCTCCGCAGCAGGTCAGCGATGGCCTGCTGCCGCCGCATGGCATGTCGGTGGTCGCGGTGCCCGTCCCGGCAGGGCTGGTGCCCACGGTCCCCATTCATGCCGGCGACACCGTCCGGCTGGTGCAGACGCCGGAGCCGGCCGGGTCGGTGACGGGCAAGCCGCTAACCATCACCGCCGAGGTGGTGGACGTGACGCAGGGCGATCAGGACACGATCGTGAACGTCCTGGTGCCCGCCGCGTCGGCCTCCGGGCTCGCGGAGTTGGCCGCGACCGGCCGGGTGGCGCTGGTGCTGGACTCGGCGGCGAGGTGAGTGGCGATGGCGATCGTCACTCTCGTGTCGGCGTCCGGGTCGCCGGGTGTGACCACGACCGCGTTGGGCCTGGCGTTGGCGTGGCCGCGTCCGGTGCTGCTGGTCGAGGCGGACCCAACTGGCGGGTCAGCGCTGTTGACCGGCTACTGGCGGGGACAGCGTGACCATGCCGGACTGTTGGAGTTGGTGATGGCCGAGCGGCACGGCGTCTTGGCGGACGCGCTTCCCCGGATGGTGATCCCGATCGAGGGCACGGACGTCTCGGTCGTGGCCGGCACGAAGTCGCACGAGCAGGCGCCGGGTCTTTCGCGGCTGTGGGATCCGCTGC
>CAZPCM010000087.1:5343-11776 GCA_964585085.1 uncultured Propionibacteriaceae bacterium
GATGCCGGCAAGCTCGGCAACGAGTACTCGCCGAAGCCGCTGATCCGGTTCTCTGACGTCACCCTTCTCGTCACCCGTTCCAGCCTTCCAGCGTTGGCCGCGGCCCGCTCGTGGGCGCGGACGCTGGCCGAGGAGATCGTGCCCGGCCACGACGCGAAGATCGTGCTGGTCGGCGAGGGACGCAAGTACCGCGCCGCTGAGATCACGAAGGCACTGGGTCTGCCGGTGCTCGCCTCGATCGAGTGGGACCCGGCCCGGGCCGAGGTCTTCTCCGCCGGCGCCCCGTTCCCACCAGCACGTTTCGGCGGTGAGCAGGGAGCCGAGCGGGCGTTCGAGCAGTCCCGTTACCTGCGCAGTGTGCGTGCCCTGGCCACAGAGTTGGCGAAGTCCGGCGTAGCCGGCAATGAGGTGACGCACAAACGGGAGGGTGCCCGCCATGGCTGATGACAGCGACCGCGAGGACCTGATGGACGTCCCGTACTTCGGCGGCCACGACACCCCGCAAGCCCCGGTGGGCCGCGTCCGCTCGACGTGGAAGTTCCCCGGATCGGAGTCCGAGCCTTCGCCGGCTCCCGTGCAACCGGTGACGTCGCCTCGCGCGTGGACGCCAGATCCGGTGTCGGTGAGTGACCTGGTGTCAATGCACCGGCAGCGGCAGGGTGTCGACTGGTCACTGGTCGCCGAGCTGCGGGTCCAGGTGTCGCAGCGGTTGTCTGATCTGATGAGCGGCGCCTCGTGGGACAAGGCCGAGCAGCAAGCACAAGGTTGGGCGGTCATCCGGCAGTTGTTGGATGAGGACACCGCCGAAGCGCTCGCCGCAGGTCGTGCGGTGCGGTCCACGTCCGATCAGGATGTCCTGGGACAGGCAGTGTTCGACGCGGTCTTCCGTCTCGGTCGCCTCCAGCCGCTGGTCGACGACCCCGAGATCGAGAACATCATGATCACCGGCAACGACCGGGTCGTGGTGGAGGCCTCGGACGGCACGATGCGCCACACCGACCCGGTCGCCGACAGCGACGAGGAACTGGCCGACTTCCTCGCTTTCCTGGCCGCCCGGTCGGACAACCCGCGTCCGTTCACCCCGGCAAACCCTTCGCTGCACCTCATGCTGGAGGGCGGCGCCCGGCTGGCCGCAGCCCTGGACACCGCCCGGCTGTCGGTGACGATCCGGCGCCACCGCGTCCGCGAGGTCACCTTGGAGGATCTGGTCGAGTGGGGCTCCCTCTCCCCGGTGCTGGCCGACTTCCTCCGCGCCGCGATCCGGGCCCGCAAGTCGATCGTGGTCTCCGGCGCGCAGGGCGCCGGGAAGACGACCCTGGTCCGGGCATTGTGTGCCGAACTCGACCCGTGGGAGCCGATCGGCACCTTCGAGACCGAGTACGAGCTGTTCCTGCACCTGTTGCCCAACAAGCACCACACCGTGCGCGCTTGGGAGGTTCGCAGCGGGTCGGGCGAGCGCGGCGCGGACGGACGATCGGCCGGGGCCCGGACGATCGAGGAGCAGATCATCGACAGCTTCCGGTACAACCTCGGACGCCAGATCCTCGGCGAGATCCGCGGCCCAGAAGTCTGGCAAATGGTGAAGCTGATGGAGTCCGGGTCCGGGTCGATCTCCACCACCCACGCCGCCAACGGTCAGGCGGCGATGCGCAAACTGGTCACCTGCGCGATGGAGGCCGGCCCGCAGGTCTCCCAGGAACTCGCCGCGGCGAAGCTGGCCGACACCATCGACCTGATCGTCCACCTGGCCTGTGACGTCGCGCAGGAGGCCGGCGGGCAACACGCCCGCAAGCGCCGCTATGTGGCGGAGGTTCTCGAGGTCACCCCCGGCGAACGCCCGCGCGGATTCGCGACCAACACGATCTTCGCGCCCGCGGATGGCGAGTGCGCCGTCGCCCACACCCGCCCTGACACGCTGTGGGACGACCTGATCGCGGCCGGCTTCAACGCCCTCGGCTTCGAGCGCGAGCTGGCCGACAACCGGAGGCCCGCATGAACCCCCAACTCATGGCCTCCGTGCTCGCCGGCACCCTCATCGCCGGCGGTCTCGCGCTCGTGGTTCTCGGGCTCCGACGCCGGCCCGCGCCGCCGCCGCGCCCGACTCGGCGGCGGGTTCCGGCCTGGGTCGTGAGGATGCCGCGCTGGCAGCGGCTCGCCACTCTGGCCGCGCTCCTGGGCGGTGTCGTGATCGGCACGGCGACCGGCTGGGTGATCCTGATCGTCGTCCTGCCCCTGGCCGTGATGGGCCTGCCGGTCCTCCTGGCTACCTCGGACGCGGCACCCCGGATCGCGAGGATGGAGGCGATCGCGGAATGGACTCGCAACCTGTCCGGCGTCCTCACCGCCGGGCAGGGACTGGAGCAGGCTCTGCAGGCGAGCCTGCGATCCACTCCGGACGCGATCCGGCCCGAGGTGTCCGAACTGGTCGGACGGCTGCGCGCCCGCTGGTCGACCGAGACCGCTTTGCGAGCGTTCGCCGACGACCTCGACGACGCCACCGGCGACTTGGTCGTCGCCGCCCTGATCCTCGGCTCCCGCAAACGTGGTGACGGGATTGCCCGGGTGCTGACCGGGCTCGCCGAATCGGTAGCCGACGACGTCCGCGTCCGCCGCCAACTCGAAGCCGACCGGGCCAAACCCCGCTCATCGGCCCGCACGACCACCCTGATCTCGGTCGGGGCACTGGCCGTGTTCAGCCTGTCCGGCCAGTTCCTCGCCCCCTACGGCTCGCCACTGGGCCAGGCGCTTCTTGCGCTGTACCTGGCCGCCTATGTCGGCTGCGCGATCTGGCTGAAGAAGCTGGCGGCCGAGCCGGCAGCGGTCCGATTCGTCGCCCGCCGGACGGAGCCAACCCGATGAACGCCCTCCAGTTGTGGATCCTCGCCGGACTGATGGTCTCCGGCGGACTGGTCACGATCGGCTGGTACTTCGCGCCCGCCCAACCAGACCTGGCCGACGCCCTCGGCCGCGTCAGCCCGGCACCCGGCGCCCGGCAGCCGGTTGCCGACACATCTGAGCGTCCCGAGCTGGCCGACCGGCTCGGGCTGTGGGCGATGCGACACCTGCCTGGTCGGCTGTGGGCTAGGACGCCTCAACGCGATCTGGCGATCCTGGGCCGCAGCACCCACCGGTTCTACGGTGAGAAGCTGTTGTTCGGCATTATCGTCGCCGCTGGCGTCCCGCTGCTGGCCGCGATCTTCTCCATGACGTTCGTCGTTCCCATGGCGGTCACGATCGGGGCGGTCGTGATGGGCGCGCTGTTCGGCTGGCTGGTGCCCAACGGCAACGTCGCCACCGCCGCCGCGGAGGCCCGGCTGGAGTTCAACCGGGCGCTCGGCTCCTACGTCGACCTGGTCGCACTCGAACGCAGCGCCGGCGGTTCGGCGGCGCGGCAAGCACTGGAGAACGCCGCCGAGATCGGCGATAGCTGGCCGTTCCGCCGGATCCGCGACGAACTGGCCCGCAGCCGCTTCTCCGGCGAACCGCCCTGGGATGCGATGAACCACCTCGCCGGCGAACTGGGACTGCCCGCGCTGGACGACGTGGCCGACATCATGCGCCTCGCCGGCGCCGAGGGCAGCCAGGTCTATGACACCCTCCGCGCCCGCAGCACCGCACTTCGCTCCGCCTTGCTCGCGGCCGAGCAGACCAAGGCCAACGCCCTGTCCGGGCGGATGGCCATCCCGACCACCCTGATGGCGATCGTGTTCTGCGTCATCCTCGTCACCCCCGCCGTCCTCCGGCTCGCCGCCGGCTGACCTTGTAACCGCAACTGAAGGGAACACCGACATGCACATCTCGACCGAGAACCTGCTGTGGACCATCGGGATCATCGCCTTGGTCGGCATCGTCATCGGCGTAATGAACGGCTTCATCGGCGGCCTGCTCTCCCAGATCACCGGAGGCTGACCGCCATGGCCCGGCGACCAGACGAACGGGGAATGGCCTCGGTGGCGCTCACCATGCTGCTGCCGGTGCTGTTCACCTTCGTGTGGGTCGCCATGGGTGCCGCCATGTACCACTTCGGCGCCACCTCCGCCCAAGCCGCAGCCCAGACAGCAGCCTCCGCTGCCGCCGTCGAAGGCGGCACCACCAAGGCCTGCGAACAGGCCGCGGCACGCTTCATCGCCAGCCTCGGCGACGCACTCAGCGACGTCACCGTCACATGCCGGCGCACCGCCACCACTGCCTCCGCGACGATCACCGGCGCCACCCTCAGCCTCGTGCCGGGATGGTCACCCACCGTCACCCAGACCGTGGCCGTCGCGGTTGAGAAGGTGTCTTGAATGTTCAGGACCGGACGTGATGAGCGCGGCTCGGCCGCGGTCGAGATCGCCCTGCTCGCCCCACTGCTGGGAACCCTCGTGCTGATCGTGATCTTCGGCGGACGTCTAGCCTTGGCCCGGCAGACCGTCCAGGCCGCAGCCGCCGACGCCGCCCGGGCAGCCTCCATCGCCCGCACCGCAGCCGTCGCTGAACGCTCCGCGACCGAGATCGCCCGCGGCACCCTCGCCAACCAAGGCGTCCACTGCGCCACCACCGCCATCGACGTCGACACCCGCGGGTTCGACGAGCCGGTCGGCACCGCAGCGACGGTCACGGTGCGGATCGCCTGTGGCGTGGCCACCGCCGACCTGAGCCTGCCGCTGCCCGGAACCATTGAGGTTTCGGCGACCAGTTCGAGCGAGCTCGATGTGTTCAGGGGCCGGCGATGACAACGCGACGACGATATGACGAGCGCGGCTCGGTGCTCACCACCGGCACCGTCCTGATGGTGACCGTGTTCACCCTCATCCTCGGTATCGCCGTCGACCTGTCCGGCCAGGTCCAGACCAAACGGCAGGCCCACGAGGTCGCCGCCCAGGCAGCCCGGATCGCTGGCCAGCATCTCGACGCCGACCGCTTCCTCGACAGCGGCGGCAGAGTCCGGCTCTCCAGCGCCGCCGCCCGTACCGCCGCCCTGAGCTACATCAGCGAGACCAGCATGACCGGCGAAGTGACCATTAACGGCACCGACGTCACCGTCACCGTCACCGCCCAGTACACCCCCGTCATCCTGCCCATCGTCGGCATCGCCACCCTCCCCGTCACCGGGACGGCGACCGCCCGCGCCGTCCGCGCCCTCGACGGCACCGAACGGTAGACCAGCCATGACCAGACGGTGCCTGACCGGAATCCTCGCCCTCCTCGGACTCGGCGCGATCATGGTGGGCCTGCCATGGCTGCTCATTGCCGCCGCCACCCAGGTCACCGTCCGGTTCAACCTCACCAGCCCAGGCGGCATCTGGGCCGCACTCACCAACCCCGACGACGGCACCCTGGCGCTGTGGCTGTTCATCATCGTCGGCGCCATCGCCTGGGCCATCCTCGCCACTGCCATCTTGGTCGAGATCGTCAGCCGCCTGCGGCACCTCCCGGTACCGCAACTCAGCGGGCTTGCTCTCCCTCAGATGCTCGCCCACGCACTTGTCGCCGCAGCCATCGCCGCCGTCCTGGCCAGCAACAACAGCTCCATCGCACTCCAGGCTGCCGCAGCCCCCGGCCCGGTGCCGGTCGACACCGGCGGGGCGGCGCCCGCACGTCCGGCAGCCCCTGCGGCGAACCCGCGACCGGCCGAAGCCAAGCAGCAGGTCTATGTCGTGAAGAAGGGCGACACGCTGTGGGACATCGCCGACGACAAACTCGGCAACGCGCGCGACTACCCGAAGATCTTCAAAGCCTCCCGGCATACCGTCCAACCCGACGGACGCCACATGGTCGACCCCGACCTCATTTACCCCGGCTGGAGGCTCACTCTCCCCGACGGTGAGCGCGACGAGCCAGGCCCCAGGAAGCCCGCGGACGGGACGGACGGCAAGACCGACAAGCCAACGGCGACAACAATCCCCTCACCCATTCTGCCTCCGGCCACGCCGGTGCATACCCCGCCAGCCGACGCCGATCCGAGCGGAGCGGCCGAGACACTCGAGCCCACGCCGGATGAAGAACTGGTCGACGAGGCGAACGAGGCTGCACCACTGCCCTGGATGCTGGCCGGCCTGGGCGGCGCCGGCGCTCTGCTGGCCGGTGGCCTGTGGCTCTGGGTGCGGCGGGGACGGGCGGCCCAGTTCCAGTACCGCCGCCCCGGACGCACCATCACCGTCCCCACCGAACCCGGCCTGGCGGCGGTGGAGAAGACCCTGATGCACCAGGGTGACCTCACCTCCGACCTCGTCGAACGCATCACTCAAACCACCCAGCGGCTCGCAGCACGCCTCCACAAGGCCGGCAAGCCGATCCCGCGCCTTCTTCAGATCGATGCCACCTTCGAGCACCTCACCTTCCACTTCACCGAGGCGATCGATCTCCCCGCGCCCTGGGAACCGGGCGACGCCCCTACGGCCTGGCGCCTCTCGGCCGATGCCGACCTCGACCTCGTCGGACCTTGGGACGA
>CAZPCM010000088.1:0-11454 GCA_964585085.1 uncultured Propionibacteriaceae bacterium
AGGCCACGCTGGACTCCTTGGTGGCACGAATCAGCTAGATGATTTGCTGAAGTTTGGCACCCCTCGCCCACCGTGTCCAGAGCACGTTATGGACTTGTTATCGCGAGTTCGGCAACAATGGC
Organism: uncultured Propionibacteriaceae bacterium; assembly: GCA_964585085.1. GTDB lineage: Bacteria > Actinomycetota > Actinomycetes > Propionibacteriales > Propionibacteriaceae > Propionicimonas. Next base: position 123 of record CAZPCM010000088.1, read on the forward strand.
CGAGTGGACGATCCGGCACCGAGACGCGACCGTCCCACCTTGGGCGCTGTCGCGAAGCGCGCGGGAGTGTCGAAGACGACGGCCTCCTTCGTCCTCACCGGACGCGACGACATGCGCGTGGCGCCCGCCACCCGCGACCGGGTCCTGAAGACGGCACGGGTGCTGGGTTACACGCCGCGCCCCCCCCGACTCTCTCCCGGCCGGCTACCGGTGATCGCGTTCGTGTGCGACACCATCGCCTCGGATCGTTACGCCGGGGAACTGGTCCTCGGCGGCATGCTGGCAGCAGCCGCGCATGACCACGCGATGGTGACCGTCGAGACTCATGGCTCGGCCGAACACCAGACTGCGGTCATCGCCGAACTCACCCGACGCGGCGTGGACAAGTTCGTCTTCGCAGCCATGGCGACCCGAGAGGTTGAAGCTCCCGCGCTCGCCATCACCCAACGGGGAGTGCTGCTCAACTGCTCGGACGCCGACTCGGATTGGCCGGTCATCGTGCCAGGTGATCGGGCCGCGGCGGCGGTCGCCGTCAACCACCTGATCGCCGCCGGTCACGGCCCGCGGATCTGGTTGGTGGGCGAGGCTCCGGCCACGGGTCCGTACGCCGGCTCCGTCCGCCGCGAGGGGGTGCTCGAAACCCTCTCGGTTCACGGTCACGTCCTGGCACATCATGTCAAGAGCCACTGGTGGCCCCCGCAAACCCGGGAGGCGTTCGCAGCGGAACTGGCCGACACCGACCCCGCCGACTGGCCGACCGCGGTGATCGCCATGAATGACCGGACAGCCATGGGGGTCTACCAGGCGGCGCAGGCCGCGGGGCTGGCCATTCCCCGCGACCTCTCAGTCATCTCGTTCGACAATTCCGAGTTGTCCTGGTGGTTGGACCCTGGCCTGACCAGCATGGAACTCCCCTACCAGGAGATGGGGCGCCTCGCCGTCGAGGAGGTCCTTCGCGAACCGGGCACCCCGCACGTGGTGTCCGTGCGCATGCGGCTGCACGAGCGCGACTCGGTCAGCGCGCCCCGAGTGCACTCCGTGAGGTAGTGCCCGAACAGCCAGTCAGGGTTTCTCGGCGCCGCTCGAAGAAGTGCCGGCAGTCACGTTGCTTCAGAGCCGCAGGGGCAGCCGGACGGTGAAGGTCGCACCCTTCCCGGGGCCCGGTGAGGCAGCAGTCAACTCGCCGTGGTGCGCCTGCACGATGCCCCGGGCGATGGTGAGTCCGATACCCGAGCCGCTGTCGTGACCGGCGCCAGGGCGTCCCGGGACGCGGTAGAAGCGCTCGAAGACCCGCTCGAGGTCCGCGGGGTCCAGGCCTAGCCCGGTGTCCGCGACTGAGATCACCGCGTGGGAGGGCGTACGGGAACAGGCGATCGTGATCGCCCCACCAGGAGCGGTGGCGCGGAAGGCGTTGCCGACCAGGTTGGTGACGACCTGCGCGATCCGGTCGGGATCGGCGTTGACCGGAAGGGGTTCGGGACCGGGTTGCATCCCCAGGTCCAGCCCGGCGTCCTCGGCCTGGGGACGCAGCCTCTCGACCGCGGCGGTGACCGTGTCGCGGGCATCGAGCGCGACGGGCGTGATGGCGAGTCGGCCCTCTTCGGCCTTCGACAGCACGGACAGGTCCTCGCTGAGACGGCGCAACCGCCGGACCTCCTCACTGACCTGTGTGAGGGCGGCCGAGGTGGTGGGCAGGACGCCGTCGATCATGCCCTCGACGTAGCCGTCGATCACCGTCAGCGGCGTTCGCATCTCGTGGGCGACCTCGCCGAGCAGCCGGACGCGGCGGGCCTCGGTTTCGGCAAGGGCCCTGCCCAGGGTGTTGACGTCGGCGGCCAGGTCGGCGAGTTCGGTCTCGCGCGGCAGTTCCACCGGGACGTCGTAGCGTCCGCGGGCCATCTCCTTGGTGGCGATCCGCATGGTGCGCAGCGGACGGATCACGCGGTAGGCCAGCAGGACGCCGAATACAGCGGCCGCGGCGGCCCCAACCAGGGAACCGATGAGCAGGGACTGGTCCACGGCCGCGGCGAACTGGTCCCGCAACGCCTGGTTGGCACCCTGACCGCCGCCGTAGCGACCAGAGCCGGGGTTCGGGTTGCGGCGCAGGCTGGCATCGAAGAGCGCCGGCGCCAGCGCGCGGACGACGAAGAAGGTGGCAACCCCTCCGAGCAGAGCCACGAGAAGGTGCGACACGACCAGGCGGACGCTCAGCTTGTTCACGATGCCGGCCTGGACGGCTTCAGCAGGAACTTGTAGCCGACGCCTCGAACCGTCCCGACGATCCGAGGGGCATTGGCGTCATCGCCCAGGGCGCCACGCATGCTGCGGATGTGCACGTCCACGACACGCTCGTCACCGTAGAAGTCGTATCCCCAGACCTTCTCCAGCAGCTGCGCCCGGGAGTAGACCCGTCCCGGGGCGTTGGCCAGGGCCAGCAAGAGGTCGAAGTCGAGGGCTGACAGAATCGCCGGTCCGGAGTCGGTCTCAACTTCGCGACGGTCGGGGTCGATCATCAGACCGTCGAACCTGAGAGCGGAGTCCTCCACCGGGGCGGCTTCGTCCGCACGGGCGCGACGCAGCACGGTCTTGACACGGGCCACCACCTCACGGGGACTGAAGGGTTTGGTGATGTAGTCGTCGGCGCCCACGCTGAGGCCCACCAGCTTGTCCACCTCTTCGGAGCGGGCGGTCACGAGAATCACGAACAGGTTCGAGGTGGCGCGGATCTTCGCCAGAACCTCCAAACCCCCGAGATCGGGCAGGCCGACGTCGAGGAGGACCAGGTCCGGCGGTTCGACGGCCGCCACGTCGCGCAGCGCGTCCGCCCCGGTCCCGGCCTCGGTGACAGCGAAACCGTCGGCCTCGAGGTAGGCGCGAAGCACCGTGCGGATCTGCGGCTCGTCGTCGACGACGAGCACCCGGCGCGGCATCTGGACCTCCTGGATCGTCATGGTCAGCTTAGGCATCGGTCGGGCCGGACGGACGTTCGCGGGGAGCGCCCACCTGTCGGCGCTCCCCGCGAGTCGGTGACTGTGACTGCCGGTGCGTCAGCTCACCGGGCAGGTCGAGGGACGGACACCGTTCCCGGCCCGACCGCTCCCCTGACCCGTTCCCGGCCCCTGGCGGCCGTTGCCGGTCTGCCCCGCACCCATGCGGCGTCCGTTCTGCATGCCCTGCCCGTTCTGGGCACCCAGGATCTTGCCGTCCTTGGCGGCCGTGAAGGCGGCCAGGTGGTTCCGAGAGCCGTTGCGAAGGTTGGTCAGAGCAGCTTTGACGTCGGCCTGGGTGGTCTGGGCGATCGCGGCCTCGAGGTCGGCGATGTCCTTGGTCTCGATGGTGATCCCGACTTCATAGGCCTTCGCCAGCGACTCGCCCCCGGTGGCCACCAGATCGTTGTAGAGGGTTTGCAGGCCGGCGTCGGCGAACGAGCCCGCGGCATGGCCTGCGGCGGGGTCGGCGATCCCGTAGCGGACCAGCAGCACTCCGATGGTGTCGAAGTGGCGCTGCTCGCTCTTGGCGATGTTCACGAACGGGGCGGCCTGGGAGTACTTCGCCGCCAGGGCGTTGTACACATCGCGCGCGAGCTTCTCCTCCTCCCGCAGGAACGTGAGGTTCTTGACCAGCGCGGCATCCGCGGTGGCGGTCGCCCCCGCGGAGGGGACGGGGCGCGGGGTTGGCGGGGCGGCCTGCGCGGCGGCGCTCCATCCGAACGTGACGAAAGCGGCGGTTGCCAGCCCCAATGCCGTCCGGGTCTTCCAGGTCGTGTTCATGATGCTCCTTGTGGCTAGTGGTTCGACCTTCATGACCCGAACCTAGGAGCCGGTGATGAAGCCACCCGCAGGGCGATCGTGAAGCTTGTGTGAAGGCACTCGACCGTCGCTCCGTCCCCTCTCCTGCCGTGGTGTCCGCGGGCTTACGAGCGACACACGGAAGATGCGGCGATCCGCTGCCACAGACCCAGCCCGAGGAAGGCCAGCGCCGCGAGCCCGCTGGTGAGCATGGCGTCCAGGCTCAGCAGGATGCCGGCCAAGGGCACGAAGAGCGCCGGCATCAGGGCGCACGACGAGTCAAGGGCCGCCTTGGCTCCCCGCTGCGGCAGGTACGTGGTGAGCAGGAGCGCCCCGGTCAGCGCCATCGCCCCGATCACCAGCAGCCGGGAGGCTTCGAGGCCGGCACCTGTGGCCGACCAGTAGGCGAAGAAGATCGGAGGTGTGAGCAGGAGCATGGCAACGCTGTGGCGACGCCTCCAGCCCACTCGCAATGCAGTGAGGCCGCCGCCGCGTTCGACGACGACCGTCCGGGCCTTCGGGATCCGGTCCCACAGACCGTCCAGTCCGGGTCCCGACGGCCCAGTGCCGTGGTCAGCCATCAGGCCACCGCACCCTTCTGCTGAGCGGACAGTTCCTGACGCACCGCCTCCATGTCCAGGTCGAGAACGGCCGTGATCAACCGTTCGAACTCGGCGGCGCGCAGCGCACCTGGTTGGCTGTAGACCAGGATCCCGTCCCGAAAGGCCATCAGGGTCGGGATGGACGTGATGCGCGCGGCCCCGGCGAGTTCCCGTTCGGCCTCGGTGTCGACCTTGCCGAACACGATCCCCTCATGCTTGGCAGCGGCGCCCTCGAAGACCGGCGCGAAGGCTCGGCACGGGCCGCACCAGGCGGCCCAGAAGTCGACGAGGACCACCGGGTTCGCGGTGATGATCGACTCGAAGTTGCTGGCAGTCAGTGCCTGGGTGGCCATGGCGCTCCTCGTGACGTGCGGGTGGTTTGGGACGTACGCCCAGTCTACTGGATACCCCCTGGGGTATCCAACCGCCCGATCAGCTCCCGATGAACACCAGCGAGAACACGACGGTGGCGACGATCGCCCACCCTGGGCTCCGCCTGGAGAACCGCAGGTAGGCCGCGCCGAGGAGGAAGATCGTCCACGTCTGCCAGCTGCCCAGGGACGTGAGTCCGAAACGGACGGTGATCGCGGCCACCAGACCGATGAAGCCACATTGAAGCCCGCCGACGACAGCGCGCACCGTCGGGAGCCGGACGAGCTTCGCATGGAGGTCGGCAAAGAGCACAGTCAGGACGATCGGTGGCAGGAAGATGCCCAGCGTCGCCGCCAAGGCGCCCGCCAGCGCGTCGACCCGGTAGCCGGTGAACGTCGCGGTGATCAGGACCGGCCCGGGAGTGATCTGGCCCAGTGCGATCCCGTCACGAAACTCGGCGAAGGTGAGCCACTGCATCTGATCGACGACCACATGCTGCAGGAGCACCACGGACGCGAAGCCGCCACCGAAAGCCAGCAACCCGACCTGGAAGAAGGCGACGAACAGCGCACGGGTCGCTGGGTCAGCCAGCATGACGACGACGAGACCGCCGACCAGGGCCAGTGGCAGCGGGCGCCACGCGTTCCTCGACGGCGGACCGGCGTCAGCCTGCACCGTAATCGGCCCTGCCGTCGCAGGTTCGGAGTCGAAACGCGAACTGGCGATCCCCAGCAGCCCCGCACCGGCGACCAGAAGGACCGGATTCAGCTTGAAGACGAGCAGGCCGACGAAGGCGGCGGCCGCGATGACGAGCTCTGGCACGATCCTGGCGGCTCCGCCGTGGAACACCGCACGACCGAGCGAGACAGTGGCGTTCAGCAGCAGCGCCACCACGAGAGCACCCAGCCCGGCGAACAGAGGCTGGACGAAGCCGAGTTGGCCGTAGCTGAAGTACGCCCAGGACAGGACGAGCATCGCCGTGACCGAGGGCGCCAGGAACGCCAGCGGGAGGGTCACCGCACCGAGGGAACCGTGCCGAAGGTGGCCGAGGTAACTCACTGCGCTCACCCCGGTGGAGCCGGGCAGCAACTGCGCCCAACCGACCGAATCCAGGAACTCCGCCTCGGTGAACCAGCCGTGTCGAACGACCATGATCCTGCGCAGGTAGTCCAGCGTCGTGGGACCGCCGTAGCCGATCACTCCGATCGAGAACACTTCGCGAAGCATCGACGGCATGCCCGCCCGGCGCTGCGGAGCGTCCAGCTCCTCCGGCCCCTCTGAATCCATCACCGGCTTCCCTCACCTGACGTCAGCGCAGGTTCGCGCCCCCGCCTCACCGCCCTGCCTCAGCGGGAGTGGTCGCAACACGGCTGGGTCGCACAGTCGAGTCTCCTCCTCAGGCTCGCCACCCGTTCGAGAACGGGCAGTTGAATGCGTCACCACCGATTACCGCTGTGTGTCCAAATCGTCGTTGTCGACGAAATCGACACAGTCTGCGGGGAACAACCGGGCGAGGATCCGCTGACTGACGCTGTCGCGTGACCTCAGACGGCCAGGAGTTCGTCGATCTGGTTCGTGGCGAGAGTCGCTCCCTGTTCCATGCCCATGTCGAGGACCTGCTGGAGGGCCTCGAGCGAGTCGTAGGTGGAGGTGAAGACCGCTCGCGTGCCGCCGTCCACGGCCGTGAAGGCGAACTCACCGTGCGCAGCCGGCAGGTCCGGGTCCGGGTTGAAGTCGGCGTCGGCGAAGAAGTCCTCGAACTCGAAGCGGTTCGGCTCATCGACGGACAGGACCCGCCAGCCGCCGTAGTACTTCTGGCCGTCGGGGCCGGTCATGTAATAGAGCATTCGTCCCCCCGGAGTCAGCGCGTGCTCGACGACGGTGGCCGGGTGGCTCGGCGGACCCCACACCCGCTCAAGCTGGCGCGGGTCGGCGTAGACCCGCCAGACGCGCTCGACCGGGGCCGCGAACTGGGCGGTGATGGTGAGCGAACGAGCGTCGAGGTCCCTGGTGATCCGGGTCACGGGCATGATGGTCAATCCTCCTGGATGAGTGCGTCGATGCGGTCGATGCGGCCTCGCCAGATGTCTTCGAACTCGCTGAGCATCGAAGCGACCGAACGGACCGCCGCCACGTCGCCGGTGGCCAGTTGTTCGCGACCGCTGCGCCGCTTGGTCAACAGGCCGGCCCGTTCGAGGACGGCGACGTGCTTCTGCACTGCGGCGAAGGTCATGTCGTAGGACGCCGCGAGCGCGGTGACCGAATGTTCGCCGGCGAGCACCCGCCGCAGGATGTCGCGCCGAGTGCGGTCGGCCAGGGCGTGGAAGAACGCGTCCGTCCGATCCTCGTCCCCCTCGGCCACTCGAGTAATATACAACCGATCAGTTGTACGTTGTCAAGAGTCCCGGCCGGCTCGGTTCACGAAGTCGGCCACCTCGTCGAGCATCTCGACCAGGTGCTCGGGCTGGCCGGTCCAGACCTGCCGCGACGTCGGCAGCCCGGCCAGGATCATCGAGGCGGTCAGGTCGTCGATCGCCATTCCCCGAGGCGCTGGACGGGATGCGATGGCGGCGGCGCGGACGCGCTGTTCAGGCGTGAGCTCCGCCCACCAGGAGCGCAGGGACTGCTCGTTGGTCATGGATGGATTCTGCTCTTCTGAGGAAGGTGGGCGCTCACACGATGAGCACGCGCCGGACCAGCGGGACACCGGGACGGTAGGCAAGGTGGACGTGGCTCGGCGCATCCAGGATGACCAGGTCGCCCCGGGCCCCGACCCGCAGGTGGCCGACGTCGGTGCGGCGCAGCGACCAGGCCCCGCCCTGGGTGGCCGCGAACAGGGCTTCGGTCGGCGTCATCCCCATCTCCCGGACGGCCAGAGCGATGCAGAACGGCAGCGACGAGGTGTAGGACGTGCCCGGGTTGCAGTCCGTGGCGATCGACACCCGGACGCCGGCATCCAGGAGCCGCCGCGCATCGGGGTAGGGGTGCCTAGTGGAGAATTCCACGCCGGGCAGCAACCCGGCGACGACCCCCGTGTCCGCCAGCGCCGAGACGTCGGCATCGTCGAGGTAGGTGCAGTGGTCGGCGGCGGCCGCGTCCAGTTCGCAGGCCAGTTGGACACCAGGTCCCGGCCCGAGTTGGTTGGCGTGGACGCGCGGCAGGAGCCCCTGGGCCATGCCGGCGGTCAGCACGGTTCGGGCCTGGTCGGCGTCGAAGGCGCCCCGGTCGCAGAAGACGTCGACCCAGCGGGCGTACGGGGCGCAGCGGGCCAGCATCTCCCCGGTGACAAGGTCGACGTAGTCATCGACCGCCCAGCCGGAGGGGACGACGTGCGCCCCGAGGAAGGTGGTTTCGGGAGTGAGCCTGCGGGCCACCTGCAGGATCCGGAGCTCGGTGGCGACGTCGAGGCCGTACCCGCTCTTGATTTCCACGGTGGTGGTGCCCTGGGCGCGCAATTCGGCGATCCGTCGCTGGGCCAGCCGGGCGAGTTCGTCGGCTCCGGCCTCGCGGGTGGCTGCCACCGTGGTGCGGATGCCACCAGCGGAGTACGGCTGCCCCGCCATCCGAGCGGTGAATTCTGCGGCCCGGTCGCCGGCGAAGACCAGATGGGTGTGCGAGTCGACGAACCCGGGGATCACCGTGCCGCCCTCGGCGTCGATGGCCGAGTCGGCGGCCGGCGTGTCGGCCGAGGCGCCGATCCATGCGACCTGTCCGTCGTCGATGACCAGCCCCGCATCGTGACGGAGCGGCTGCTCCTCGTCCCAGGTGACGAGTTCGCCGATGGTGCGGACGGCGATGGCGGTCACAGCCGGCTCCAGACCTCGTCGATGGCTGCCTGCAGCTCCGCCCGCACCCAATCGGGGTCCAGCCCCTCCGGTGCCACGACATCGGCGGCGGACGCGGCCCAGATGGTCTCGGTGGTGCCGGCGGTCCGGACCGAATCGTGCAGCTCGAAGCCTCCCAGGCCGGCGAAGCCCAGCGACGCGGCCCCCTCAGAGGTCGCGGCCTGCCACAGCTGCGCGGTCGACCAGCCCTGCCGCCGTCCGGTCGCGAGCCGTTCGTGCAGGGCCAGGCCTCGGGCCTCGCCGAACAGGTCGATGACGGTGTTGGAGTCTGAGCCCAGCGTGATCCGCGCGCCGGCGTCCCGCAGCGCGACGCTGGGTCCGATGCCGTCGGCGAGCTCGGCCTCGGTGGTCGGGCAGACGCACACGAATCCCCCAGTCGACCCGAGGGTGGCGATGTCGGCAGCGGTCAGATGGGTGGCGTGCACGGCCGTCGTCCGCGGCGACCAGACCCCCGCGTCGGCGAGCAGCCGGACGGGCGTGCGTCCGGTCGCCGCGAGGCAGTCGGCGTTCTCGGCCGGCTGCTCGGAGACGTGGACGTGCAGCGGAGCCCGTGGGAGGGCGGCGGCCACCACGGACAGTGATGCCTCGTCAACCGCCCGGACCGAGTGGACCGCCGTCCCGATCACGACTGCGGGATTGCCGGCATAGCGGGCGGACAGCCCGCGGACCTGGGCCGCCCACACCTCGGCACTGGGGTAGGTGAACCTCCGCTGCGCCGGGGCGAGCTCCGCCGCGCCGAACCCAGCCCGTAGGTAGCAGGCGTCCAGGAGACAGATCCGGAGGCCCACCTCCCACGCGGCGGCGATCGCCGCCTCGGCCATGGCGTGCGGGTCCGCGTACGGCATCCCGCCCGGGCCGTGGTGCAGGTAGTGGAACTCCCCCACCGCGCCGATGCCGGCCAGCGCCATCTCGGCATAGGTGGCCCGGGCGAGCCGGTGGTACAGGTCGGGATCGAGCACCTCAGCCACGGCGTACATCCCGTCCCGCCAGCCCCAGAAGTCGCTCCCACCGACCGCCCGTCCGCGAAGGGCGCGGTGGAAGGCGTGGGAGTGGCAGTTCGCGAAGGCGGGGTAGACGGTCATCCCAACTCCCTGATCACCCTTGTCAGAGCGACGACCCCGGCGTCGATATCGGCGGGGGTGGCCGCTTCCTCGGGGGCGTGGGAGACGCCGGTCGGGTTGCGGACGAACAACATCGCGGTCGGCAGGCGAGCGGCCAGGATGCCCGCGTCGTGGCCCGCACCGGTGGGCAGCACCGGCGCGTCCAGCAGGGCGGCCAGGCGATGCCGCAGGGCAGGGTCGAAGTGGACGGCCGCCGTGGTGGATTCGGCCCGCAGCGCCACAGTGGTGCCCTCCGCATCGGCGGCGGCTTCAGCCCGGGCGAGGATGCCCGCGACCAGGTGCTCGAGTTCGGCCTCGCTCTCGGCCCGCGCGTCGAGCCACGCGGTCACCCGGGACGGGATCGAGTTCGTGCTCCCCGGCTCCACCTGCACCCGTCCGATCGTGGCCCGCTGGCCCGAGGCGGAGGCCAGCTCGCGGGCGGCGAGCACGGTCGCAGCGTAGGTCAGCATCGGGTCGTGGCGGTCGGCCATCGCGGTGGTTCCGGCATGGTTGCCCTGACCGCAGACGTCGAGCCGCCAGCGTCCGTGCGGCCAGATCGCCGAGGCCACGCCGACGGCCGCGCCCAGGTCCTCCAGGGCTCGGCCCTGTTCGACGTGGAGTTCGACGAACGCGGCCACCTCGGCCAGCCAGGCCGCGGGCCCGGCTGCGCGGGGATCGCGTCCCTGGGCGGCCATCGCGTCGGCGAGGCTGGTGCCGGTCGCGTCCCGCAACCCCAGGGCGTGGGCGGGGTCGATCGCGCCGCTGGCCAGCCGGGAGCCGAGGCAGGCCACCCCGAACCGGGCACCCTCCTCGTCGGTGAAGTTGGCCACCACGATCGGACGCGACGGCTGCCACCCCTGAGCGCGCAGGCCCGCCAGCGCGGCGAGAGCCGAGGTGACTCCCAGCGGCCCGTCCAGTGGTCCGCCGTCGGGGACCGAATCCAGGTGGGAGCCGAGGAGGAGGGCGTTCGAACCGTGCCCCCACCAGGCGAGTTGGTTCCCGTTGCCGTCCTCGGTGAGCTCCAGCCCGGCCGCGGCGGCCTGCCCGGTGAACCACTCCCGCAGGTGCATGGTCGCCGGATCCCAGGACATCCGGGTGTAGCCGCCGGAGGCGGTGCGTCCGATGTCGGCCAACTCGGCGAGCAGCTCGTTGGCGCCCACGTCAGGCGTCCATCATCGGGATCCGGACGCCGCGCTCTCGGGCGACCTGGCGGGCGCGCTCGTAGCCGGCGTCCGCGTGACGCATCACCCCGGTCCCGGGATCATTGACCAGCACCCTGGCGATCTTCTCCGCGGCCAGGTCGGTGCCGTCGGCGACCACCACCTGACCTGCGTGGATGGAGCGTCCGATGCCCACCCCGCCGCCGTGGTGGATCGACACCCAGGTGGCTCCCGAGGCCGTGTTGAGCAGGGCGTTCAGCAGCGGCCAGTCGGCCACCGCGTCGGAGCCGTCCGCCATCGCCTCGGTCTCCCGGTACGGCGAGGCGACCGAGCCCGAATCGAGGTGGTCGCGTCCGATGACGATCGGCGCCGAGATCGCGCCGGACGCGACGAGTTCGTTGAACTTGAGCCCGGCGAGGTGGCGTTCGCCGTAGCCGAGCCAGCAGATCCGGGCCGGCAGCCCCT
>CAZPCM010000089.1:0-11250 GCA_964585085.1 uncultured Propionibacteriaceae bacterium
AAACCCTGTGAGGCACGGCCCCTCACCACGCGGGGACTAAACGTGAGTCTCGTCGGAAGGGTGACGGGAGGCGGTCAGCCGCTATCGTTACTCCGACTCCATCCTGTCGACGAAGGCGGTCCGGCATGGCCCTGTCCAATCCCCACCTGAACGAGTTGGCGGCGGCCTTCGGCATTGCCACGGAGTTCTGGGACTGGAAGGGCCGCTACACCCAGGTCACCGACGACACGGTGATCGCCATCCTGGCGGCAATGGACGTGGACGCGTCCGATCCGGAGAAGGCCGCGGCATCGCTGGCGGCGCTGCGCGCCCGACCGTGGACCCGCCGGCTGCCACCCTGCACTGTGATGGAGCAAGGGACGCCGCGCCGGGTTCTGGTGCACGTGCCGCACGGGGCGTGGGTGCGCCTGGCCGTCCGCCTTGAGGAGGGCGGGTTCCGCGATGTCGCTCAAGTCGAGCATCTGGAGCCGCCGCGGGAGATCGAAGGACGGCTGGTCGGAGAGGCAGCGTTCGAACTGCCGGGCGACCTTCCGCTGGGCTACCACCGGCTCCAGGCCACCACCGAGCAGGGCCAGACGGAGTCGACCCTGGTTGTCAGCCCGCGTTTTCTGGGCTTCCCGGCGTCGATGGGGGAGAAGCGCGCCTGGGGTTACGCGGCGCAGCTCTACAGCGTCCGGTCCAGCGACTCCTGGGGAATGGGCGATCTGCAGGACTTGGCGGACCTGGCCACTTGGTCGGCCACCCAGCAGTTCGCCAGCTACATCCTGGTCAACCCTCTGCATGCCGCCGAGCCGAAGCCGCCGCTGGAACCGTCCCCCTACCTTCCGGCCAGCCGCCGCTACGTGAACCCGCTCTACATCAGGCCCGAGTCGATCCCCGAGTACGCCCAACTGGACGAACGCGCCCGCGGCCGGGTCGCCGCGCTGAAGGCGAAGCTCGCGCGCGAGCTGGCCAACGAGCCGCTGATCCTTCGTGACGCGATCTGGGAGGCCAAGATCGAGGCGCTGCGAGTGGTGTTCAACCATGGACTGAAACCGGCCCGGCGCATGGCCTTCAACGACTTCCTGCGTCGTGAAGGCCGCGTGATGACCCAGTTCGCGACGTGGTGTGCGCTGGTGACGAAACTGGGCATGAACTGGCGGCAGTGGCCTGTTGAGTTCCAGCGTCCGTCCTCGCCGGAGGTGGCCGACTTCGCGGCCAAGGCGGTCACCGACATCATCTTCTTCGCCTGGCTGCAGTGGATCGCCGACAACCAGCTGCGGGCCGCGCAGTCCGCCGCCCGCGACGCCGGCATGCGGGTGGGCATCATGAATGATCTGGCGGTAGGCGTCAGCGCCGAGAGCGCCGAGGCGTGGGTGCTGGGAAACGTGTTCGCCCAGGGGGTCAGCGTGGGGGCCCCTCCGGATCACTTCAACCAGACCGGTCAGGACTGGGGCCAGGCGCCCTGGCGTCCGGACCGGTTGGACGACCTGTCCTACGCGCCGTTCCGGACCATGGTCGCCGGAATCCTGAGGCACTCCGGCGGCATCAGGGTCGACCACATCATGGGCCTGTTCCGGCTGTGGTGGATCCCGGCGGGCAAGTCCGCGACCCAGGGGACCTACGTGCGGTACAACCACGAGGCCATGGTCGGCATCCTCGCCCTGGAGGCCCACCGGGCCGGGGCGCTGGTGGTGGGCGAAGACCTCGGCGTGGTCGAGCCGTGGGTGCGGACCTACCTGCGCGACCGAGGGATCCTGGGCACCTCCATCGCCTGGTTCGAACGGGACGAACACAACCAACCGCTGGCGCCGGAACGTTGGCGGGAGTACTGCCTGGCTTCGGTGACCACCCACGACCTGCCGCCCACCGCAGGCTACCTGGCCAAGGAACACATCCACCTTCAGCACCGGCTGGGGCTGCTGACGGAGTCGCTGGAGACCGAACTGGAGAACGCCGAGTCCGAGCAGCGGGCCTTCGTCGACGCCCTGCACCAGCGCGGCTTCCTGATGCAGGACGATCCGAACACCGAGGAGATCGTTCTGGCGATGCACCGTTACCTGCACGCAACCCCCTCGCGGGTGCTCTGCGCCGCCCTGACCGACGCCGTGGGCGATCGGCGGACGCAGAACCAGCCGGGGACGATCAACGAGTACCCCAACTGGCGCGTGCCGCTGAGCCATCCGTCCGGAAAGCCGATGACCCTGGAAGAGCTGTACACCGACGAACGAGCGCTGCGCCTGTCGGGCATCATGAACGGCTTCACCGCACCCCCGGTGCTGCCTCGTTCGGAGTTGGAACTGATCGTCGGGGAGTGAGGCGCCGGCTCAGATGCCCGGGTCCGACCCCGTCTCCACCGCCACCCCCGCGGCCGCCAGGGCGAGCAGCGTGTCGTCCTGACGCTCCGGCGCGACCGCCGCGGTCAGTTCCAGCAGCACCGTTGTCTCCAGCCCGGCTGCCGCGGCGTCGATCGCCGTGGCTCGAACGCAGTAGTCGGTCGCGATCCCGCACACGTCCACCGCGGTGACCTCGTGGTCGGCCAGCCACTCGGCCAGGCTCTCCCCGGCGGCGAACCCCTCAAAGCCGGAGTAGGCCGCGGCGTAGTCGCCCTTGTCGAACACGGCCTCGAAGGGACGGTTGGACAGGTTCGGGTGGAAGTCCGCCCCCGGCGTCCCGGCCACGCAGTGGGCGGGCCAGGAGTCGACGAAGTCCGGGTTGTCGGAGAAGTGGTCGCCGGGGTCGACGTGGTGGTCGCGGGTGGCGACCACGTGGTCGTAGCCGTGTGCCCGGCCCAGCAGGGCGCTGATCTTCCCGGCGACCGCGGCGCCCCCGGCGACAGCCAGGGAGCCGCCTTCGCAGAAGTCCTTCTGGACGTCGACGACTATCAAGGCGCGCTTGCTCACGTCTCTTCCTTCCTCAGGTAGGGGTTGTGCGCGGGGTCGCCCTCGTCGTCGAGCATCAGGGTCTCGATCGCCGGCTCCCCGCGGGACATCTTCAGCGCCGCCAGTGGCAGTTCTGCCCGCACGCGCAGGTGGCGTTCCCGTGCTGCAGCCAGCGGCTCGCGTCCGACGACCTCGCCGTCGAGGACCAGCGGCACCAGCAGCGGGCGGTCGTTGAGGTCGCCCTCGGGCGGTGCTCCCACGCCGATGACCTCGGCTTCGGCGCGGCCCGCGGCGTTGAGCCGCCGGAGGGCGAACTTGCGGCCGCCGACCGACGACTTGTTGAGGCTCTTCTTCGCCACCGGTTCCAGCGGAGCCCCCGGCTCTGCGCCGGAGGCTCGTGCCACCAGCTTGTAGACCAGCCCGCAGGTGGGCGCCCCCGAACCAGTGACCAGTGAGGTGCCGACTCCGTAGCCGTCCACCGGGGCGCCACGGAGCGCCGCGATCTGGTACTCGTCGAGGTCGGAGGTGACGATGATCCGGGTCTGCGTGGCGCCCAGCGAGTCCAGCAGGCGCCGGACGTCGCTGGCCTGCTCGGCGAGGTCGCCCGAGTCGAGCCGGATCGCCCCCAGTCTGCCTTCGGTGAGTTGGACGCCGGTGCGCACCGCGGTCTCGATGTCATAGGTGTCCACCAGGAGCGTGGTGTTCTCGCCGAGGGCCCGGAGTTGCGCGACGAAGGCCTCCGCTTCGCTGTCGTGCAGCAGGGTGAACGAGTGCGCCGCCGTCCCGGTGGTCGGGACTGAGTAGCGGCGGCCCGCCTCCAGGTTGGACGTGGCCTTGAAGCCGGCCACGTAGGCAGCCCGGGCGGCGGCGACCGCCGACCACTCGTTGGTCCGCCGCGACCCCATTTCGATGCAGGGCCGGTTGCCGGCCATCGCGGTCATCCGGGAGGCGGCGGACGCGACCGCACAGTCGTAGTTGTAAACAGAGAGCAGCACCGTTTCGAGGATGCAGGCCTCGGCGAAACTGCCCTCCACGATGAGCAGCGGGGATCCGGGGAAGTAGGCCTCGCCCTCGGGGTAGCCCCACACGTTCCCGGTGAACCGGTAGTCGGCCAGCCAGGACGCCAGTTCGTCATCGACCACGCCGGTGCGCAGCAGGAAGCTCAGGGCGTCGGAATCGAAGTGGAAGTCCTCGATGGCATCCAGCGCGCGGCCCACGCCGGCCACGACCCCGTAGCGACGACCGGACGGTAGCCGGCGTCCGAAGAGTTCGAAGACGCTGCGCCGGAACGCGGTTCCCGAACCCATCGCGGCCCTGACCATGGTCAGCTCGTAATGGTCGGTGAGCAGAGCGGTCGATGGCCGCACGGGATCTGGGGCTGGTGCGGAGTTCATGCCGTTCAGCCTACTGAGGGGCTCTGCCACAATGGCTCCATGAGCTCGTCCGAGAAGCCTGATCAGCCGGGCACTGGGACCGCTCTGGCCGATCGCCCGACGGCGGAGGGCGTGGACCTGACCCCCTGGGTCACCATCGTCTGGGACGATCCGGTCAACCTGATGAGTTATGTGACCCACGTCTTCGCGACCTACTTCGGTTACCCCAAGGACAAGGCCAGTCGCCTGATGATGGAAGTGCACACGCTCGGCAAGGCCGTGGTGGCCAGCGGCCTGCGCGAGCAGATGGAGCGCGATGTGAACGCGATGCACGCCTACGGGCTGTGGGCGACTCTGGAAAGGGCCTCGTGAGGGAGTTCCGCCGGAAGGGTTCGCAGATCCTGATCCGGCTCTCCGAGTTCGAGGTCGCCCTGCTGGAATCGCTGGTGGACCAGCTGAGCGAGTTGCTGCACGCCGAGGACACGGCCTTGGCCGGCGCCGACGAGTTCCAGCGCTGGCAGGCCGAACTCGCCACCGGCGACGAGCTGGACCGCTCCGACCCGGTGATTCGCCGACTGTTCCCCGACGCCTATCCCCACGACGCCGAAGCCTCGGCGGAGTTTCGCCGGTTCACCCAGACCCAACAGCGCCACGAGCGGATCGAGCACGCCGAGGTCGTGGCCACCAACCTGGCCGACAGCGAAGCCGGAACGAAGCCGGTCAGCCTGCGGGTCGTCGACAGCGACGCCTGGCTCAAGACGCTCACCGCCGTACGGCTGAGTCTGGCAGTTCGTCTCGGCATTGAGCACGCCGATGACCTCGAGGAGTTGCGTGAGCTACCCGAGAGCGACCCGCGCGCCCTCCTCTACGAGGTCTACGAGTGGCTGGCCTATCTCAGCGAGCGCCTGCTTTCGTTGCAGTGAGGACGCGGCCCGGTCGGGTCGCGCGGCCGGCGCCAGGCCGCATTTGAGCAACGAAGAAGTTGGCAAAATCCGCACGGGTTAGGGTAGCCTTACTTACATGGCACACGGCCTGATCCTGGCGGACGCTCCCTTGCGCACGCCGCTGACCCTGATCGAGGCGGCCGCACCCGAGCCGACTCTGCGCCGGCTTTCGGCGCTCGGGCTGCGGCGTGGGGCGCAGTTGACGCTGATCCACACGACCGCCGGCGGGGGCCGGATCGCCGCGCTGGCCGGCTCGCGGATCGCGCTGGGACGCGACCTGCTCAGGGTGCTGGTGGCGGAAGTAACCCGGAAGTGACCAACTCGTCCGCGCCCGCGAGGGCGGGGGGACTGACCCTGCCGCTGGCCGTGTCGCAGCCGTCCTCGGTCAAGGCCACCTGCCACAGTCCCGGTCCGGGTGTCGGAGCCGGGGCCGACGCCCCGGTGGTCGCCCTTGTGGGCGCCCCGAACGCCGGTAAGTCGACGCTCTTCAACGCCCTGACCGGAGCACGGGTGACCATGGGCAACTGGCCGGGGACCACCGTCGAAGTGGCCCGCGGGGTGTGGCGCACCACGCGCAGCTCGGCAGCGTGCGCCTGTGAGGTGTGCGACTGCCCGCCTGAGGCGGCGCGTCTCGACATCACCCTGGTCGACCTGCCCGGCGCGTACTCCCTCGACCCCCACTCACCCGATGAGCAACTCACTCGCGAGTTGCTCATCGACGTCCCGGAGGACGGACGGCCCGATGTGTGTGTGGTGGTGGTGGACGCGGCCCAGTTGGCGCGCAGCCTCTACCTCGTCGCCCAGATCCGCGAGCACCACCTCCGGGTCGTGGTCGCGCTGACCATGCTGGACGTGGCCCGGCATCGAGGCATCGAGGTAGACGACGGTGCGCTGGCTGACGTCCTCGGCTGCCCTGTCGTGGGCATCGATCCGCGCCGCCGCGAACGCCTGCCCGATCTGGCCCACGCCGTGGTGGAGTCGCTGGCCTCGCCAGTGCCGGAACCACGGGTCGGGCCGTCCGATTCCGACGACCCGCTGGCCGTCGACGATGAACGCTTCGGCTGGGTGGCGGCGGCGGTCGAGGCCGGCAGCCGTTCGTCCGGCGCGGCCAGAGCATCGCTGTCGGACAAGGTGGATCGCTGGGTGACCGCCCCGGTGTTCGGTCCGCTGATCTTTCTGGGTGTGATGTGGGCGGTGTTCCAGGTCACCACCACGGTGGCCGCGCCACTGCAGGACGTGCTGGACGGGCTGTTCACCGGCCCCATCTCCACCGGGGCCCGGGCCGTTCTCGAGGCCTTCGGGCTCGGCGGAGGCTGGCTTGAGGGCCTAGTGGTGGACGGGCTGATCGCCGGCGTTGGCATGCTCCTCACCTTCGCTCCGTTGATGGCGCTGATGTTCGTCCTGTTGGCGCTGTTGGAGGACTCCGGCTACCTCGCCCGCGCAGCGGTGGTGACCGATCGGCTGATGCGCTGGCTCGGCTTGCCCGGCAAGGCCTTCCTTCCGCTGATCGTCGGCTTCGGCTGCAATGTCCCGGCGATCAGTGCCACCCGGATCCTGCCGGGCGTCCGCCAGCGGATCCTCACGGCGTTGCTGGTGCCTTTCACGTCGTGCTCGGCACGCCTGACCGTCTATGTGCTCCTCGCCACCACGTTCTTCGGCCAGTACGCCGGGACCGTGGTGTTCGCGATGTATGTGGTGTCGATCCACCTCGTGGTGCTGGTCGGCCTGCTGCTGCGGAGAACGTTGTGGCGCACGATGGGCGCTGACCCGCTGGTGCTGGACCTTCCGCCGTACCAGAGACCGACCTTGCGGCTGACGGCCTCGGTCACTTGGGTCCGCCTGCAGGGGTTCTTGAAGACCGCCTCGGGCATCATCGTCGCCACCGTGTGCGCGGTGTGGCTGCTGCAGTCGATCCCGGTGCGCGGGGACGGCGCTTTCGCCCAGGTCCGGGTCGAGGACTCCGCCTACGCCGTCGCCGCACAGGCGGTCACCCCTGTCTTCGAGCCTGCCGGGTTCGCCCAGTGGCGGACCACCTCGGCCCTGGTCGTGGGCTTCGTGGCCAAGGAAGCGGTGATCTCGTCCTGGGCCCAGACCTACGCCCTCGACGACCCGTCCGTGGCTGACGACGCACGTCTGGGGGAGCGCATCAAGGCTGACTTCACCGCCTCCTCGGGCGGGCATCCCTACCCGGCGGTCGTGGCCTTCCTCGTCTTCCTGCTCGCCTACACCCCCTGCGTGGCCACGCTGGCGGCCCAGCGGCGCGAGATCGGCTGGCGCTGGACGCTGTTCGGCGTCGCCCTCCAATTGGCGGTGGCGTGGACCCTGGCGGTGGCGATCTTCCAAGTCGGACGGATCTTCTGGTGAGCACGGGGCCGCTGCGGGTCGTGCTGGCCACCTTCGCCGACGGGGCCGGCTCGCTGGAGGACGTCGCGTCGCGGACGGGCCTGCCAGCCGAGGTGGTCAGGGCCGGGGTGGACCACCTGGTCAGACTCGGCCGGATCGAGGCCCGGGAGTTGGCGGTGGGGTGCCCGTCGTCCGGCTGCGGCGGGTGCCTGTCCGGACGTCAGGACGGCACGCCCGGCTGCGGCGCGGCCGGGCCGTCTCTCAACCGCCGCGGGCCGGCGCTGGTGGCGCTGACGCTTCGGCGCTGACCCCCCGGTGGGTGGCGGATCACCACAGGTCCGGAGGACTCCGCCGTGCCTGCGACGGGGGCTTCGGAGGGCTCGGTGGCGCCGGCCGGCCCAACGCCTTCCAGGCCTCGTCCAGCAACCGCATCGCCCGGTCGAGCAGGCGGGCCACGTCGATGGGGGGATCGGACACCACACGCCTCCTTGGCCGGCTTTTGTACCAATGATGCCGCGGGCCTAGAGTCAGTGGCCGTGACAGCCAGTGACGCCCCGATCGGGATCTTCGATTCCGGGTTCGGCGGGCTCACCGTGGCCCGGGCCATCCTCGACCAGCTGCCCAACGAGGACATGATCTACCTGGGCGACACGGCGCGGGCTCCGTACGGCACCAAGAGCATCCCCGAGGTGCGCGAGTACGCCCTGGAATGCTTGGACTATCTGGTCGGACTGGGGGTGAAAGCCCTGGTCATCGCGTGCAATTCGGCCTCGTCTGCGGTGCTCCGCGATGCCCGGGAGCGCTATGACGTACCGGTGGTGGACGTGATCCTGCCTGCCGCGAGGCGGGCCGTCCGGGTCACCAAGACCGGGCGGATCGGTGTCATCTGTACCGAGGCCACGGCCACCTCAGCCAGCTATGACGATGCGCTCACCGCGGTCCCCGGGGTGGAGCTTGTCACCATGCCATGTCCGCTCTTCGTGGACTTCGTCGAGGCCGGGATCACCGGTGGCCCCGAGTTGCTCAAGGCGGCGCGCAGCTACCTCCTGCCCCTCCGCGAGGCGGGCATCGACACCCTGATCCTGGGCTGCACCCACTACCCGTTGTTGGCCGGTGTGATCTCCTACGTGATCGGTGAGGACATCACCCTGGTTTCCTCGGCTGAGGAGTGCGCCAGGGAGACCTTCGCCACGCTCACCGACCAGGGACTGCTGCACACCGAGCCACGCAAACCGGAACTGCGCTTCCTGACCACCGGGAGCCCCGAGAAGTTCGAGGGCATCGGACGGCGGCTCATGGGCGGCTTTGTCGGCGGTGTGGAGCAGGTCTACACCGTCATCGGCTGAGCGCACGCTGAGATCGGGTCAGCCCTTGACGATGTCGCCGCCGGCCGCGGTCCAGGCGTTAATGCCTCCGCTGAGGTGGTACACGTTGGTGAAACCCATCCCCTGCATGGCCTGCATGGCTACGCCGGAGCGGTTGCCGCTGCGGCAGTAGAGCGCATAGCTGGCGGTCGGATCCAGGGCGCCCACGCTCGCGGCGAAATCGGGGCCGCTGACATCGATGTTGATCGCGCCCGGCAGATGGCCGGCGGCGTACTCCTCGGCCGTGCGCACGTCGAGGACCACGGTGCCCGGGCGCTTCAGGGCTTCGGCGAAGTCGCCGGCGGAGAGTGCTGCTCCCAGCGAAGGTGCGCTGGTCGCGGTCGGGCCGGTGGAGGTGCTGACGGTGGAGGATGACGAACACGCGGTGGTGGCGCCGGCGAGCACGATCGCCAGCGCCACCAGCTTCGGGGCGACTCTCACATCAGCGTCCGAAGAACCGGGAGAACGCGCTGCCGCCGCCGGCGGAGGCCTGGCCGGCATGGCCGTCGCACCACTGAGATGCCGGGACGCGGGCCTTCACCTGAGCGACGTGCTGGCCGCAGCCGCTCCAGGTGGTCTTGCCGCAGGTCCTGCAAGTGATGGGGCTGCACATGGTTGATGACTCCTTCAGGTCGTGGGAACAGTCCCAACTATACCCCAGGGGGTATCAAGGGTGCAAGATCGGGCCCTCCGAGGGCTGTCGGCCCCGGGCAGTAAGGTGTGGCCATGCCCGAACAGACCCGTACCGATGGCCGGCGCTCCGAGGAGTTGCGTCCGGTGTCCATCACCCGTAACTGGCTCGACCATGCCGAGGGATCGGTCCTGGTCGAGTTCGGCAAGACCAGGGTCCTGGTGGCGGCCTCGGTGACCGAGGGCGTGCCCCGCTGGCGCAAGGGCACAGGCCTGGGCTGGGTCACCAGCGAATACGCGATGCTGCCCCGAGCGACCCACGACCGCAACGAGCGCGAATCGGTCCGTGGCCGGATCGGCGGGCGGACCCACGAGATCAGTCGTCTCATCGGTCGATCCCTGCGGGCCGTGATCGACTACCAGGCGCTCGGCGAGAACACCATCGTCCTGGACTGTGACGTGTTGCAGGCCGACGGGGGGACCCGGACGGCGTCCATCACCGGAGCCTACGTCGCGTTGGCAGACGCCGTGGAGTGGCTGCGGGGGCGGGACCGGCTGGCCGGCGAACCTCTGCTCGACTCGGTCGCGGCGGTGTCGGTGGGCATGGTCGGGGGAGTCCCGCTCCTGGACCTGTGCTACGCGGAGGATTCCGCGGCCGACGTCGACCTCAATCTCGTCGTCACCGGGCGTGGTGACTTCGTCGAGGTCCAGGGGACGGCCGAAGGCCTGCCGTTCCCGCGGCCCGTGCTGGACGGGTTGATCGACCTGGGCGTGAAGGGCTGCGGGGACCTGGCCCGCATCCAGGCCGAGGCGTTGCGTCGATGAGTGTGGTGGTGGTGGCCACCCACAACGCCAAGAAGGCGGCGGAGCTACGCCGAGTCCTCGAGGCGGAGGGGGTGCCCGCGCGCGTGATCGGGCTGGACGAGGTGCCGCCCTACCCGGAGCCCGAGGAGACCGAGCGCACTTTCGAGGGCAATGCGCTGCTCAAGGCCCGCGCGGCGGCCCGGTCGAGCGGCTACCTCGCGGTCGCCGACGATTCCGGGCTGGAAGTCGACCTGCTCAACGGCATGCCGGGCGTCCGATCTGCGCGATGGGCGGGCAAAGGAGCAGGCGACCAGGCCAATCTCGACCTGCTGATTGCGCAGTTGGCCGACACCTCCCCAGCGGAGCGGACCGCCCGGTTCGTGTGCGCCATGGCGCTCGTCGGCCGGGACGGGGTCGAGCACGTGGTCCGCGGTGAGATGCCGGGACGGCTGGTGCTCGAACCGAAGGGAGCCAACGGCTTCGGCTACGATCCGATCTTCATCGCCGACGGGAACAGCGTGACCAACGCGGAACTCACACCCGATCAGAAGGACGCCATCAGCCACCGGGGTAAGGCCGTCCGGGCGGTCGTCCCGCTGCTGCGAGCCTTGCTGAAGGAGGATCCGGCGTGAAGGCCTACCTCGACCTGCTCGAGCACGTCATCGCTCATGGCGTGGACAAGCCGGATCGCACGGGCACCGGCACCCGCAGCGTGTTCGGCTACCAGATGCGCTTCGACCTCGGTCAAGGCTTCCCCCTGCTGACCACCAAGCGGCTGCACACCCGTTCGATCTTCGGGGAACTGCTGTGGTTCCTGCGCGGAGAAACGAATCTGGCCTGGCTGCACGCCAACGGCATCTCGATCTGGGACGAGTGGGCTGGGGCGGACGGCGAACTGGGACACAACTCCGCCTACCACTCGCGCTCCTGG